>VFZY01000027.1 GCA_016870915.1 Acidobacteriota bacterium | reverse complement strand
CACCGCGCGGCGGTGTTGCCGGGGCAGTGCGCCCCAAAAATTCCCTTTTCGCACCGTTTTGCGATGTTCGGATCGAACGGATCGCGTCGATGCTGACGCGGCGAAGCGTATTTCAACAAGTTCCTAGAGAAGCGCGGTGGCGTCTCAGTCAGCACTGGATTGTTCAACGGAGTTACATCCAGGCCAGGAAGTCCGGTGGCATTGGCAGCCCACCGGAAATCACGGTGGGATGCCGTAAGGCTGGCCTGAAACAGAAATGCCGTCGTATCGCCGGGGCACGTCGTGACGAAGCAGACTAGGATCTCGGCCCCGAGGAGTGTGGTCAATTCCTCGAATGGCACCTCCGCCGTGGTGGTGATCTCCAGAAAACTCTCTGGCAGCACGAAGTCGATCATCGCTCTGCGCATGAAGGCTGTGTCGGGCAGAACTCTGACTGTGTAGCCTGCTTCGCTGGAAACGTCGACGAAATGCGTCCTGCTGTTCCTAAGCTTGTCGTCAATGCGTGCATTGGCGGCCATTTCCTGGGCGCTGGAACGTGCCGCGGTTCTGGCCTCCGGGGTTGCCAGGCTACCCGACGTCTCGGACACCGAGACACGGCCATCGATTACCGTTTCGAACGACACTTGGTCCGGCCTACCCGCGATTTCCACAATGGAGAGGCCATGCTGAGTTGTAATCACCGTCGCCTGGGAGCACATCGCGGCCAGGAACAGGATCGAAAAGGCCCCTCCGCCGCGGCTCCATGCCTTCCGAAGCCCATGGCTTGCCGGAAGCCGGAGCGGGCCGGTTTTCCGCGTGATGTTCAAGAATTCGATTAGGGTTAGCTGTTGTTTCACAAAATCCTCCTGCCAGTACGGGCGCAGTCCGGGCCCGGATCGGACCATTTTTTCGTCGCCCGTGCCGCGAGATGCCGGTTAAGATAGGGAAGTGCCCGGAGACTTGACGCGCCTCCTTGAACGTTGGGCCACCGGTGACCGCGAGGCTATCGCGGAACTGATCCCTCTGGTTTACACCGAGTTGCGTGCCATCGCCCGGGGCTACCTGCGCAATGAGCGGCCGGGGCATACCCTGCAGTGCACGGCCCTTGTGCATGAGACTTACCTTCGCCTTGTCCGCATGGACGGCGTCCGATGGCAGAATCGGGCTCAGTTTTTCGCGATCTCCGCCCAAGCCATCCGGCACATTCTGGTGGATCACGCGCGGCGGCGCACCGCCGCGAAGCGAGGCGGTGGCGGAACTCAAGTACGCCTGGACGAGGCGCTCACAATCCCCGCTCCGCGCGACTGGGACATGGAAGCGCTGGATGAGTCCCTGTCGCGGTTGGCGGCCATGGATGAGAGAAAGGCCCGCATCGTCGAACTGCGGTACTTCGCCGGACTCTCCATCGGCGAACTGGCGGACATAATCGGCTGCTCACCCACCACCGTTAAGCGGGAATGGACATTTGCAAAGGCTTGGCTGTATCGTGATCTAGGCGGGTAGCGGCGTGGATTCCAGCCATTGGCAGATCGTGCAGCAGACGTTCGCGGCGGCGGTGGATCTCCCGCCCGAAAGCCTGGACGCCTATCTGGCCGGCGCCTGCGCGGGCCGGCCAGAGTTGCGAACGGAAGTGGAGTCGCTTCTTGCCGCGCATCGCCGCGCTGGCGCTTTCATGGAGCCGGTTCCGGACGTCGTTGGCCCCTATCGCCTCATTGCGGAGATCGGCCGCGGCGGGATGGGTGCCGTCTACCGCGCCGAGCGCCACGACGGCCAATTCGAACAGCAGGTAGCGGTCAAGCTTTGGAGCGTCGCCGGATCGGCCACGCTCTACCGGCGGTTTCTGGACGAGTGCCAGATCCTGGCGCGCTTATCGCAACCCAACATCGCCCGATTACTCGACGGCGGCGTCACGCCTTCCGGCCTGCCCTACATCGTCATGGAGTACGTGGACGGCGTGCCAATCGACGAGTTCTGCCGCGGGCGTACCGTCGCGGAACGCTTGCGCCTGTTCCGGGAAATCTGCGCCGCCGTGCATTACGCTCACCAGAACCTGGTGGTTCACCGGGATCTGAAGCCCGCGAACATCCTGGTCACTACGGGCGGCGCCCCAAAACTTCTGGACTTCGGTATCGCCAAGATCCTCACGCCGGCGGAGCGGCCGGCCGGCGTCACGCTGATCCCCGCCATGACCCCTGAGTACGCCAGCCCGGAGCAGATTCGCGGCGGGCATATCTCAATCATGAGCGACATCTACTCTCTCGGCTTGCTACTGCACGAACTGCTCACCGGACGGCGGCTCTATGACCTGACGGGCAAGAACTTTGACGAGATCATTCACATCGTTTGCGACGATCCACGCCACAGGCCGCAAACCGGTTCGGCCGATCTCGACGCGATCATTGCGAAAGCCGTACGGACGGACCCGGCGGAGCGCTATTCTTCGGCCGAGGGTCTGGCGCTCGATGTCCGCCGGTACCAGTCGAAGCGCCCTGTCGAGGCCCGCCGAGGGGCTCTGTGGTACGTCTTCAGCACCTTTCTGGCGCGTAACAGACTGGCCGTGGCAATCGCCCTGGCCGTGGCGATTCTGCTGGCTGCATCCGCCGCGATCACAGTGCGCCAGTCGCAAGCGGCGAATCGCCGGTTCAACGATGTGCGGCAACTGGCACATGCCGTGGTGTTCGAAATTCACGACGCGGTGGCCGCGCTGCCCGCATCCACGGCGGCCCGTAGATTGATCGTTGCCAATGCGCTCCAATATCTCGATAGGTTGGCACGCGACGCCGGCGACGACCGCGGCTTGCAAGTAGAACTGGCCAAGGCTTACTTGAAACTGGGGGATGTGCTGGGCCTTCAATCCCAGGCCAACCTGGGCGACCCGAACGGCGCGATTGCCAGCTTCCGCAAGGCGCGCCTCCTGTTCGACGGCGCGTTGCGAGCCGGTCCCGGTGATCGCGACGCGGTCTTGGGACTGGCGCTGACCTGCCGCCACATGGCCCTTGTTCTGGCCTTTCTCCGTCAGGGGGAGGAAGCCCGGCAGGCGGCCCGCCAGGCGGTGACGCTGATGGAGTCCCTGGTTCAGCGTGAGCCCACCGATACAAACCGGCGGAGCCTTGCCGGCGCCTACAGCAACCTGGGCGACGTGGATGGTAGCAACCTGGATGTCCGTTACAAGGCCTTGGCTATCTCCGAGGAACTCCTGGCCGCGAAGCCTGCCGACCCAGGCCGGCAGCGCGACGTGGCGCTGGTTCACAAGTACATCGCCGCCGTGTTGGTGGAGAACCCGGATGAGCGGGCCGCGCCGCACTTGCGCCGCGCCGAAGAGATCGATACCGCCCGTGTGGCTGCCATGCCGAACGATGCCGAGGCTCAATTGGACCTGTCCTTCGACTACAGCCAGAACGGCTCATACCATCAGCAACGGAACCGATTGCCGGAGGCCCTGGCGAACTATCGCAAGGCGCTCGCCATCCGGCAACGTCTGGCCCATGCCGATCCGGCCGACGCCCGGCTTCAGGATCGGGTGGTCTATGCGTCCGGCCGCGTAGGGAATGTGTTGATGCGGATGAAGAACCCCCGGGAAGCCCTTCTTGCGTACAAGGAGGCCCTTCGCGCCAGCCAGTTCCTGCAAACGCTGGATGCCCGTCATCCGCAATACCGGTCCAATCTGGCGATGTCGCTGCGAGGGGTGGGCGGCGCCGAGTCCGCCGCCGGCAACAAGAGGCAAGCCTGTGCAGCTTGGGGTTCCGCTTCCGCCGTCTACAACCTGATGGATCGCGACGGGCAGCTCCGTCCGTCAGAACGCCAAGCCGTGGCGGAGTTACGCCGCCAGGTTGCCGGGTGCGGCCATTAGCTCCAGCCCTCCATCATCCGTCTCAACGAGATGCACGATCCTGGCTGCCATACCGGCGCGTTCGTCAGGTGGGGCAGACTCACCCGTGCCTGCCGCCGGTTGAGGGCCGCTTCAGCCGCTTCAGCCCTTTGAAAACCCGAAGTACACCGCCCCCACCAGGAAACCGAGCATGGCTCCATCCCGGACGCTCGTCCAGATAGAGCAGCGCGAAAGCGACGAACACGCTGAGCGTGATCACTTCCTGGATGATTTTCAGTTGATAGGCGCTGAACGTCCCGTAGCCCATCCGGTTGGCCGGCACCATCAGGCAGTACTCAAAGAACGCGATCCCCCAACTGGCCAGAATCGCCTGCCAGAGCGGAACGGAACGCAGTTTCAGGTGGCCGTACCAGGCCACTGTCATGAAGGCGTTCGAGGCAATCAGCAGAAAAATCGTTCCCATGGACTCTAAGGCCGCCCGAAGTGCCTTGCCAGATAATCGACCACCGCGGCCGACTGCCCCTCCGGCACGCGCGCCCCGCGCGCGGCCATGGCGTCAAGAATCCGGACCCATTCGGCCCGGGTTCGTTTTTGCGAAGAGATCACCTCCAGGTTGTGGCACGTCCCGGAGCAGGAGGTCCGCACCAGCGCCGCAGTCTCGCCTTCCGGCAGCGACACCTGTTTCGACACCGGAAAGCGCAGGTGAATCGGCGCCGTGGTCTCCTTGAACGGCGGCCCGCCGGGCAGGGCGAAAGCCTGAATGCTGTCGCCCGGAGCGCCCCCAAAGTAGGCCCCGCCTCCGCCGGCATGCACCACCACGTACTGCCGCCCGTCATTGCCCTGGTATGTCACTGGAATGGTGTGTCCGTTGGCGTCGATCTTGTGCTCCCACAACAACCGCCCGCTCTTCGATTCGAATGCCCGGAAGTAGGCGTCGTTGGTGGCCGCGATGAACACCAACCCGCCCGCCGTGGCAATGCCGCCCCCCAGCGACAGCGTGCCCGTGTTTCGCACGCCGATCGACTCCAGGCTCTCGATCCGGCCCAAGGGTACGCGCCAGGCGATTTCGCCCGTGTTGGCATTCACCGCCACCATCTCTCCGAACGGGGGCTTCGAGCACGGCACGCGCGTCTCCCGGTTCCAAAAACGCGCATAGGGCCCATAGGCCGAGGTCCGCACGTAGGTTTCCTGCCCCGTTTTTGGGTCGATACGCTTTTCCATGTGGCCCCACTGCCCGATATTCATGATGTTCGTGAACAGCAGACCCAGCCCTGGATCGTGAGCGAATCCGCCCCAGTTTCCACCCCCCAGCGTGCTGGGAAACGTCAGAACGTTGCCCTCCAGAGGCATGGGCGAATAAATTGGACCAATCGTCATGCGGTTGGCCTCAAACAACTCCCGGCAGAACTTGGCGTGCTCGGGCGACTCGCTGTACATCTCATGCAGGCTGAACGAGATGCGGGCGAGCGGCGCCGGCTTCAGTGGAAACGGCTGCGTGGGCCACGTTTTCTCCCCTGGCACCACGCTTTGGGGCACATGGCGCTCTTCCTGGCCGAACAGCGGCTGCCCGGTCACCCGGTTGTAGGAAAACATGATCCCCATCTTGGTGATCTGGGCCACGGCTGGGATGCGCCGGCCGCCCTGCACTGAATCGAACAGCACGGGGGGCGCGGCCGGGTCATAATCCCAGATGTCGTGGTGCACTAACTGTTGGTGCCACTTCAGCTTGCCGGTGCTCGCATCCAGCGCCACCAGACTGTTGCCATACAGGCCCATGCCATGCCGGTCGACGCCATAGAAGTCGGCCGTGGGAGACCCGATGGGAGCATAAAGAGCACCTCGCGCCGCATCCAGGGTAAAAAACCCCCAGGTATTGGTGCCGGAGCGGTTCTTCCACGCCCCCTCCGGCCATGTCTCGTAACCGGGTTCACCTGGGCGAGGAACGGTGTGGAAGGTCCAGACAAGCCGGCCGGTCCCCGCATCCCAACCCCGGATATCACCATAGGGTCCCGCGGCCGGAGCGCCTTCGCCGTTCGAACTCCCGGTAATCACCAGGCCCTTGTAGACGATAGGCGGCGATTGCAGCGCCAGACGGCCATCCGGCAGGCCATCCAGGACACCTTTCTTCAGGTCCAGCAAGCCCTCATTGGCAAAGCCCGGCACGGGTTTTCCAGTCTCGGCGTCCAGCGCCACCATACTCCCCTGGCGAACACCGGCGAATACCCGCGGCCGGACTCCGCTCGCACCGGGCCAATACGTCAGCCCCCGCAGCGCCACACCAGTGCTTTCGTAATACCAGAGAAGCTCGCCCGATTCAGGCTTCAAGGCGAAAACACCGTTCGCGGCGGCGACGAACATGCGGCCCCCGGCCACCACCGGAATACCCTCGGAACCGCCCTTGCCCGTGTGAAACGTCCAGGCCGGTTTCAGCCCGGCAACGTTCGCTGCGTGGATCTGCCGGAGCGTTGAAAACCGCCGCCCGCCGGCGTCTCCCAACGGTCCGGGCCAATCGTTCTGCGTCTGGGCCGTCAAAGCCGCCGGTATCAGCGCGGCGAGCAACAGATTCTGGCACACCATCACGCCATTGTACCGGCCAGGTCCGGCCTCAGGTACTCTCAGCGGCCCGCCGAGTGCGCCGCGCGCCGCTGGCAGTAAAGATGACCCTCAGCCGCGATCGTAGCGTTCGTTACCGTGGACATCGTGCCCGATTCAACATGCAGGATTTCGTCGTACCCCAGGCCCACCAGCAGTTCCACCACCGCCTGAGCGTTCTGCCGTTTGGCCGCCATCGTGTCTCCGTGCATCTCGATAAACAGCCGCGGGTGCCTGGCCGCGAGCGTGGCACGGGCCCCTTCGAGCACCGCCAGTCCAGCCCTTCCACATCGATCTTGATGAGATCCGGAGCGGGCAGCCCATGTGCCGCAAGGTCTTTATCGAACATCACCACCTCGATCTCTTCGACGTGCACATTGGCTTCCTTTTGAATGCTTTGGGCCACACCAGGGTCGATACTCGCGCCGCCCGGCATGTCAACCGAGTTCACCATGGTGGCCCGCATCTCCTCGGCGCCCACGCCCACGGGCCGGATAGTCACGTTGGAAATTCGGTTCAACTCCAGGTTTTTCATCAGCCTGGCCCGGTTCACGCTGTTCGGTTCGTAAGCCACAACGCGCCCCGCCCGGGTGGCGAAAAACAGAGTCATCAGACCCTGAAACGCGCCGACGTCATACACAGTCATCCCCGCCAGGTTCTGCGCCTGCCAGAACGCCTCTTCGGCGGTCACCGTTGAGGGAGCCAGGGACTCCGGCAGCCACGCCAGCCCTCCCCGGCGTTTCAAGCCCTTCAGAAGACCGCGGCGGACCGTGTAAGTCACGTGGTCAAAGAGGTTCCGGCTGACCCAGGCCACCATTCGATGTTTCAGCGTGTAGTGTTGTACCGGCCTGTGATCAGCGTCTGAGCTCACCATAAAGGCAGTGTACCAGGGAAAGGCTGCATGGGCGTTGTAGTACTGACCGGTACCCGTCCTCAGCGATCCACCCGGCGATTCGGGACATCCCGGTCGAAACCGGCAGTCAGCTTGTACCGGGTGGCGATGGCTTCCTCGGCCAAAATGACTCCATCCGGATCGTCAGCCGCCAGCGCCGTTCCGCCACCCGGTCGATCAGCCGTCCACCCGGAACAATGGGGTTTACCCCAAACTTCCGATCCGCATACCCGGCCGTGATCATTGATCGGCCGTGAGAAAAGGCTCACCTTCCGTCACACCGCGCCACAGCATCCGCCCGGCAGGATACCGGCCGTCCGCATCCTGAACAAACCCTGCAAGGTGGTACGGCCTTCAAGAGCATCTGAAGCAGGGTGCCCCGATGGATGGAGAACTGTCGCCGGAGATAGCCGGCGTCGCGCCCTCGCGGCTCGATGCCCACCTAGCGCCAGCGCGTCTGTGAACCCTCCAATGCCAGCACCCGTTGCCCTACGGCAGGGTGAACACGGTGAGAGACGTGGTGTTCGCAATGGCCACATACTGGCGGCCGTCCACAGCGTATGAAATCGGACCGCTCTGCACCTGGCCTCCCGTGTTGTAGCTCCACAGGATCTTGCCGGTCTTGTCGTCAAGCGCCAGAAGACTGCCCTCCCTCACGCCGGCAAAAACCAGTCCGCCTGCCGTGGCCAGCACGCCCGTGGCCCAGGAACCCGTGTGGGTGGGTGTGCTCCAGCGGATGTCGCCGGTTGCCGGATCGAGCGCCCGGACGAAGCCGGGATCGTATCCGCTGCCGTCGTCCCGCTGACCACCCCCCGTGTACGGCTCGCCGGGCACGGGTGGCTTCGTTTCGCGAAAATACGTGGCGCAGGTCTCGCGTACCGATACGTAGAACAGCCCGGTCCACTGACTATAGGAGGGCGCTGCCCAGTTGGTGGCCCCGCCGGCATCGGGACAGGCATAGTTGCCCTCCGGCGTCGGGTCCGTGTTGGGAATCACGATCGGGCGGCCTTTGTCGTCGAGCCCCCGGGCCCAGGTCTGTTTGGCAAAGGCCTTGCCCGCCAGAAACTCGCCGGTCTCCCGGTCCAGCACATAGTAGAACGCGTTGCGGTTGGCTTGAATCAGCAGTTTGCGTTTTCGCCCACGCACCTCGGCATCCACCAGTACGGGGGTTTCGTTCGAATCCCAGTCATGCACATCGTGCGGGGTGTGCTGGAAATACCACTTCATGCGGCCCGTATCAGGGTCAAGCGCCAGCACGCTGCACGAGTACAGGTTGTCGCCCGCCCGCACGGTTCCGTCATAGTCGGGACCAGGATTGCCGGTTGTCCAGAAGATGGTGCGGGTTGAGACGTCGTAGGTGCCGGTCATCCAGGTGGGGGCGCCGCCGTACTTCCACGAGTCACCGGCCCAGGTCTTGTGATTGGGGTCGCCCGGCTGCGCCACGGCATGCGTGCGCCACAACCGCTTACCAGTCGCGGCGTCATAGGCATCCACATACCCGGCAAGCGCGCACTCGCCCGCCGTGATGCCGATAACGATCCGCCCATCGATTGCGAGCGGAGCGTGAGTGATCGACAGGCCATCTTTGTAGTTGCCCACCTCCACATCGAAGATCACGTTGCCCGTCTTGGCGTCGAGCGCCACCAGCCGGGCGTCCAGGGTGCCCAGGTAGAGGCGGTCGCCCAGAATGGCCACGCCACGGTTCGTCATCACCGTGCAATGGCTGTGCACCTTGGGCAGCGGCCGCGAGTAACGCCAGACCTGACGGCCTGTTCTGGCGTCCAGCGCCGCAACATCGCTGCCCGGCCCTGTGACGAACATCAGGCCGCCGGCCACAATCGGCGTGGTCTCGACATGGGGCGTCGCGGATCCGGTGAACTGATAAGACCAGGCTGGCCGGAGCGTGCCGATATTCGTGCCATTGATCTGCCGCAAGGCCGTTGAGTGGGTGCCTTCATAATCGCCCCAGTAGTGGAGCCAGTTCTGCGGTTCGCGGCGCGCGTTGCGCAAGCGATCAAAACTGACGTTGAAGTCCGCGGCGGGCGTCCAGGCGGGAAGCGCCAAAGGCCCGGGCGTGCGCAGAAACGCGAGCACGTCGTCAAGGTCCTGCCCCTTCACAGCCGCGGCGGGCATCAGGCTCTCCTTGACTCTTCGAACCTCGCGCAGGTTTCGCTTGGACATCAGGTGCAACTTACCCGCGCGGTCCATCAGTTGCACGGAAAAGGTGTCTTCGTTCCGCGCGGCGCCGCGAATGGTGGTGCCCTCGGCGGTGACAATCTCCAGAGTGTTGTAGCCCGGTTTCACCAGTGCCGACGGCTCGGCGATGGCCCGCCGAAGCTCCGAAATGCGGCGATCCGCACCGATGCGCGTCAAATCCGGCCCCAGGCGCCCGCCCGATCCACCCATCATGTGACAGCCGGAGCAACCCGCGCCGCCGAAGAACAGCGTGCGGCCGCGCGCGGCATCCCCCTGCACACGGTCATCCCCTTTTGCGGTCTCAAGCGATCGAAGGTACGCCACCATCGCCTGCACCTCGGCCGGCGGTAGCGGAAATCCCGGCATCTGAGTCCCGGCAATGCCTTCGACGATGTTTCGCGTAATTGCCGCATCGCTTGACCCGCGCGCGAAATCGCCCCGGGCCAGATTCGGTCCTCGCCCGCCCTGCGCCCCCGCGCCATGGCACGATGTGCAGTACCTGTTGAACAGATCGCGCCCCACAACGGCGGGATCCGCGTGTTGCGCCGCGCACGCCGAGGCCAGCGCAAAAACCAGTATTGATCTTGTCTTCATCCCCATCGTCATCCCTGTCATCATCCCCTATTTCCGGAACCACAGAACACGGTCAGGGCGCGTGCCCGTAAGGATCTCGCCGCCGCTGGTCACAGCCACCGAATGATGCCCCGTCGACTCCACCAGCCCAAGCAGCTTACCCGTCTTCCTGTCCAGTTTCATGATCCACCCCGGCGCCCCGTTCGGCTGGTCGCGTTGTTGGCAGCCCGCCCAAAGGAATCCCCGCGCCAGTGTGAGCGAAAACGTCTTGCCGTGTACTTCCCACAAACCGATGAACTTGCCCTCCAGGGTGAATCTTTGGATGCGTCCGTTCTCGCGGTCAGCCACATAGACCGTTCCATCGCTGTCCACCTGAATACCGTGTGGAACCTGCAACTGCCCCGGCCCCGTGCCCCGCTCGCCAAAGGAGCGAAGCCTGCGGCCTTCGGGCGAATACACAAGAACCCGCGCGTTCCCATAACCGTCGGCGATATAGAGATTGCCGTCCGGTCCAAAGGCGATATCCGCGGTGCCCTTGAAGGCGCTGGGGTGCGCGGCGGGCATCTCACCCACCTCAATGCGCAGCAGTTCCTTGCCTTCGGGTGTGAACTTGAGGATACGCGAACTGCCGGCATCCACCGTCCAGATATTGCCCTTGGAGTCCACGCGAACGCTGTGCGGAATGGTGTACAACCCTCTGCCCCAGCCCCGCAGCAGCCGCCCATCCCGGTGAAGCGCGAGCACCGGCTCCGCCTGGCTGCCGCGCTGAAGCACGTAGATGGTTCCATCGGGCGCCGCTGCCACGGAGCTTGCCATCTCGATGGCCCAGCCCGCGGACGGTTTTATGATCGCGAAATCGGTGAGCTTCAAGGGCAGACGGGCGGCGGCCGCCGTCAATCTGGCCAACGCCGCATGCTGTTGCGGCGAGGTGGGGATGATGCCGGTCTGCGCGCCGGCGAGCAGGGGGACCAGAAGCGGGAGCGTGATTCTCATGTCCGGCGCCCAGTGTATCGCTCCTGGCTGCCCGGCTGCTGGTAACCTTGCTATCGGAGCCATGATGCTGATTCCCCGCCGCCGTCTGTTCGGGTCACCGCTCGGAGCACTGCTCGCCTCGCCGGCCGCGGCGGCGCAACTCGCCAGCCCCAACGAAGTGATCCAGGCGGCGCGCGAAACCGCGCTCGCGGTGCTGAAGCCCACCACTGCCCAGGTGGAGCACGGGCTGAAGCTGCACGCCGCAACCCTGGTGGTTGAGTCCTACGGTTTTTCCCCACGAGCCGCCGTGGATGGAGACAGCATCCGGCTGGCCGTGGAGGCTGGCGCTTCGCAGATCGAACTTCAGGACCTGCTGGAGGGCCAGGCCATGACGCGCCAGGTGACCAGCGCCGCCGAACGGGCGGAGTATCTGGATGCCTGGCGGGCCTCCGGCGTCACCGCCATCATTCAGAACGCCGGGGAAGAGGGCTCCCACCCCATGCGGCTGATCAAGCGGCTGGCACGCTTCACCTACTCCACACATCACCTGCGCGATCACGTACCGCTGGCTGCCCAGCCGGATGAGGTGGAAGCCGCCCGGCGCGCCGGCCGGCATGCTCTGGTGTTCACCACCAATGGCGTCCCGGTGACCTCCGAGTGGGTGAGCGTGGAGGACGAACTGCGCTACCTGCCGGTCTTCTTCCAACTGGGGGTGCGCATGATGCATCTCACCTACAATCGCCGCAACCTGATCGGCGAGGGCTGTGGCGAACCGGGCAATGCGGGCCTCTCCGATTTCGGCCGGGCCACCATCCGCGAGATGAACCGGCTCGGCGTGATTGTCGACACGGCGCATAGCGGCTGGCGCACAAGCCTGGAGGCGGCGCGGGCATCGTCGAAGCCCATCATGGCCAGCCACACCGTGTGCGGAGCCCTGAACCCTCACGTGCGGTCAAAGCCGGATGAAGTGATCCGGTCGATTGTGGATGGCGGCGGGTTGATCGGCATCTGTTGCATTCCCGAGTTCCTGGGCCGCACCCGCGATATCGCGGCGATGCTCGATCACATTGAGTATGCGGTGAAGACCTTCGGCCCCGATCATGTTGCCATCGGTACGGACGTCGCCTATCAGTCCCGCAACGCGGCGGCGGAGGTTCGCAAGATCCCCAGGCGCGCCCGCGAGCGGGTGCGTTGGGAAGCGCTGTGGCCGGCCGGGGCGCTGGGCGGGGCAACGCCGCAGCAGGTGCGTTCGATGGCCTGGACCAACTGGCCCGTGTTCACCATCGGCATGGTGCAGCGCGGGTTCAAGGACGACGACATCAGGAAGATCCTGGGCGGCAACGTGATGCGTGTGTTGCGCGCCAACTTCGATGGTGTGCGGGTGTAAGGGACAATGCTCACGATTGGCCAGGCGGTGGCGCAGGGCGCGGCGCTGCTTGGAGCCGCGGGTGACGGTGTTCCGCGCCTGACCGCTGAGGTGCTGTTGGCGTTCGCGTTGGGGCGCGACCGGACCTACCTGTTCGCGCACCCGGAGCAGGAGCTTTCCACCATCGGCTGGATCCACTACGGCCGCTACCTGCATGAGCGGATGCGTGGCAAGCCGGTACAGTACATCACGCGCCGCCAGGAGTTCTACGGCCGCGAGTTCCGGGTCTCGCCCGCCGTGCTGATTCCACGGCCCGAGACCGAGCACCTGATCGAGCGGGCTTTGCCCCGGTGCCGCGGTACCGCTGTCGATATCGGAACCGGTTCCGGCGCCATCGCCGTCACCCTGGCATGCGAAACCGGCGCCGGCATCCTGGCCACCGATGTCTCGATGGCCGCGCTGCGCCAGGCTCGCGAGAACCAGCGCCGGTTGGGCGGCCGGGTGGAGTTTGTGAAGACGAATCTGGCGGAAGCCCTGCCGGACGCCTGTGCGGACCTTGTTGTGTCGAACCCGCCCTACGTGCCGCGTGCCGCCATCGCCACGCTAGCGCCTGAAGTGCGGGATCATGAGCCGCACATCGCACTGTTTGCGGGCGAGGACGGAATGGCGGTCTACCCCCTTCTGGTGGCCGAGGCCGCGCGCGTTCTCAAGCCCGGCGGCTGGCTGGTGATGGAAACTGGAGTGGAGACCGCGGAATCGGCGCTGGCGCTGCTCACCGGCGCCTGGCGGGAAGCCGCCGCCCACAACGATCTGGCCGGATTCCCGCGGGTGCTTGAGGCCAGGTGGGCCCCATGAAAACCGTGTTCCACGTGGACATGGACGCCTTCTTCGTCTCCGTGGAAGAGCAGTTCAACCCGGAGTTGAAAGGCAAGCCGGTGGTGGTGGGCGGGCGCCCGGATCAGCGGGGCGTGGTTTCGGCGGCCTCCTATGCCGCGCGCAAATTTGGCGTCCACTCCGCCATGCCGCTGCGCACCGCCGCCAAGTTGTGTCCGGAGGCGATTTTCGTGCCCGGCCACCCGGAGCGCTATCGGGAGTACTCGGGCCGTGTTTTTGAGGTGCTCAGCCGGTTCTCACCCCTGGTTGAGATGGCCTCCATCGACGAGGCGTACATGGACATGACGGGCACCCGCCGCCTGCTCGGCCCACCGCTTGCGGCGGCCCGCAAGCTTCACGACGCCGTGGGCGAGGCCACGGGCCTCAACTGCTCCATCGGGATCTCAGCCACCAGGCTCGTCGCCAAGGTCGCCTCCGATCAGGCCAAGCCGAACGGCATGCTCTACGTGCTGCCCGGTCTTGAGGCGCAGTTCCTGGCGCCGCTCGCCATCCGCCGGATCCCTGGCATCGGCAAGGCCACGGAGGCCAACCTGATGAACCTGGGCATTCGCACGGCGGGCGATCTGGCACGCCTGGACGACGCGTTCCTCGGCCAGCACTTCGGCCAGTGGGGCGTCATTCTTGCCGCCAAGGCCCGAGGCCAGGATGCCGGCGGCTGGTATGACGAAGAGATCGGCGCCGATACAGGTCCGAAGTCCATCAGCCATGAGGTGACCTTCAGCCAGGACACCGCCGACCGCGCCCTGATCGAGTCCACCCTGGCCCGCCTGGCGGAAATGGTTGGCCGCCGCCTGCGTGAGCATCGCCTTTACACGCGAACGGTTCAGATCAAGTTGCGGGACAACACCTTCCACACCATCACCCGGGCGGTGACACTTGGGCGGCCCACGCAACTCGACATCGAACTGATCGCTGAGTCCCGCCGGCTGTTCCGTGAACATTGGCCGGAAAGCAGGCTCACCCGCCTCGTGGGTGTCCAGGCAGGAGCCCTCACCGCGGGAGAAGGCCAATTGAGCCTGCTCGAAGCACCGGAAGAGCGGCGGTGGCGGACCGCGCTGGGCGCCGTGGACCGCATCCGCGACCGGTTCGGTGAATCCAGCCTGAAGTTGGCCGGTGGTATGCGCGGGACGTTCGAGGAAAGGGTCCACGAGAATCCCGCCGGACTACCCGGAAAGAAGAAATGACTGCTTCGCCGCCGCCAAGGCAAATCGTTGCCGCATAGGACGGCCTGGATAGTACAGTACTATTCAATCCTTGATATGATCGTCGTTTCGTGGTAGCTTGAAGCTGCGACCCGCGGAGGAGTCCCTGGAGCAACACGCTCCGGAAACCTTCCGGGTCTTTTTTATTTTCATACGCATTGGAGAACACTGCCTTGTTCAATCGACTCATAACTGTAGGCCCATTCGCCATCCTGGCTGCAGGCTTCGGTAGCGCCGCCACCATCATCCCCGTGAAGTACATTGATGCGTACAACACGGGCACGGTGCAACGCGACGTGGGCGACGGCGGCGGCTTCATCACGCTGACCACCGGCCTTCTTCACTTCAAGCTGGACCCGGCCGGCGCCAACACGGACTACCTGGCGTTCTGCATCGAGCCGCGCCAGTTTGTGAACAGCAGTACGCAGAACTACATGACCGCACCGCTGTCGCAGGGCGCCACCAACATCGGTGGCATGGGCGCCGCGAAAGCGGAACTGCTGAAAGAACTCTTTGGCCGGTTCTATCCGACGCTGAACACGCCCGTGAGCAATCTAATCGGCGGCGCCTTGCAAGTGGCCGTCTGGGAGATTGTTCGGGAAACTTCGGGCACTTTGGATGTCGTCAACGGCACTACGAGGTTCCAGAACCCATCCATCGCCAACATGCTCACCCAGGCACAGAGCTACCTGGACGCCCTGGACGGCACCGGACCGAAGTTGCAGACGCTTCAGGCTCTGAACCATCCGGACTATCAGGACATCGTGTTCACGCCGGAACCTGGCACGCTCGGTGTGCTGGGCGCGGCGCTGATGGCCCTGGGCCTGTATCGCCGCCGGCGGTAGGCTGAGACTCAACTCGCGCGGCGGGGCGGGAGAATCCGGTCATTTCCTGCGACACTGGAATGACCATGGGACTCTTCCGCTCCGCCGTTTTTCTGTTTTGGGCGCTGGGCGCGTTCGCGCAAGGCCGGATCACCACACCCAGGGAGTTCTTCGGCTTCGATATCGGCGACGACCACATGCTCGCCACCTACACCCAGTTCGAAGCTTACTGGAAGAAGATCGACCAGGAGTCCGACCGGATGACGCTGGTGGATATCGGCCGCACGGCCGAAGGCCGGACGCAGTGGATGGCGGTGGTGACCTCACCCGAAAACCACCGGCAACTCAAACGCTTCAAGGACATCGCGCGGACCCTGGCCCACGCCGAGGTTCCGGCGGAAGAGGCACGCCGGCTGGCCGCGGAAGGGAAGGCGGTGATCTGGATCGACGGTGGACTGCACGCAACCGAGGTGCTGGGCGCGCACCAGTTGATTGAAACCAGCTTCCAGTTCGCCAGCCGCACCGACCCTGAAACCATGCGCATCCTGCGCGACGCCATCATTCTGTTCGTGCACGCCAACCCCGACGGCATGGAACTGGTGTCGAACTGGTACATGCGGGAAAAGGAGCCCTCCAAGCGCCGGAACGCGGACCTGCCGCGGCTCTACCAGAAGTACGTGGGACATGACAATAACCGCGACTTTTACATGAACGCGCAGCCGGAGAGCGAGAACATGAGCCGGCAGTTGTTCATTGAATGGTTCCCGCAGATCATGTACAACCATCACCAGACCGGCCCGGCCGGCACGGTGATGTTCGCCCCTCCGTTCCGCGATCCGGCGAACTATACGTTCGATCCGATGATCCTGACGGGGCTCGACCTGGTGGGCGCGTCGATGCACCACCGTTTCGCCGCCGAGGGCAAGCCGGGCGTCACCACGCGCAAAGGCGCCAGCTACTCCACCTGGTATAACGGCGGGCTGCGCACCACAACATACTTTCACAACATGATCGGGTTGCTCACCGAAACCATCGGGAGCCCGACGCCCATGGAGATCCCGTTCCGGCCGGAGCGGCTGCTTCCGAATTCGGACAACATGAACCCCATCCAGCCGCAGAAGTGGCATTTCCGCCAGTCGATTGAGTACTCGCTCACGGCGAACCGGGCGATTCTCGACCTGGCATCACGGCACCGGGAGCAGTTCCTGCTGAACATCTACCAGATGGGCCGCAATTCCATTGAGCGCGGGCGGCGCGATCACTGGACCATGTATCCCAAGCGCATTGAAGCAGTGCAGAAAGCCGCGGCCAGGGATCGTGCCGGCAACCAACCCGCACCGTCGTTTCTGGGCAATGACCGAGGCCGCGGCAACACGCCGTCCAAGTACTATGACATGCTGCGCGAACCGGCTCAGCGCGACCCGCGCGGATACATCATCACCCTTGACCAGCCCGATTTCCCGACGGCGGTGAAGTTCATCCAGGCGCTGCAGAAGAGCGGGATCACCGTACATCGCGCCACGGCCGGCTTCACGGCCGCAGGCAAAAGCTATCCGGCGGGTTCGTTCGTGCTGAAGATGGATCAGGCGTTCCGTGCGCACATCCTGGACCTGATGGAGCCGCAGGATCACCCCAACGATTTCCAGAGCCCCGGCGGGCCGCCAATTCCTCCTTATGACAACGCCGGCTGGACGCTGGCCTATCAGATGGGCGTCAAGTTCGACCGCATTCTGGACGCCTTCGACGGTCCGTTCGAACGGGTGGCGGGCATGGTTCAGGTTCCCGCTGGCGCGGTCTCGAAGTTGAACGGTGCGGCGGGGTACACGTTCACTCACACCGCCAACGATTCATTCGTTGCCGTGAACCGGTTGATCAAGAGCGGCCATGACGTGTATTGGCTGAAGGACGGCGGCGGCACGATGTTTGTGCCGGCGCGCCCGGACACGGCGGGGATCCTGGAGAAAGTGGCGGCCGGGAAGGGAGTCAGCTTTCAGGCAGTGGCGCGGCAGCCGGCGGGAGAGGCACTGAAGCTGAAGCCGGTGCGCGTCGGTTTGTGGGACCGCTATGGAGGGTCCATGCCGTCCGGCTGGCTGCGTTTCATCCTGGAACGGTTCGAGTTTCCGTTCGAGGTGGTTTATCCGAAGACGCTCGATGAGGCGGACCTGGAATCAAGGTTCGATGTGCTGATCTTTGCCGACGGAGCGATCGGCACGGGCCGCGGCCGGGCCCAGGAGGAGCCGGCCGAAAGCGGAATTCCCGAGGAGTTCCGCGGCATGCTGGGCCGCGTCACGGCATCGAAGACCGTGCCCCGGCTGAAGAGCTTTCTTGAAAACGGCGGAACCATCCTCACCATCGGGAACTCGGTGAACCTGGCCTATCAACTGGGGCTTCCTGTGAAGAATGCCCTGATGGAGAGGACCTCCAGTGGGGCCGAGAGGGCGCTGGGCCAGGAAAAGTACTATATTCCCGGGTCCGTGCTGGAAGCTTCGTTTGACACGGCGCATCCGCTGGCCTGGGGAATGGCGGCCAAGGGTGACGTCTTCTTCGACAACAGCCCGGTGCTGCGTCTGCTGCCGGAAGCCCAGGTGGCGGGCGTGCGGCCGGTGGCGTGGTTTGCCGGCCCCGCGCCGCTACGCAGCGGCTGGGCCTGGGGCCAACATTATCTTGAGGGCGGCGTGGCGGTGGCCGAGGCTCCCGTGGGCAAAGGAAAGCTGTTCCTGTATGGCCCGGAGGTAACGTTCCGTTCGCAACCGCACGGCACCTTCAAGCTGCTGTTCAACGGCATCTACTACGGTCCCGCGCAGTCTGTCAAAATGCAGGACAAGTAAGGAGTTTTCCATGAATCGACGCGATCTGTTGAAGCTGATTCCGGCGGCCGGCCTGGCCGCTCCCGGCCTGGAAATGGCGAAGAGCGGCAAGTGCCGCCTGCTGCCCGCCATCTGCGCCTACTCGTTCCGTGAGCCGTTAGGGAAGAAGCAGATGACCTACGACGACATCGTGCATCTGGCGCAGGATCTGGACATTCCCGGGCTGGACCTTACCGTCTACTGGTTCCCGAACACCACCGACAGCTTCCTGCTGCCTCTGCGGCGGCTGGCCTATCGAAGCGGGATTGAGATCTATAGCATCAGCGTCCGGACCGATCTGTGCAAGCCCACACGAGAGGGCCGCGATGCGGAAGTGGAGACCATTCGCGGGTGGGTGGATGTGGCCAACAAGCTGGGCGCCAGCCACATTCGCATCTTCGGCGGCAATGTGCCGAAGGGCTCGACGGAAGACCAGGCGTCCGACTGGGTGGTGGAGATTCTGAAGCGGGCATCGGAGTACAGCGGCGCGCGCGGTGTGATCCTGGGGCTGGAGAATCACGGCGGCATCACCTCGGAAGCCTCCCGCATCGTGGACATGGTGAAGCGCGTGGATTCCCCCTGGGTGGGGATCAACCTGGACACCGGAAACTTCGTCAGGAACGCATATCAGCAGATTGAAGCCTGCCTGCCGTACGCCGTGAACGCCCAGTACAAGGTGGAGATTCGTGACGATGCCGGCCAGCGGCAGGACGCCGATTGGGATCGTCTGGCCCGCATGTTCGCCAAGGCTTCCTATCGCGGATATTTTGCCCTGGAGTATGAAGAGCGCGAAGATCCGCGCGTGGCCACGCCTCCGCTGCTGGCCAAGCTGGCGGCCGTGGCGAAGAAATACTCAGGCCAGGTGGTCAGCTAGGCGGACGTGCGCCACATCGTCATAGGCACGGCCGGCCACATCGACCATGGCAAGACCGCGCTGGTGCGGGCGCTGACGGGGATCGACACAGACCGGCTGGAGGAAGAGAAACGGCGTGGCATTTCGATCGACTTGGGGTTCGCGCACCTTGACTTGAAACCGGACCTGCGGGCCGCGTTCGTCGACGTGCCGGGGCATGAGCGGTTTGTCCGCAACATGCTGGCCGGGGTCAGCGGCATCGACATGGTGCTGCTGGTCATCGGGGCCGACGAGTCGATCAAGCCGCAAACCCGGGAGCACTTCGATATCGCGAGGCTGCTCGGAATCAGGCACGGAATCGTGGTGCTTACCAAGGCCGATCTGGTGGACCAGGACATCCTGGAACTGGTGGAACTGGAGGCTTCCGAGTTTGTCTCCGGTTCGTTTCTGGAAGGCGCCCCCGTGGTCGCGGTGAGCGCGGTGACGGGCGAGGGCCTCGGGAAACTCAAGGCCCTGATCATCGAGATGGCGGCGCGGGTCGACGCCCGCGGCGTGCAGAGCCACCTGCGGCTGCCGGTGGACCGGGCGTTCGCCATGCGGGGGTTCGGCGCCGTGGTGACAGGCACCGTGGCTTCGGGCAGCATCAGCGTGGAACAGGAAGTGGCGGCTCAGCCCGGCGGCTTGAAACTGCGCGTCCGCGGCATTCAGGTGCACGGCCGCGCGGAAAAGCGCGCCACGGCCGGCCAGCGGGCGGCGGTGAACCTGACCGGCGCTGAATGCGAGCACTTGCCGCGCGGCACCGTGCTCACCGTTCCGGATCTCTTTGAACCCGTGGCCCGCATCGGCTGCCGGCTGGACCTGTTGGCCTCCGCCAAGCCTCTGAAGCACCGTTCGCCGGTTCACTTCCATTCGGGCACGTCGGAAGTGGAGGCAGAGGTCCGCCTGCTGGATGACTCTGAAACCGTGCGTCCGGGCTCAAGCGCTCATGTGCTGATCGTGCTGAAGGAGCCTGTGCTGCTGCTGCCGGGCGACCGCTTCATTATCCGCATGTTCAGCCCCGTGATCACGATTGGCGGCGGCCAGGTGATTGACCTTCTGGACAACGTGCTTCTGCGGCGTGCCGCACTGCTCGACCGCATAAGCGCGCTCGAAAAGACCACGGACCGCGTGGGGTTCCTGGTGCGGCGAACCGAGTGGGGCGCAAGCATTCGGGAGTTGATGGCGTCCACTGGACTCACCGAGGCGGAGGTGAACCGGCAGGCCAAAGACCCCGAGTTGCTCCTCATTGAAGAGCCGCAGCGCCGGGTTCTCTACCGGCCCTCGCTTGGCGCGCACGCAACCAAAGTTAACGAACTGGTGGCGGCGTTCCACAAAGCGCATCCGCTGCAGCCGGGGATCTCGAAAGAAGAGCTTCGGAGCCGTGAGTTCGCCGAGGCGCCTGCGTTCTACTTCGATCTGGTGTTGAAGCATTCACCGGGCCTGGTGGCGGAGGGCGAAACGGTGCGGCTGGCGTCGCACAAGCTGCACTTTAAGCAGGACGAGGCGGCGGCACTGTCGAAAATGGAGGCTCTGTTCGAGCAGGCCGGGTTGGCCGTACCAGCCACGGCGGACGTGCTGGCGGGGTCTGGCGTGGAGCCCGCACGGGCCCGAACCCTGCTGCAGATTCTTCTGCGCGAAGGGCGCCTCACACGCGTAAGCCAGGATCTGGTGTTTCACCGCACCGCGGTGGAGAAGCTGAAGACCCTGATGGCGGCGCGGCGCGGACAACGGTTCGCGGTGCCGGAATTCAAGGACTGGACCGGGATTTCCCGCAAGTACGCGATTCCCCTGCTCGAATTCCTGGACCGGGAACGGATCACGCGGCGCGAAGGCGATGCACGCGTTGTCCTGTAGCGCTGGGTCCAGCGTTATACGCTGCACGCCTCAAGGAGCATGTCGCGAAGGGTGCCCGCTGTCGCGTCGTCCAACTTGTGCCCTGTCCGCGTGATGTGGAAAACGTCAAGCGCCCGGTGGGCCTCAGTATCGAGCAGAACCACTTCAATGTTCAGTTCGAGCGATGAGATAGCGCTGGCCATCCGGTAGAGCAGGCCGGGCGCATCCTCGGCTGTGACGTGCACCAGAGTCGCGGTTTCCGAGGCGGCGTTATCCACCAGCACCGTGGGCTCGACACGCGAGGGGCGCTTGCGGCCGGCGGGGCGGCCCTGCAGCAGCTTTTGCACATCGATCTTGCCGCTGATGGCCCGTTCGATCACTCCCTTCAGCCGGTCGAGTTCGCTCGGGTTCAGGTCAAGGTTGTGCAGCGGGTCCGTGAAAACGAAGGTGTCGAGGATGAGTCCGTGCCGGTTGCCGAAGACGTCCGCCTTGACGATATTGAGGCCAAAACTGGCAAGCGCGCCCGCAATGGCGGCAAGCAGATAGGGCCGGTCCTGAGTGACCACGCACAGATGAAACGCAGCGCCGCCGCGGGAGATTTGAATGGACGCTCCGATGATCGGCACAGCTTCCGCCAGATGGAAGTGAGCCTGGATCTCGTCTTCGGTATGAATGCGGAGATACCGGGTGGGAAGCCCGTCGAGGAAGTTCGCCATCGCGGGCGTGCGCTCGTTGAGCTGTTCCGTTCGGATGCGATCGGAGTCGAGTTCACGGGTGAATTCATCGGCCACCGCGCGATAGGCTCTCCAGAGCTGCTCCATGCGCCAGGGGGTGAGTGCTCCGGGAAAGACGGCGGAGATGTCGGCGTAGGTGAGCAGGGTGAGGAGTTTGAGGTGCTCGATGGTTCCGATGCGGTCGGCGGCGGCGCGTGTCACCGCCGGGTCGCTCAGGTCGCGCGAGGTCATCAGCGAGGAGAGTTCAAGGTGCCGCTGGATGAGGAAGAGCACGGTGGCGCGCTCCTGCTCACTGGCGCCGAGCGCCTTCAGACGCGATGACGCCAGCCGCACGGACGCGATGGAGTGGTCCTCGCCGCTCCCCTTGCCGGCATCGTGCAGGAGAAGCGCCACCCTGAGCAGGGGCAGACCGTCGGTTTCCTCGAGCAGAGCCCGGAAGCGTTCCCGTTGCGGGTCCTTGTTGCGAGCCAGTTCTTCCAGGGTCTCGATGGTCACCAGCGTGTGCTCGTCAACGGTGTAGCGGTGGTAGAAATCGCGGGTCACCAGGCATTCAATCCGCTCCCATTCCGGAAAGAAGGCCTTGAGGGCGCCCGTTTCGTGCATGGCGCGAAGGGCCAGACTGAGGTTCGGCAGTCCGAAGAGTTCCCGGACGTAGGGCCAGTGGGGCTTGGAGGCAACCAGTTCGGCGATGGCGGGCACGGCCCGTTCGACGCGAAGTTCGGCGGAACGGGAGAGCTTGAAGCCGTGGCGGCCGGCAAACTCAAAGAGCTTGAGCTTCAGCGCCGGATCGGGGACGGCGGACTGGGCGGACCGGAACAGGATGCGTTCCCGCGTAACGTTGAACTCCGAGGTGGCAAGCCGCGACCGCCAGTCGCGGAACGAGGCGAGAAGGCCGCCCCCCGAGCCCTCAGCCGCCTCCACGGCGCGGGTGGCCGCTCTCGATATCACCCGGGCATGGCGGAAGTACTCGCGCATCCAGGCTTCCGGATTGTCGCTGAGGGCTTCCTGAGCGTCAAAGTTCAGCAGGTTGTTGTCGCGGCCCGACATTTCGTGCAGACGGTTCCGCAGGTTGAACATGAACAGTCGCGCGGCTTCAAGCAAGGCGGCATCGCCCAGATCCTCAATGGGGCGCAGTTGGCTGAGCCAGTGGACAAGATGGATGTCGCGAATTCCGCCCGGGCTCTCCTTCACGTCGGGTTCCAGATGATAGATGGTGTCGTGGAACTTGGCGTAGCGCTGCCGCACCAGGCGAAGCAGGTGGCGCGCCAGGTCCGGCCCGCTGATCTGAAGGAAGCGGGGGGTCTGGGCCCGGAACGTCTTGTCGAGCCCCGCGGCGCCGGCCAGAAAACGGGCGTCGAGCAGGCTGATGTTAAACTCCAGGTTGCCCTCGTGGATCATCTTGCAATCGGCGGGCAGGCGGACGGAAAGGCTGATTCGAAGTCGGCCGTCCCACAACTGGCGCTGAAACTCCGACAGCGCGGCCTTTTCATCCGGCGAATCCGGAATGCGATCGGCAAGCAGCATGAGATCGACATCGGAATGCGGAAAAAGCTCGCGGCGGCCGAAGCCGCCGACTGCATAGAGGGCTAACCGGTCCGGAAACGCGGGCGCGAGGACATTTTCAAAAGCTCGAACCGCCTGGGCGGCAGCCCCGGCGGCGCGATCTTCAAGAGCCTGGAGAATGGCGGATTGGTTTTCCGCGGCCGCATCGGACAGGGTGCGGCTTGGTTCGATCATGATGGCCTCTGCTGGCGCGGCGATGGCCTAGAGAGCCGTCTCCCCGCGGTCGTCATTCCGGATCCGGATAGCTTCCGCGACGTCGTACACGAAGATCTTGCCATCGCCAATCTTGCCGGTGCGGGCAGCGCCGGCAAGAGCCCGGGTAACTTCATCAAGGCGGGCATCCGAGATCACCATCTCGATTTTAACCTTCGGCAGAAGGTCCACCGTATACTCCTGGCCCCGGTAAACTTCCTTATGCCCCTTCTGGCGGCCGTGGCCGCGGACTTCGCTGATGGTCATCCCGTCAACGCCCAGAGACTTCAGGGCCTCCTTCACCTCTTCCATTTTGAAGGGCTGGATGATGGCTTCGACTTTTTTCATGAGTTCATGCTCCTTTGGATAGGTGAGTTCTCGACTACCCTTCGAGACTGTAGCCTTCCTCGCCGTGCTGGCTCAGATCGAGGCCTTCGCGCTCTTCCTCGCGGGTGACCCGGAGGCCGATAGTCATGTCGACGATCTTGAGGACGATGAGGGTACCGGCAATGGCAAGGCCCCAGGCGATCGCGGACCCGATCAATTGGTTCACAATCTGGCCGCCATTGCCATCGACGAGGCCCAGGGGTAGGGGCTTTCCGGAGGCATCCTTCAGCGCGTCGTTGACGGCATTGGGGCAAACACGCCGGTGAGGATGGCGCCCAGCGTACCCCCAGCGCCGTGGACGCCAAAGGCATCCAGAGAATCGTCATAGCCGAACTTGTTCTTCAGCACGCTCACCATGAAGAAGCAAACGAACCCGGCGGCCAGACCGATCACGAAAGCAGGCATGGGCTTCACGAAGCCGGACGCCGGTGTGATGGCCACCAGCCCGGCCACCGCGCCCGAGATGGCGCCCAGAGCGCTGGGCTTGCCGTGCTTCAGCCATTCGGCGATTACCCACCCAAGACCCGCCGCGGCCGCCGCGAAATGCGTGGCCACAAAGGCGCTACTGGCCAGCCCCGACGCCGAAACGGCACTTCCCGCGTTGAACCCGAACCAGCCCACCCAAAGGAGACAGGCGCCCACAAAGCTCAACACCAGATTGTGCGGCCGCATCGGTTCGGTGGGGTACCCCACCCGCTTGCCCAGGTAGAGTGCGCAGACAAGGGCGGACACGCCGGAGGTGATGTGCACCACGGTGCCACCCGCGAAATCGAAGCATGGGATACTGCCGCCCAGGAAGGCGTTGAGCAGACCGCCTTTGCCCCAGACCATGTGCGCCATGGGCAGGTAGACAATCAGGGTCCAAAGGATCATGAAGGCGAGCATGCCGCTGAACTTCATTCGTTCGGCGAAGGCTCCCGAGATCAGCGCCGGCGTGATGATGGCGAACATCAACTGAAAGACCATGAAGGTCAGATGAGGAATGGTGGCGGCGTAATCCGTGTTGGGAGCCGTACCGACACCGTCCAGGAAGAGATACTGCAAGCTGCCGAAAAACGCCGACCCTTCTCCAAACGCCAGGCTATACCCAACCAGGCCCCAGAGCAGCGTGATCGCGACCATCATCATGAAACTCTGCATCATGGTGCCCAGAATGTTCTTCTTCCGGACCAGACCTCCGTAAAAGAGAGCCAACCCGGGCCCGGTCATCAGAAGAACAAGCGCGGCGCTGGCCAACATCCAGGCGTTGTCGCCCGCCATCTGCGCGTTCTTCACCGCTCCTTCAAGGGCTTCGATCTTCTGCTCCGCCGTCTGGGGCGCCTGGGCAAGCAAGGCCGCGGGCAACAATAATGCAAGTCTGCCGGTCTTTATGAATACCATCTTGGAGGCGATCGTCCAAAGAAGCAAAGTCATTTATTCAATTGGCGCCATCCAGAAATTCTATGCGATCAGGTTTTTTTATGGCCTCAAAATGAGGCTTGTTTTCAATAGGTTGGGAGACATGTAGGATGAAGGGATGGCGCGATACGAAAAGATGGCGATCCCCGCGGGCGCGATTCCACAAGCTACGGAGCCGTGCTGGCGCCACGTCGTGGAAACGTACGCCAGCGAGATCAACAAGGTGGCCTCGGTGTGGGAAGCGTTCGCGCCGGAGGACCTGGAGTACCGGCCTGACCCCAAGTCGATGACGGTCCTGGAGATCATGCGGCACCAGTTGCTGGGCGAGCGCCGCTTCTTCGGGGAGTTCCTGGGTGGCAGGGAGTTGGCGCCGGAAGAAGTGATTCCCCCCGGCGCCCCGGACGCCGGGACGATGGCACGGCGGCTGACAGATCTCGCGCTCCCGCGACTGGAGTTCATCGCCACCCGAAGCACCGCGTGGTGGCTGGAAGAAGCGGCGTTCTTCGACGTCCGGCGGGAGCGAATCTGGATCCTTTGGCGGCGGATGTTCCATACCGCTCATCATCGGACGCAGTTGACCGTGTACCTGAGGCTGCTGGGAAAGGACGTGGTCAGTACCTACGGCCCCACCGCGGACGTGTCATGGGACGGCGCCGACCCCACGGTGACCGTGGAAGCGGCCGGGCGTCAAGGGAGCTGAGTCCGGCGGTAAAGTATAGTGGTCCGCGTTCGGGCCACCTCGCGATAGTTGGCGAGCCAGGGACGAAGATCCGTATAGGCCGTGATGGCCAGCCTCGGGTTGAGAGGTCCCAGACCGTCGACCACGAACGTGGGGCGGGAGTTGGCCAGGCGCCGCCGGTGAGTGGCGGTCGAGTCCGGCGTGGCGGAGGGAGAGGCGGACGCCAGGTGGCGGTCCGCAAAGACCCCTGTAAGGGGCTGCGATTCGAGGTATGGCGCGCCGCCGGGAAGCCGCGTGAGCACGTCGATATCCGGCCGGTACCCCCAGACAAAGAGCGTATCGCCGTGGGATTTCAGCTCATTGATCAGGAGGGCGGCCTCACGGCTGTCGTGGTAGAGGGCCAGATCCTGCCACGATGCTCCGCCGTCGCGAGCAAGCTGCACATAGCGAGGCCCAAATCGGGCCAGGGGAACCAGAAGCAGCGCCAGAATCCAAGTCCGCCACCGGCTGCGAACCGCAAGACCGCGCGCCGCGAGCAGGATGAGCGGAGGCAGCAGCAGGAAGTAGTAGCGCGGGGCGAAGCGCCAGCCAGCCGCCACCCCAACCAAACACAGCGCGATCCAGATCAGCCACGTGCGGTCGCGGTCGCGCCGCCAACCGAGCCACGCGCCCAGCACCAGCGTAGCCGCGAAACCCATCCATTGAACCGTCCGCCGCAATCCTTCCGAAAATGGATCGCTCACAAAGGTGTCGGAAGCGTACAGGCGCCCCCAGCGCCACACCTGTTCGAGGTACGCCGCCCGATCGAAAAACGCAAGCGGGATGGCCGCGACGGCGAACCCCAGGACGATACGCCACCACGCGGCGGGCATCCACGCGACGCAAACGGGCAGCAGTAAGAGCCCCTTGGGATTCAGCAGGAAACCGAGCCCGGCCAGGGCCCCGGCGGCCACCGGCCTGCCACACCAGAGCGCGAACACGGCGGCGGCGTGCGGCGCAAGCATCAGTAGATCGGGCGCCAGCGCTAGCACAGCGGATGGGATGCCGAATGTCAGGTAGAAGGCGCAAAACAAGGCGGCCAGACAGCCCTCCGTTTCGCCCCAGGTGCGGCGTGCCGCGGCGTAGAGAAGCCAGGCGCACAGCATCACGAACCCAGCTCCGGCCAGACGAAGCGCCACTCCCGAAGGCACGCCAAGAAGAGCGTACAGCAGTGGGGCAAGCGGTGGTTTGTCGTACCAGAAATCGCCGTAAAGCGCCCTGCCGGCAAGCAGATTCAGAGCCCCGGCGGCGGGGTAGCACTCCTCAATCCAAAGGATGCGGGCGTGGGTAAGGCGCGTGGCTGCGACAACAAGACTGAGCGCGCACCAGAATAGGATGCGGCGCGTCCGGGTCACTTCCAGTCAGCCGTGAAGATGTTGAACTCGTAGCGGCCCTTTGCCTGATGGTCGGACGAGAAGACCAGCTTCTTGCCGTCCTTGGAAAACTCGGGGAACGACGTGAATCCTCCAAAGTCGGTGACCTGCTCAAGGCCGGAGCCATCCAGATTGATCATGTAGAGCTCAAACTTGCGGCCATCGCAATCATGGCGGTTCGACGAGAACAGGATCTTCCGTCCATCGGGCGTGAACGTAGGGGCGAACGACGCGCAGCCGAAGCTGGTGATCTGCTTCACATCGCTGCCATCGCCGCGGCTGATGAAAAGCTCCATCTTCATCGGGCTGGTGAGATTGTCCCTCAGAAGGGCGCGATACCGCTCCAGGCCCTCAGGCGTGCGCGGATGGTGGGCGCGCCAGACAATGCGCCGGCCGTCGCGTGAAAAGACGGCGCCCCCGTCGTAACCGGGGCCACGTGTGAGTTGCGCCTTGCGGGTCCCGTCGAAATCCATCGACCAGAGTTCCAGATCGCCGCTGGCCATGGATGTGTAAAGAATGCGCCGGGTCTTCTGGTTCACCGTGGCCTCGGCATCGTAACCCTGGCCGGTGGTGAGCTTGCGAAGGATCTTGCCCCCGCGGTTGGCCAGGTAGATGTCGTAGCTGGAGTAGACCGGCCACACATAACCCTTGCTGCGATCAGGCGAGGCCGGACAACCCTCGCCCCCATCGTGCGTGGAGGCATAGACGATCCGCCGGTTGCCCACGAAATAACCGCAGGTGGTGCGGCCCTTGCCCGTAGACACCATCTTCTGTTCGCTGCCATCCGCCTTCATCGTGAAGATCTGGTCGCACGACAGCTTGTCCCGCGTCGACTGAAACACCAGATTCTTGCCGTTGGGCGACCAGTAGGCTTCGGCATTCTGCCCGCCATGCGTAAGCTGTTTAAGATTGGACAGGCGATTGGTTTTGGGCGGAGCAAGGACATTCGCCTGGCCCCAGGCGAGCAAAGGGAGAAAAATGAAGGCACCCGCGGATTTCCGCATATTGAACTATTGTATCGGTCTGGCTTTTGCGGCGTACGCGCCGGCGGCGGATTTTGAAGGGCAGACCGTGGCCACAGGGCTAAAAGGCGGCTACCAGGTGATCGCCGTGGATGTGAACGGTGACCGCAAAACGGACCTCATCGGGTTGGCGAGCGGCCAACCGGACCTGGTGTGGTACGAGAATCCATCCTGGCAACCTCATGTGCTGGCGCGGGGCGTGAACCGGATGATCAACCTGGCCGCGCGTGACGTGGACGGCGACGGAATTCCCGAGATCGTACTGGCCAGCGATTTCGCAAACGAACCCAAGGGCAGCCGGGGCACGGTTTCTGTCCTTACCCATACCGGCGACCCGCGCCAGCCCTGGCGGCTGCGCGAAATCGATCAGTTGACGACGTCCCACCGGCTCCGCTGGGCCGACGTCGAAGGGAACGGCCGGCCGGTCGCGGTGAATGCACCTCTGGCTGGGGCTCGCGCGGCGGCGCCCGAGTATCGCGACCACGTCCCCCTGGTGTTCTACCGGCCCGGCACATGGACCCGTGAAACGATCGGTAGCGAGAACGAAGGGGTGACCCACGGGATCTTCGTCGCGGATTGGAACGGCGACCGCCGCGACGACATCCTGACAGCCAGCTTTTCCGGGCTCCACGTGTACAGCCTGGGCAAGGGCGGTGCCTGGAAACGAATCGAGATTGCCAAAGGAGCGCCGGCCGCCTGGCCGAAGAGCGGCGCCAGTGATCTTGCCGTGGGCCGGCTGGGGCGCGCCCGGTATGTCACCGCCATCGAGCCCTGGCACGGAAACATGGTCACCGTCTATGAAAAGCAGGGCAAGGAATGGCGGCGCCAGGTGATCGATGAGGCCATCGACCAGGGCCACACCATTCACACGGCCGACCTGGATGGCGACGGGCGTGACGAAGTCATCACCGGTTGGCGAGCCGGGGGCGGCGGCGTGGCCGTGTATCGCAAGCCAAAAAAGGGACCATGGCTCCGCGAGGTTCTGGAGCAGAAGACCATGGCGGCATCGGGCTGCGCCGTGGCCGACCTGGATGGCGATGCGCGCCCGGACATCGCCTGCATCGGCTCGGCCACTCAGAACCTGAGAGTGTATTGGAACCGCTCCGCCCGCCGCGGACGATAAAATGGGAGTCGTCCCGCCATGCAGCCCCCCGCCCAAGTCCTGACGGCGCGCCAGTTTTTCGCGCGCCGGGGCATTCTTTCGGAATGGCATCCGAACTACGAGTTCCGTGAGGGGCAGCTCCAGATGGCGGAAGCGGTGGAATCCGCGCTCAGCGAGCGGAAGCACCTGGTAGTTGAGGCCGGAACGGGAACCGGAAAGACACTGGCTTACCTGATTCCAGCGATCCTTTCGGCCCGCAAGGTGGTGATCTCCACCGGCACAAAAAACCTGCAGGAACAGCTCTATTACAAGGACGTTCCGTTCCTTCAGCAGCACTTCGACAACAGGCTCCGGGTGGCGTACATGAAGGGCAGGGCGAACTACCTGTGCCGCCAGAAGGTGTACGACGCGGACAAGGAACCCATCCTCACCGGTCTTGAGGAAGTGAGCGACTTCAAGATCATCCGCGACTGGGAGCAGAACACCCAAACCGGCGACCGAGCCGAGCTCAAGGATCTGCCGGAGTCCTCAACAGCCTGGGCCAAACTGGACGCGCGGCGCGACCTGTGCACCGGCCAGAAGTGTCCGCAGCACGAACGCTGCTTCGTCACGGAGATGCAGCGGCGCGCCGCTGAGGCCGACATCGTCATCGTGAATCACCATCTGTTCTTCGCCGACCTGGCGCTGAAGCGGGAGGAACATGGCGCGGTGATTCCGGCCTATACCGCGGTGATCTTCGACGAGGCCCACGAGATTGAGGATGTCGCCGGGCAGTACTTCGGGCTCGCCGTGAGCAATTATCAGATCTCGGAACTGAAGCGCGATGTTCTTGCGACGTCGCGGCGGAAGAACCTGGGTTCAACCGAGTTGGACCGGATTCTGATGACGCTCGAAGAGATGTCCGAACGCTTTTTCGCGTTGTTCGGGCAGACCGAGGGCCGGGCGGGGTTCAGCGGCCAGCACGCGTGGCTGGTGCAGAACCAACAGGCGTTCGATGATCTCACCGTCGCGCTGGAACTGGTGTCATCGCATCTTCAGTTGATCAAGGATGCGCCGGAGGAGATCCACCCCCTGCACCGGCGTGCGCGTGAGATGGCGCACTGCATCCGTTTCTGGATGGAGGCATCGGACCCCGGGTTCGTCTACTGGATCGAACGCCGCAACCGGACCACCTCACTGCAGGCGACACCAATCGAGGTGGCCGCACTGCTCACCGAGCGGCTATTCGACGAAATCGACACCGTGGTGCTCACCTCGGCCACTCTCGCTGTGGAGGGCGGATTCCAGTTCCTGCAACAGCGGCTGGGCTTGCGAGCGGCCCGAACATTGGTGGTGCCGGGTTCGTTCGACTATCCGGTGCAGGCCCTGCTCTACGTACCCCAGCATCTGCCGGACCCGCGCAGCGATGGGTTCGCGGCGGCGGCGGCGCAGGAAGTTCTCCGCATTCTGGAGGCCAGCCAGGGACGGGCCTTTGTTCTGTTCACCAGCTTCCAGCAGATGCGCCTTGTGCATGAGCGCGTGAGCGCGTTCCTGGAATACCCCGTGCTTCTGCAGGGCCAGGCGCCGAAGAACGCGCTGCTCGAACAGTTCCGCGCCACGCCCAACTGCGTGCTGTTCGGATCCGCCTCCTTCTGGCAGGGCGTGGATGTCCAGGGCGAGCAACTAAGTTGCGTGATCATCGACAAGCTGCCCTTCGCGGTGCCCAATGACCCGGTGGTGGAAGCACGCATCCGCACCATTCGGGACTCCGGCGGCAATCCGTTCTTCGACTACCAGGTGCCCCAAGCGGCCATCGCTCTCAAGCAGGGCTTCGGACGGTTGATCCGCGCCCGGACTGATCGCGGCGTCCTGGTGCTGCTGGACAACCGCATCACCCGCACACGGTACGGACAGATCTTTTTCGATAGTCTGCCGGACTACGACTTCACCACCAATCTAGGCGCCGTCGAGCGGTTCTTCGATCAACGGCCGGCGCAGGCGACGCGTTTGTAGGGAAAGTCCTTGCCGCGGGCCTGGCCCTTGATGGTGCCCTCAATGCGGGCGTCCAGATCGGCGCCATTGCGCTTGTAGATAATGCGCTGCGGAAAGTCATGGGCAAGGTTCTCGAAAACTACTTCGGTGGCCGAGGATCGGACAGCCTTGAACTCCACCGGCTTCTCGGAGCCGGAAACCGACGGGACGAAGACCGGCTTGCCATCCTTCATCTCGATGCGCATCAACTCCCACTGCACGGTCTTGCCGTCGCGAATGGTACGGCTCCAGCCGAAGAGCGTGCCCGCCGTGGCGGACGACCAGGCTTCTTCCACAAGAAGCGCCCCGGAGCGGATCTCCCAACAGCCGGAGAAGAAGGAAAGGTCAGAGACGCCGGGCTCGGCGGCAAAAAGGATTGAGGCGGCCATGAGATTGAAAATCATCTTGGGTTCAGGATAGGCCAGGAGACGCCCGGCGATCTTGGAAAAATGCGACCTCGCGGCATGGCGCCAGTTTAGGCCGTGAGTGCGTGGCTGAACGGCGTAAGGGTCAGGGATGCCGGCGTGCGGCCGGCAAACACGCGGTAGTCCGCAATCAGGTGGGACTGATCGTAGTAGCCGGCTTCCAGCGCCACCTCAGCCCACGCCAACCCGCTCTGCCTGGCCCGCAGCGCTCGCTGAAAACGCACGATCCGGGCGTAGCGCTTCGGCTCAACGCCCACCTGGCGGAGGAAAAGCCGCTCCAACTGGCGGCGCCCGATCTCTGCCTGCGCGGCCGCCCGGTCAATGGAGGCGCCCAGGCTCAGGTGTTGGCACGCGGCCCGGACGCGTGGATCGGCGGCTGGCACCAGGGCCGCCAGATAGGTCTCGCTGATGCTCACGCGATGATCGAAGCCGCGAGCGTGCTCAATGCGGTCACGCCAGCGTGCGGCGCCGGCGCCAAAAAGGTCCTCAATGGCCTCGAACCGGCCCGCAAGGTCCGCGGCCGGAATGCGCGCCAGACCGGAAGCTTCAGGCCGCAGAGTGATGCCGAAAGCGGCTAAACCCACGGGCATCCGCAGTGTCAACGCCTGGTCAATCTGGCCCGCCAGCATCGCCGGCGGCTGGTAAACTGCGCCATCCCCATCATCCCGTTCCGGCGTTGGGTGCAGATGGAAGACAATCTCGGTGCGGCCGTCGGGTACAATCTGCTCTTCGCCGCCCGGGTGTCCCTCCACTTGCCAGAAGCGGGATACCACCGCGGCCAAAGCCGGGGAGGGCGATCGCTGCTCAAACCGCATCGGCACCACCACAGTGTAGCGCGCGCGGCAAACGCGGCACACACGCTACCATCGGAGAATGCCGCAAACACTGGCCGCCCTTCGGGCCGACCTGGAAGTGATGCCGTCGCCCGATGAGGAGCGCCCCGGACTGCTGCTGCGCGACGGCCGTTACACCGGCATGGCCCTGCTGATTCCGCCACCCCTGGTGGGCATGTTGGGCTTCTTCGATGGCGAGCACTCCGAACGCGATCTGAAGGACGCCGCGTTCCAGATGTCCGGCGGTGACCTTGGGGCGGGCGAGGTTGTGGGACAGCTTGCCGAAGCGCTGGACGAAGCCGGATTTCTGGAGAACGAACGGTTCCAGGCCCTGCGCGACGAGATTCATGAAGCCTTCGCGGCAACCCCCGAAAGACTGCCCGCGCACGCCGGCGCCGCCTATCCCGAAGAGCCCGAAGAGTTGGGCGGAACCATGCGCCGCTACATGGATCGCGCCGCGGCGCCCGAAATCTCCAGCCTCTGCGCCATTGCGGCGCCGCACGTCAGCCCGGAAGGTGGCTGGGAGTCCTACCGCGATGCGTACGCGGCACTGACGCGGGAGATGCGCGACGATGTCTTCGTCATTCTCGGCACGTCCCACAGCGGCGAACCTGACCGCTTCGGGCTGACGCGCAAGAACTACATCACGCCATTGGGCGCGGCCCGCACCGAAGTGGCACTGGTGGACGAACTGGCCCAAGCCGCGGGCGACGGCGTGATCATGGAGGATTTCGCGCACGCCTACGAGCACACCGTGGAGTTTCAGGTGCTGTTCCTGCAGCACTTGCTGGGCGCCGGCGTGCGCGTTGTGCCCGTGATGGTGGGAAGCTTCGCGCGAAGCGTCTACCTGGGCCAGGGAATGCCCGAGGATCAGCCCGGAACGACCCGGTTTTTCGATGCGTTGGGCAACATGGCGGCACGTGAAGGGCGGCGCCTCAAGTTCATTCTGGGAGTGGATTTGGCGCATATTGGCCGGCGCTACCAGGACGAGGAACCCGCGTTCGAGAACCAGGGGCGGATGCTCGAGATCGCGGAACAGGACCGCCGGCGTCTGGCAGCCATCGCAGGGGGCGATGCGTCTGGGTATTGGGATATGGTCCGGCGGAACCAGGATGACTTGAACTGGTGCGGATCATCGGCGTTGTATACGTTTCTGAAGGCGATGCCGCACGCCAAGGGGTCCGTTGCGCGGTATCAGCAGTGGCAAATCGATCCCGAAAGCGTGGTTTCGTTCACCGCGATGCACTTCCGGTCTTTCTAAGAGCCGGGCTTCAAATTCCAACGGAAAATCCCGTTCCGGCGCGTTGATTTTAGTGAAATGTGCCGTGGCTGTTTCGAATGACAGCCGCCAGACACTAATTCCTGGAGCGTGGGATCGCCACTGGAATGAAGCCCAACCTGTCCAAGTGGATCGCCTATGGCGTGGCGGGACTTGCCGCCGCCGCCGCGGGCTGGTTCTATCTGGCCAAGCACATCCCCGAGCGGCGGAACTACTTCACCGAGTTGCGATTTCGCGAGTTGGCCAGCGCCGGACGCCAAATCAAGGCTAAGTTGGACAATCTGGGTGGCGCTTTGGCCCAAACCTGCGATCTTGCGGCAAATCCCACGATCAACGGAGAGCTGATTCCCGACCTGATCATCCGGCGGGGACCGGAAAAGAGCGAGCGTTGCACCGCGGTCCGTGTGGAATTCCGGACCGGGACGAACGGTGAGCGCATCTGGTTCACGGCGGGCGGGCATCAGGCGGATGGAAACATCCACGCGCTCATGAGCCCGGTAGCCCGTCAGCAGCGATTCGACGACGTGCTGGTGGCCAGGGACTCAGGCGACGTCATCTATCAGAGGTCATCTCCCGCGCCGACGATCCTGAACCTGGAGTCAGTCCTAACCACCGGCCACAAAACCAGGCAAGGCACACACGGCGGCGGGGAGGAGCCGGCCGGGGATCACCATCCGGAATCGGGCGCCGGCTATCTTCAGCAGGCCCGATTTCACGGCATCGAATACTCGGTGTTCGTTCAGCCCGTCCGGCTCTGGCTGGAGGCAGCGGACGGGCGACAACAGACTTTGATGGTCGCGGGGCTGGTGGAAGCGTCAAAGATTGAGCGGGAGGCCAGGCATCTTTCCCCTCGCCTGATTCTGTGGGCGACGCTGCTGTTGCTCTTGGTTGCACTCAGTGGGCCCATGCTAAAGCTGTTATTCATTCGCCCATCGGCCCGGTTGGGCACCCACGATCTGGTCCTGCTGTTCCTATTCACGCTGATTGCGGCGTCGATTGGAACTCTCACGGCAGTGTCGTGGCCGTTCTACTTCGAGCGGCGGTGGCATGTCCTCGAACACCTGAGAAAAACCGAAGGCACGATCAGCAACGAACTGAAAGAGTCCTTTGCGGTCATTCTTCAGCAACTGGAGGTGTTCGAAAACATCGCTCGCAACCCCGGCCCCAGAATCGCTCCGAAATGGGGAGCGCCCTACAACAATTGGGCGATCTCTGATCTTTGGGAACACTTGAGCCAGAACGACGCAAAGCAGATTCGAGACCTCGACTTCATCTTTTGGACAAACGAAAAGGGTGAGCAGATTGAAAAGTGGACAACGGCGCGCGTGCCCACCGCGCCGGTGGTGCAGACCGCGTTTACGAACTTCCGGAGTTTCCAGCGCAAGCGGTTCGCGGCGATCACGGGTGCAGCCAGCAAGCCGTTCACGACGGAACTTCTGGTGTCACCGACAACCGCGCGCAGGGTTTGGGTGGTAACGCGCGAGTCTCTTCGTAAGGACCGGGCGGTCACCGTGAGTTCGGTGCACGATCCGGCCTCGCTGTTCAACCCGATGCTGCCACCGGGAATCTACTACGCCGTCTTGGATAGTGCCGGAACGGTCCTTCTATCCAGCGATCATCCCATGTTTGCCGAGAACCTCGCTGCCATGCCGCCGGGCTTGCTTGCTTCCGTGGGCCGTGGCCGGGCAGAGCCTCTGAAAGCGTTCCGGGGCCACGAATACCTGGTCTACAGCGCGCCTTTAACCGCCGTTGCCGGGTTACCTTGGACAATCCATGTGTTCCAGGATCTGGAGGCGCTTCAGAACGAGGCGATGGGGCTCACCAAACGGATCGTGATCCTATGGGGGCTGCTTGTGCTGGCGTTGAGTCTGGTGTTCCTGCTGGGATCCGTCTGTATTCTGGGCCTGAATCGCAGAGCGCCATCCACGCGGTGGTTTCAGGAGACCATCACGCGATTGTGGCCGGATGCCCGGCGATGGCGGGAGTGTTGCACCATCGCCGCGTGCCTGGCCGCACTCAACGCCACTGCCCTTGGGATCCTGGTCGCCACCCGAGCCATTGGCACGCTGGCGAACGATACGCTAGTGGCCGCCGCGTTCCTTCTTCCGATGCTTGCCGTGCTGATCGTGATCTGGAACCTGCGCAAGGAGCCTGTGGCGAATGGTAGACGGCGCGCCTTTCTGCCGCTCTATGCGTTGAACATACTACTGACTTACATAGCCGTGGCGGTTTTCCCAGTCTGTGCGTTCCACCAGGCGAGCTTCAATCACATCTCCCGTTTCCGGGCAGCGGCGCTCACGCTGGAGGTGGGCGCCTCCTTGGATCGTGTGTCGGATTCGATCTGGAACCGGATTCACAATCCGGCCATCTATTCCGCCGGAACGCAACAAATCCTGGAGAATAGGTTCAAGCCTGACCAAGCCAAGATGCTGAAGACCCACTTACGCTATTACACGGAGTTCCTCTCCGATCCCACCGGTGATCAGATCCCTGGCCAGCCGGATGAGTTGGCGGAGCCCCCAGGGAACAGGATCCTGGTGGCTTTGGAGGTGCTCCCGAAATTGCTCGCCGGCCACCTCGGTCAAACCGAATCCCCGGGTCGAGGAATCACCTGGAATCGCACGGGAGACATTATTGTCAAACAAAAGTTGAAGCATTGGGGTTCCGGCACGCCGGAGTCGGACGACCTGGTCTTGCTGGCGAAGCCCGCAAGCTGGAGCACAGCTCGCAGCGCGCGGTGGTACGCACTGGCAGTGGCCGCGCTCTGGGTCCTCTACATGTACATCCTTAAGACAAACCGCCTGATCTTTCTGATCGGCTATCGCTTCTCGCCACGAAGTACGCTGCAATCCGCCGTGAACGGCGCCAGCAGCGCGCCTGTTCTACTGCTTGGCCTGCCTGAGTCTCACGAACGGACGCTGAAAGCAGAGCTTGGGTTCGTTCCACCTGAGATCGACCTCGGCCGCCTGCCCGCCGGAGGCCAGGAGCGAACGCTCACCGCACTGCGGCTCAAGCTAGCCCGGATCGCACATCCCGCGGCCGCCAGCTACGTGGCGCTGCTCAATCTCGACACCGCTCTGCGCACCCCCGCCGCACGTACGGCTGCATTGGAACTGCTCGAAGCTCTTCTCGGAGGCTCGGCCGCATGCTTCCCGGCGCACCGCCTGATCGCGACTGCCACGGTCAATCCCCTGTTGCATTTCGACGAACTGTTCGGATCCGCTGATGCCGGCGCCGCCCTGACGGACATTGAGAAGCAGCGTTGGCATGGCGTGCTGAGCCGTTTCCAGGCAGCCGGAGACGGTGAATCCGCGGCCAACGAACCGGAAACCGGTTCAACACCGGCCCTCCGGGCACTGTGGACAGAGTGCCGCACGCTCGAACCGCTTCGCGAGATCTACCATGAACTGGCGGCCGCACTACAGGAGACCGCGGATGTGGGCGAAGCACGAAGCCGTCTCCGCGAACGGACTGCCAGCTACTACCGCCTGCTTTACTCCTCGCGAGCCCGCCACGAACGCCTGCTCCTGGTGCAGCTTGCGGCAAGCGGATTCGTGAACCCGGCGCGCAAGACCGTTCTGCTGGAGCTGGAGCGATTGGGATTGGTGGTTACCTGCCCAAGGCCGCAAATCTTCAACCAGTCATTCGCTGAGTTCCTTCGGTCCGCCGAAGCGCCGGAAACGGTGGAAAAGTGGGAGAAGGAATCCGGCGAGAGCCTCTGGTCCCCCATCCGCAACGTGCTGGTACTGGCCCTGCTGGCCGTGGCCGCCGTGCAGTTGGGCAATGGCGACAAGACCCTTGAAACAATGGGCCAGGTGGGGGCCGGCCTGGTGGCTCTGTTCACAACAACGTTCAAGCTCTTCGATCTGGTGAACCGGAAGCATCCCGCGCGGGACGGAAAAGTAGAGGCGTAGCTACCCTTCGTGCGTGTCTTCGAGATACGTGTAGCCGTCCAACCCCTGCTCGTAGAAGCGAAGCAGCGCGCCGGACTCTCCATACCCGATCCGGCCTTCCCGTAGCGCCTGTTCAACGGACTTCCGGAAATGCTCCTTCAGGGACTTCGCGCTGAACTGAACGTAATCGAGCACTTCCTCCACCGTGTCGCCGTTGATCACCGCGTCCAGCAGCACTTCGCCACTCGCGCTCAGGCTGACATGCACGGCATTGGTGTCGCCGAACAGGTTATGAAGGTCGCCCAGAATCTCCTGGTAGGCGCCCACCAGAAATGCCCCCAGGTAGTAGCTTTCCCCGTTGAATGGGTGCAGCGGAAGTGTTTTCTTCACGTCGCGGCGGTCAATGAACTGGTCGATCTTGCCGTCGGAATCGCACGAGATATCGCCCAGCACCGCGTGGCGCGTGGGCCGCTCATTCAGGCGGTGCACCGGCATCACCGGAAAAAGCTGCTTCACGGCCCAACTGTCCGGCATGCTCTGGAACAGGGAAAAATTGCAGAAGTAGGTGTCGGAAAGCGTGGCGTCCAGGCCCTCAAACTCCTCGGGGTACGGATCCAGATGCTTCGCCATGCGCTGAATACGGCGGCTGATCGACCAGTAAATCTGCTCAGCCATACTCCGCTGTTCAAGCGACAGGTAACCCAGGCTGAACAGGTTCAGCGCGGAATCCAGCGCCTGCTGGGCGTCGTGAAACGCCTCCATCAGATTCTTCTGGCTCAGCGATTTGTACGTCTCAAGCAGGTCCACCAGCGGCTGCTCGGCGTCCGCCGGCAACTCGACGTGGATGTCTTCGTCGCCAAAGCCGCTCACGCCCAGCACATTGAAAATCAGAACGCTGTGATAGGCGGCGATGGCGCGTCCGCTTTCGGTGATGATCGACGGATGCTCCACCTTCTCTTCGTCGCAGACATTCTGAATGTGATAGACAACGTCGTTGGCATACTCCTGAAGCGTATAGTTCACACTCGACTCGAAGTCTGTCTGCGACCCGTCATAATCAATGCCCAGGCCTCCGCCGACGTCCATGAACTTCAACCCGGCGCCGCACTTCTTGAGGTCCACGTAAATCCGCGCCGCCTCGATCACCGCGCCCTTGATCTGGCGGATGTTGGTGATCTGGCTGCCCAGGTGGAAGTGCAGCAGTTCCAGACAATCTTCCATGCCGTTGGCGCGCAGTGTCTCAAGGGCCTGCAGCGCTTCGCTCACCGTGAGGCCGAACTTCGACCGGAAGCCGCCTGAGGATTTCCAGCGTCCTGAGCCGCGGCTGGCCAGCTTGACACGAATGCCTATGGCGGGCCGCACGCCCACCTTCTTTGCGTACTTCAGAATAAGGTCGAGTTCTGTGTACTTCTCAACCACCGGCGTGATGCGGCGCCCGATCTTGCGGGCCAGCATCACCATTTCGATGTACTCGTCGTCCTTGAACCCGTTGCAAATCAGGGGTGTGTCGTTGCCGGCGATACCCAGCACCGCCAGCAGTTCCGGCTTCGACCCGGCTTCCAGCCCGAAATTGAACGGCTTGCCGTACTCGTACACCTCCTCCACCACCTGGCGCTGCTGATTCACTTTGATGGGAAAGACACACCGGTAGTCGCCGCGATAGCCGTGCTCGGAAATCGCGCTCTGGAATGCCTGGTGAACTTCACCCATGCGATGCTTCAGGATTTCACCGAACCGCAACAGCAGCGGCGGATCAATGCCGCGCAAAACGAGCTTGTCGATCAGTTCCTTCAGATCAATGGACCGCTGTGGGTCTTTGTCGGGATGCACCAGCAGGTGGCCGCCGGGGCCCACGGAAAAGTAGCCCTTGCCCCAACTGTGCACGTCGTACAGTTCGGCGGCATCGGTGATGGTCCAGCGTTCAGCCGGGTCCCAGTTCGGTATCACAGCGTCGTTCAGCTTCAGCCCCAATGAATGTGTCCTCGCTCCATGGATCGGGAATCAGGATGAATCTTCAGTTTCGCCGGGAACGCCCCAAAGGGCAAGGGCGATTTTAGCTCAGGCCCGGCCGGGGATCGCAATCTCCAGCCAGGTGAGGCGGTTGCCGGTTTTAGGCGCCAGTTCCACCACGTTGTCGCCGGCGCCAAGCGCGCTACCAGGCGCTATGAAAATGCGGGCGGGACGCCCCGGACCGGGCTTGGGCAGTTCGCGCTGCCCCGCAGCGGAACAGGGCACGCCGTTCACCCGCACCTCCCCGTCAAACGGCGTGTCGAACACCAGACGGACCTCGGCCCCGCCACTCTCCGGCGCCGGTCCCGTGCCCAACCGGAAGCCACACCACTGTCCGGGTCTTAAGTCCGCCGGCAGGGTTGAGACGCGCGTCTCCCCAGGAGCCCACGTATCGGCGTACGTCACCACGTGGCGCCGCGCACGGCCGGCCAGCGTCTCAAGGCTCCCCACCTGCCGCAGCAGCGCCGGGTAATCCTCCAGACGCTCGATCGCTGTCTCGGAGTCCATGTAGTTGAACAGGTAAATCCGGTCCGCGCCGCGCTCAAGCATGGCCGCCGCGGCGCCACGCACGGTTTCCAGTGAGTTCGTCTGAAGCGGCGTGAACTCGTGATAAGGCCTGATCAACAGTTCCAGACCCGCCGCCAGGACCGTGCGCGTGCCGTCAAGCGCGCGCCTCCAGGTCTCAATGGGCAGATCCGTTTCAATCGACGCCCAAAATGGCGTCACCACCAGCATGTCAAGCAGGCCCTCGCGGCACCACACCACGGGGTCATATCCCAGGTTCAGCGCCGTTGTCGGACGCGACGGTACGCGCGCCCCCAGGCGGATGGCATGGCCGCGCCGCTGTTCCCAGTGGTTGAGAATGCCGCGCACCTCACGGGTAAAGTTGGTCAGCAGCACACGGCCGGCGGACTCGCGGCCCGGCTGAAAATGGTAGCCAAAGCGCATCCAGTCCAGTTCCAGGCCATCGAAGTCATAACGTTCCGCCAGTTCGCGCACCAGCTTCAAGTGGTACTCGCGCACTTCCGGGCGCCCGTAGTCCAGGGCGCGATCCGTCGTCCCTGAAAAACGGTGCGTCACGCGCCGGAACCCCGGATTCGCGCGCCAGAACTCACTGTGCATGAAGCTCTGCTCGTCATCGACATTGTGCAGATCGTTCATGCGCATCGAAAGCCAGCCCGCGATGCCATGCCTGCGTGCACGCTTGAGCCAGCGGGTGTAAACATCGATGCCATCGCGATTCAACTGCCATGCGGTGTGGATCCAGCGCCGCGCGGAGGCACGGGCCGCGGGCGCGGTGCTGCGAAGCAATGCCTGATCGTCGGCACCCTCAGGATCGTAGCCGCGCCAGATCGGATCCCAGACACGGCTCGCAAAGCTGGTGCGCATGGAGTTGGGCGAAAACAGCAACTCGCGCACCTGCGTGCCCGCGTACTGATCCACAAGCGCGTCCACCAGCTCCTCCGTGAGCGGCCTGCCGGCGCGGGTGAAGAAGAAGTGGCTGTTGTCTTCGTTCAGCGCGATGCCCGGCTGAGGCACGGTGGCGCCTCGCAACACCCCCGCCACCGCCCCCAGCACATAGCGCCGCGGGATCACAGGGACTCCCGCACAACGGGAAACTCGTACGGCTTACGGAGCTTCGACTCATCGGTCACCCGCACCGCCGGCGACATATAGACGTAGATGAGACCCCGGCGAGGCTTGTCGCTCGTGTTGGGGTCGCTGCGGTGCGCCGCTAGCGCGTGATGCAGGCAAATCGATCCCGCCTCGATCTCAATCGCGGTTTCCGGCAGCCCCTCCACCCGTGGATCCTCCGTTCGCAGCGAGTTCCCGTGCACCCCGGACGCCACATGGTGCAACCGGCCCAGCCTATGCGACCCCGGCAGGAACCTTACGCAGCCGTTCTCGCGCCTCGACTCATCCAGCGCGATCCAGAAGGTGATCATCTCCGGCGGGTCGAAAGGCCAGTACGGCATGTCCTGATGCAACGGCACCACGGAGCCCACGCGTGGCTGTTTGGCAAACATCTGGCTGGCATAGAGCCGCAGCGGCGCGCCCAGCAGCCGCGCGGCCACCTCTGTCATCCGCGCATGCCGTGCCAGATCCATGAAGGCTGTGTGGTAGCGGTGCATCCGGAACGCGTTGCGAAGGGTGCCAGGGGCCGTGTCCTTTTCCCAAGCCAGTTCCTCGGCGGGCATGTACTCAGCCTGGCCCGCGATGATGCGATCCACCTCCAGGTTCACGGCAGCCAGTTCCGCCGCCGAAAAGAACGCCGGCAGCACCGCGAACCCGTCGCGGTTGAATTCGGTGACAACTGTTTCGAGACTCATGCGTCAGGCAGTGGCGGCACGCCCGCGTCCGGCCGGCTGCTCGTCAAGCTTCGAGATCCGCCGCAACACCCGGATCAACCCGAAACCCAACAACACCGATGCCAGAGCGCCAACCGCCCGTAGCCCAGTGTACGGCAATGACCGCGTGGCGCCCAATACCACCACCGCCCCCAGAAGAAGACCCGGGGCCACCGCGGCCGACGAAACGCTGAAGACCCGCGCCATGAAGTGCGAATAGAGGCCAATGTAGCCCGTTGGCCCATCGCCCGGCAAGGAGTTTTCGAGCAGCCGGGCCAACTCATTGAGATGCGCCCAGAGGTAGAACTGGCAGAGCAGCAGGAACAGCGCGGCGCAATCCGTGGTGAGCGTTGCCGGGATGCCGAAACCGAACAGATCAATGGGCTCGTTCGCGGGTTCGTTGCTCATGAAACGCTCCCGGTCGCGCAGTTCCGCCACCAGATCGGCCAGCTTCCAGTCTTCGGGCTTCTCAATGCGATCGTGAATCTCCCGGAACACAGCGCGGAACTCATCCAGCGGCCACTGCCGGCGGCCATAGTAGTCGCGCACCACGCGCCGCGTCAACACCACGCGATCGCCCAGCCGCTCAAAGGAGACCGTGCAGTCGCCGTACACCGCTTCATCGCGCCCGGTCCATTCGAAAACCCCCACGCCCGCCTTCGGCGCCTCTGCCGGGGGCCGAACCTCATAATCCGCCGGGCCCGATTGGCAGGAGAGCCGGCCTCTGGGACGCAGGTCCGCACGGCGTCCAAAGGTCATCGAACTATCCCAACCCACATTTCCGTTTTGAGCCGCGCGTGCGAATCTCCTGGATGCTCGTCCGCATCAATATCGATAGGGGTTTGAAGGCAGCGAAGACCCCTGCGGAGGACAGCACCCAATGGGTGACAAACAAAACCAGCCCTTTCAGCTCTCGTTCAACGGCCTTCTCAAGATCGACTTCCAGGGATCGCGCGTTACTTCCGATGGTGGTCTGATCCTGGTGCGTGAGTTGGATGAACGGCTGGGCTTCGGTGCTCTCATTGCCCAACACCTGACTGACTCACGGCGCGGCAAGAATACCCAGCTTCCGCTGGCGGACCTACTGCGCCAGTCCGTCTACAGCCGGATTGCCGGCTACGAGGATGTCAACGATGCCGAGCGGCTCTCGCAGGATCCAACCTTCCGGCTGA
>VFZY01000026.1 GCA_016870915.1 Acidobacteriota bacterium | reverse complement strand
ATGCGGATCTCTTCCAAGGTCTTGTGATCAAGAGATCGGGCATCTCGCTTGGGCATGATCCATTTTACCAGATGTCTACCTACTTATGCACTCATTAATAACTAGCACAAAGGGCGCCTCCGCTAAGAAACTTCCTTTCCCCAACTAGGTCCTTAGCAGCGGCGCCCTCTTAGATTCCCTTCAGCATACGGCATTCCCCCGAAAAAATCCAGAAGAATTCGATCTTCACCCTCAATTTGATCCGTTTCGCCCCTGTGGCCACCCCTCCTTTGGGGCTGGCGTCGGGTGGGCTGTTCAGCGGCGGGTACCGGGCTGGCCCGCCGGGAACTTGAAGAGCGACTTGCCGGCGGTGACATAGAGCGTGCCGAGGCCGGGTCCGCCGAAGGCGGTGTTGGTGATGGTGTCTTCGGGTACGGGGATGAATCGGATCAGCTTGCCTTGCGGCGAGATGACATGGACGCCGCAGCGCGTGGCGAGCGTTTCCGCGGTACCGCGCGGGCGGTGGAGCCCGGCGGCGGCCCAGATGTTGCCGGCCGCATCGATGGTCATGCCATCGGCGCTGCGTCCAGGCGAGAAGTTGTAGTGAACCCGCATGTTGGACACGCTGCCATCGGGCGCCAGATCGTAGGCCCGGATCATGCGCGCGCCGCCTTCGGCTCCATTGGCCTCAATGAGGTACAGGGTGCGGTCATCGGGTGAAATGGTGATGCCGTTGGGTTTTTCAATTTCGGGTGAGACGAGGATGCGGGCGAGTTTGCCATCAGGATCCATGCGATAGACGGCGCCGTGCCCCGGGGGAACGGGCGGCTTGTGGTTGGCGCCCATGTCCGTAAAGTAGATGCGGCCGCTGTTGTCGATGACCAGATCGTTGGGAGCGTTGAGCGGCTTGCCATCAAAGGATTCGGCGAGCACTTCCACCTTGCCGGTCTTTATGTCCGTGCGGGTGACGCGCGGCTTGCGGAGTTCGGGGCTGCCTTCACAGGCGACAAGCCGGCCTTGAGCGTCGAAGGCGAGCCCGTTGGCGCCGTTTGAGTTTTCGCGAAAGACGGTGAGCTTGCCGTCCGGCGCCAGCTTCATGATGCGGTGGATGGTGGTGTTGGTGAAGTAGACGTTGCCTTCAAGATCGGAGGCTGGTCCTTCGGTGAAAGCGACAATGGCGGCCGTTTCGAGTTCGGCCGGGTAGGGGTCCGTCAGGGGCGCGGAAGGCTTGGGAACACAGGCGGCCAGTGCAAGAGCGGCAGCGGTGAGGGTCAGGATGCGGGCGGGCATCCTCACACGATATCAGTTTGCCTTAAGGTGGAATTCGATGCGCATCTCGTCTTTCGTGCCGATGGCGCCAAGGACCGCCGAAGGGGGCTTCAGGCCGAAGGCGGTGAGGCGAAGCGCCGCTTTGCCTTCCCAGGCGCCCGCGGCTTTGCGTTCGACATTCACTTCAACCGGGCGTGTGACACCTCGCACGGTCAACTGGCCCCGGACGATGAAGGGCCCGGTGCCGGAGACCGCCGTGGACTGAAATGTGATGCGCGGAAACTGTTCGATGGCGAGCATCTCCTTGCGAGCGGTGGCAAGGACTTTGGCACGGTCCTTTTCATTCACCCAGGTATCGAGACATTGAATGCTGGCCGCGTCGACGGAGAAGTTGACCGAGGACCGTTCCGGATTCGCGGCGTCGAATTCGATGGACCCTTCGTAGCCGGAGAATTCGAAGATGTGGGTCTTGCCGGAGAGCAGGCCGGTCTTATCCACCAGCAGGCGGAACCGGGCATCGGGCGCGGGCGCGATGCGGAGGGATGAGGCGGCGGCCAGCAGAAGCAGAAGTTTCATCGCTACTCCGAGGACTCTCCAAACCGTAGCACGAAGCCGCCACCGGCGACCAGGTTGTTGCCTGCCCCCCTTGGACCCGGAACGTTGAAATCGGGGAGCGCGGCCCGGAAGTTGCGAACTTCGCCTCGCAGTGAGACCAGGCGCCAGACCCGGACGTCGAGGCCTCCGCCCACCATCCACGCGCCGCGGTGGGCGAGGCGCGAGGCCTGATTGGGTCTGCCATCCAGCCGCAGCAGGCTGTGTTCGTAGAGGCCATACCCCCCACCGCCCGCGGCCCACGGAGACCACCGGTTGCCGGGAAGGAACTTCACGCGAACACCGGGCGTGAGATAGAGCGACGCCACGTCCCGGGTGGCGGTGGTCTGACCGCTGGCCACCTGCCGCAGGGGCCCGGCAAGGAAGTGGGTTTCCAAGTAAAGAGCGGCCGTGGGAGTGTGTAGCAGACGCACGGCGTAGTTGGCCTGCAGGGCCTGTCCGCCCGCGAACCGGATCTGGCTGGTGGGGTTCGACACAGCGAAACGGCCGAGCGTGAGGCCGAGTTCGTGGCGCTGGGCCAGGACGGGCATGGAGGCGAGGAGCGCCGTCAAGGCGAGTTGGGTTCTCATTGGGTTCTCACACTGAGTGGATCACGCGCCGGGCGCGCGATATTCCCGATCAGGCCGGGGCGAGCGCGGTGAACAGCAGGGACACGCCTTGAATCAGGTCGCGGGGTGTGGCGCCCGCCACGGGCACGCGCAGCACACCGGCAGGGGTGAACTGGGCATCCCTGGTGGAGCCCACCAGTTGCATGAGGCGCGCCGGGTCTATCTTCGATTGCTGGTGGAACTTGATGTTCAGGATGCCGTGCCGGCGATCGACGTTTTCGACACCCAGCCGCTCGGCGAGGTTCTTGAGGCGGGTGAAGGAGAGCAGGGTTTCGACAGCCTCGGGCGGTTTTCCATAGCGGTCCGCCAGTTCGGCGAGCAACTGCGCGGAGGAGGCGTCATCACGGCAGTCGGCGATGCGCTTGTAGGCGCGCAGGCGCTGGTTATCCTCCTGGATGTAGCCGGCGGGGATGCGGAGATCGAGACCGAGGCTGATGGTGGAGTGGATCTCGAGCGGCGCCTCTTCTCCCTTCAGTTCCTGCACGGCTTCCTCGAGCAGGCGAACGTAGGTATCGAAGCCAACCGATGAGATGTGGCCGTGCTGTTCGCCGCCCAGCAGGTTGCCGGCGCCCCGCAGTTCCAGATCGAGCGCCGCGATCTTGAAGCCAGCGCCCAGGTCACTGAATTCCTTCAGCGCCGCCAGCCGTTTGCGGGCGATTTCGGAAAGTTCGGTGTCCGCCGGCACCAACAGATAGGCATAGGCCCGGCGGCTGGAGCGCCCGACGCGGCCGCGTAGTTGATACAGTTCGCTCAATCCGTAGCGTTCGGCGTTTTCGATGATGATGGTGTTGGCGAGTGGGATATCGATGCCGTTTTCGACGATGGTGGTGGAGACAAAGACATCGTATTCATGGCGCATGAAGCCCAGCAGGACACGCTCCAGTTGCTGCTCATTCATCTGGCCGTGGCCGACGCCGACACGGCAGTTCGGCACCAGTTCCTGAATGGACGCGGCGCGTGCGTAGATGCTGTCCACGCGGTTGTGGATGAAGTACACCTGGCCGCCGCGGCTCAGTTCCATGTCGATGGCGGCGCGCACCAGGTCAGGCTCGAAGTGCGCGACCACGGTATGGATGGCAAGCCGGTCCTTGGGTGGCGTTTCGATGACCGACATGTCGCGCATGCCGACCAGCGACATGTGGAGTGTGCGGGGGATGGGTGTGGCGCTCATGGTGAGGACATCCACGCTCTTCCGGATCTGCTTGAGGCGCTCCTTGTGCCGGACACCGAAGCGTTGTTCCTCATCGACTATCAGGAGGCCGAGGTCGGCGAACTCAACGTCCTTCGACAGGAGGCGGTGAGTACCGATGAGGAGGTCAACCTTGGCGGCTTTCAGATCCTCGAGGGTCTGATCGATCTCCTTTTTCGAGCGGAAGCGGGAGATGAGATCGACGCGAACGGGGAAGGAAGCGAAGCGGCGTTTGAACGTTTCGAAGTGCTGGAAGGCCAGGACGGTGGTTGGCGCCAGAATGGCTATCTGCTTGCCGTCCCCCAGGGCCTTGAACGCGGCGCGCATGGCGACTTCGGTTTTTCCGAAACCGACATCGCCGCAGAGAAGGCGGTCCATGGGTTGTTCGGACTCCATGTCGCGTTTGATTTCGGTGACTGCCTGCACCTGATCGCGCGTGGGGGCGTACTCGAAGGCATCTTCGAACTCGCGCTGCCAGTTGGAGTCCGTTGAGAAACTGAAGCCGGTGGCGGCGCGGCGTTCGGCATAGAGCTTGAGAAGCTCTTCCGCCATGTCGCGCATCTTGGCCTTGACGCGCGTCTTGGTCTTGGTCCATGTGGCGCCGCCCAGTTTGTCGAGCGGCGGCGAGGATTCGCCGGAGCCGCGGAACTTCTGGACCAGGTCCATGCGGGTGAGCGGGACGTAGAGGCGGGCGCCCCCGGCGTATTCAAGGAGCATGAAGTCGCCGGCCTGATCTCCCTGGGCGATTTCGCGGATGCCGAGAAACTTGCCCACGCCGTGGGTGGCATGAACAACGAAGTCGCCGGGTTTGAGATCGGCGATATCGGCCGCGAAGGCGCCCATGCGAACGGCGGGGGCTGAGGGGCGCGCCTCGAGTCCCGAGGTGTCGAAGAGATCGTCGGCGCCAAAGATCGCGATGCTTTCACCGGGCAGAAAGACACCGCGGCGAATGCGGCCCTTGGCCAGGAAGGTGCTGGCGGTGGCGCCGGTCATGTAGGCGCGTTCGGCCAGGAATCCCGGGGCGGCTTCCTGTGGGCTGAGCGCGGCCTGGAAGGGCACGGAGTATTCCTGGAAAACGTCGGCCAGGCGTTCCACTTCACCGGCGGCGGGGGCGAAGAAGACCACGCGGTTGCCCTGTTCCACCAGCGTGCGCGCCTCCTGGGCGGCCATGCGCATGTTGCCGCGGAACGCGATGGTGGGGCGAGCCGGAATCTCCACCGCGGAGGCATCGGCAAGGCCCAATTCCCTGACGTGGAGTTGCTGGCGTTCTTCGGCGCGGGCAAGCAGTTCGCCCCATTGGAAATAGAGAGAATCGAGCGGCACGGCCGGATCTTCCGGCGATTCCTTGAGGCGTTTCCAAAGACGTTCCGAGGCCGCCTTCGACTGTTCGGGCTCATCCAGAACGATCAGGGCATCGGGGACAAGATCGAAGATGGCGGCGGGGCGTTCGGAGCGCGCCAGAGCGTAAAACTCCCAGCCCTCGAAGGTCTGGCCCGGGATGGGGGCGCGTTCAGGTCCGGCGGCCTGCGCCAATTCAGCCAGCACCTGGCGTGAACGCGGCAGTTCGAGCAGCGGGAGAACGAGGGCTTCCTCGATTTTGACGACGCTTCGCTGGGACTCGGGGTCGAACCGGCGGATGGAATCGATTTCATCGCCGAAGAATTCGATTCGGACAGGCCGCGCGGCCTGTGCCGGGAAAATGTCGAGAATGCCGCCGCGCAGGGAGTACTCGCCCACCATCTCCACCGGGTCCCGGCGCTCGTAGCCGGCGTTGTCAAGATGGGCGATCAGATCGTCCAGCGGAATCTCGTCGCCCTTGCGCAAGGTGAGGGCAATCTGCCGGTACTGCGCCGCGGGAGCGTTGCGCAGGAGCGCGCTTCCAATGGGCGCAACGGTGATGGGCGCGCGGGACTGCGCCAGCCGCCATAGAGCCGCCACGCGCTGGGCCAGGATCTCACCGTGGGGCGAGAGGCGTTGCGAGGGGATGGCGTCGAGCGCCGGAAGGAGTTGCGGCGGGCGGTCCTGGGACGCCACAAGAATGCCAAAAAATGTTTCGAGTGACTCGGTGAGGATCTCGGCTTCACGGGCTCCGCTGGTGATGACGATCAGAGGGCGGCCGGCGGCTTGCCAAAGCAGGGCAAGGTAGAGGGCCTTGGCAGTGGTGGTGAGGCCCGCCACGGAGACGATCCGTTCATCCTGACTGGACGGGGCGACGCGCCGGGCCAGGTCCTGAAACTTCGTGCCGCGCGCGAGCCCGTGAAGAAGCTCGCGGATGGCAGGGTGTGTCATCCAGCGAGGCCCGTGCGGCGGGCAGCCTCTTCGACCAGATTGGTTGTGGAATAGCCGGGTTCCAGGGGCAAGAGGCGCACCTGGCCACCGGCGGCCTCCACCTCTTCCCTTCCCGCCACGAAGTGCGACCAGTCGGAGCCCTTCACCAGAATGTCGGGCAGCACGGCGGCGATCAGTTCCCGGGGTGTGTCTTCGTCGAACAGCGTGACGGCGTCGACAGCTTGAAGAGCCAGAGCCATGCAGGAGCGGTCCTGCTCGGAGATCATGGGCCTGGAGGGTCCCTTGAGGCGGCGAACGCTGTCGTCGGTGTTGAGCGCGAGGATGAGGATATCGCCCAGCGAGCGTGCCTGTTCCAGCAGGCGGATGTGGCCGGGGTGGAGAATGTCGTAGCAGCCGTTGGTGAAGACAACGCGGCGCCCTTCGGCTCTCCAGCGGGCGCGCTCAGCGATGAGAGCGGGGCGTTCGTAGAAGGTACCCATGGTTATTTCATGAAGCCGCTCAGGGTGGCCACCTGGCGGCTGAGTTCGTCGTTCAGCGGGTCATCGAGCGCCAGCACCCTCCGGACATTGGGCGTGAGACGCGCCTGGGTCTCAGGGCGCAGAAGGGCCTTCTGATACTGCTGTTGTGGTTTGTCGCGCCGGCAGTAGAAACCGTGCATCGCCGTGCGCGGCCGGCCGGTGCGATTGGCGGTTCCGCCGTGCCACAGGTGGGCGTTCATGACGATGACGGTGCCGGCGGGAGCCGTGAGGAGAACCTCATCCGGGTGGGGTGCTTTGGGGTCCGCCAGCACCTGCTGCGGCAGTTGGCCGCTGCGATGCGTGCCGGGAACAGCGCGCAGGGCGCCGTTTTCAGTAGTGAAGTCATCGAGCAGCCAGACCGTGTTGCAGACCCAGTAGCCACGGGAGTCCGGGAGCGCCCCCATATCGCAATGGAGCGGCTGCACCCAATCCGAGTGCGGGTTGGCGGAGCGAACGTTCAGACTGCTGAGCTTGAGTTCGGGCCCCAGGACGTGGGCCACCAGCGCCAGGATGTCCGGCCATGCGATGACCTGTTCGAACAATTCGCCCTTATCGACCATGTTCGCCAGGCGCCGCGTCTGTTCTTCCTGCTTGAACTCGCTGCCGGCGCGGTCGCCTTCCAGGGCGTACTGCCGTTCAACCGCCTCACGGTAGGCGGCCAGCAAATCCGTAGGGAGAAAATCGGGAAGGATCGTATAGCCGAGTTCGTCGAGGTCCCGTTGTTGCGCGTCTGTCACCCCACTCATTGTAACGGGGGGCGCGGGCTGGTTTCAGATGGTCCCCAGAAGTTCAGACCATCACCAGAAAGATCAGACCAGGGCCGTGCGAGCCGTGGCTGGTTTCAGGCAGGTCTCCAGAACCCATTCGATCTGCGCGGTTTCAAAGGGGGCTGTGCAGTAGTCCGTGGCGCCGGCCTCGATGGAATCGAGCCAATCGGACACCTCCGGGAGACGGCCGACGACGACGATGGGGACGCGGCGCCGCAGGGATTCGATGGCGGACGCCAGACGGCGGACTCTTGCGGGTTCGAACTGGCAGAAGATCACATCGGCGGCGCAGTGCGCCAGAGACTCGGGCTCAAGGGCGGCCGTCTCGATTTCGCTGCCCGTGGGCTCCAGCGCCGAGGTCAGTTCGGCGCTGAGGGGAAAGTCGATTCCGGCAAACACGATCTTTGGGTGACGGTCGAGCATGACAAACTCCTGGAAGCCTTCCGGGCCTAAAGGCGCTTGCGTGGAGCCCTCATCCTCATGCTACGGCTATCGCATAGCCAAGTCCAATCAATATTGCTGATGGATTCAATCAGTGTCATCACAAAGAACGAACATCTCACCCGCCTGCACGGGGGTGGATCGGCGGATCCAGGATCGATTTGTTGCCATATTCCCGTCCACAACCGCCACTTTGCCCAATGACACTTCAGGCGCGCGTTGACCGGAGGGCGCGCTGAGCCGCGACGGAACATGCCGTTGAACTCGAATGCATGGGTGGCGGCCACGGGCCGGGCCGGATCAGCCGGTCCAATCGGTGGTGTGCCAATCGGTGCGCTGGCCGCGTGGGCGAGCCTTGAACTCACGGGCGAACTTGACGAAGTTCGTTACCACGGCTTCGAAGAACAGGCGGCCTTTTTCGGCGGTGGCGATGGTGGGGTCGCCGTTGATGCCGCTCTTTGAGAAGCAGGTCCACCAGTCCATCATGCGGACGGGGCCGGCATCGGTGAGGTCGCTCCAGATGAAGTCCGACGGGGGCATCACCATTTCGCGGACCGCTTTGTCCATCTGGACGCGTTCCTGATCCAGGTAGAGGTAGACGGACGTTTCGAGTTCGCAGGCATGGGACATGCCACCGCGGCCGGACTCGCGGATCTTGCGGATCTCCGGCACGGCAAGCGAGGGCCAGAGGAAGGGCGCGCAGAGGGCGTTGGTCTCGACGATGGTGCGGCGCGCCACCAGATCGAGGATTGGCATGTTGGACCCATGGCCGTCGGCGATGAGGATCCGCGTGAAGCCGTGATGGGCCACGCTCTTGGTCACATCAAGAACGTAGTTCAACATGTGCTCCATGTGGATGTCGATGGTCCCCGGGAAGTCCATGTGGTGGGTCTCATAACCGTAGGGGATGAGCGGCATCAGCAGAATGTCGCCGTCCGCGCGCCGGGCGGCTTCCGTGCAGATGCGCTCAATCAGGAAGTTGTCGACGTCAAGCGGCAGGTGCGGCCCGTGGTCCTCGACGGAGCCGACCGGCAGAACGACGACGGGCTGGCGTTTCGCCACCTCCTTCAATTCCACCCAGGTGTAGTGCTGATAGAGATAGTCAATTCGTGGCATGGTGTGTGTCCTTATCGCCTGTATCGATGATGAGCCATAGCGCGGCGCCAACGATGTAGACGGCGGCCGCCAAGTGAAAGACAAGCTGAAACGATCCGAGTTCCTGAGCGATGTACGCCGCCGAAACGGGCGCCAGCATTCCAGACAGACTGGAAGCGAGGTTCATGAAGCCGCCGGCCGTACCGCCGAAGCGGCCGCCGGCATCGACGCAGGTGGCCCAGGCAACGGGCAGCGCCAGATCGTGCGCGCCCGCGGCGAGGATGAGGCAGAGTATGGCGGTGCGGGCGGAGCCTGCGTCCACGGCGAGGATGAAGCCAAGCGCACCCCCGAGAAACCCGGCCATGGCGACGCCCCGGCGCGACCATTTGAGGCTGCCTGTTCGCCGCGCCAGCCAGTCCGCCAGTACGCCGCCCAGCGCACTGCCGCCGGCGCCGGCCAACAAGGGCAGTGCGGCAAGATAGCTGGATTGCTTGAGATCCAGGCCGTGTTCCCGCATCAGGTACGTGGGCAGCCAGGTGACGAAGAACTGAAAGCCGTAGCCAGAGGCGAAGTAGGTAAGGAAGAGCCCGACCATGGTGCGATTGGCGATGATCCGGCGCCAGGGCACGCGTTCACCCGGCTGCGGCGGCGGTGCGGCGCCGTGGCGGATCAACGCGAGTTCGGACGCTGAAACCGCGGGATGCCGCGCCGGATCATCGCGATACCAACGCGCCCACACGGCAACCCAGGCGAAGCCCACGGCGCCCAGCACCAGAAAAGCCGTCCGCCAGCCGAGAGCGCCGATGAGCCACGCGGCGATCACGGGCGAGATGGCGCCGCCCAGGCGCGCCCCGGTCCACATGATGCCATTGGCCCGATTGCGTTCGAGCGCGGGGAACCAGTGCGCGATGGCACGGGACATGGTGGGAAAGGCGCCCGCTTCCGCCGCGCCGAAAACAAAGCGCACGGAGAGAAGGCTTCCCAGGCCTTGCACCGCACCCGTGAGCGCGGTGAACAGGGACCAGCCGCCCACAATGCGCACCAGTGTCCGGCGCTGGCCCCAGCGGTCGCCAAGCCAAGCCGCGGGCATCTCGAAAATGGCATAGGCCAGGTTGAAGATGGTGAAGACCCAACCGAAGCTGAGCGCTGAAATGCCCAGTGACTGCATGATCGCGGGAGCCGCCACGGCCATCGCCACGCGGTCCAGATACGTGAGCACGGCGCCGGCAAAAATCAGGGCCAGGACGAAGTGGCGTGCGTGCGAGGATTCCCGCATGGGTGCTCAACAGCATACCAGCCGGGCTACTCTGGGAGTGATGAATCGTTTGATTTTCGGTGCCGCTCTGGCCTGCTGGGCGCAGGAAGATGTGGCCCGCAAGGCCGCCGTGGACATGCTGGCCGGCGATCTTTCGGTGTTCGACCGTCTTTCCCCGGTTGTGCGTGAGAAAGTGACGCGCGAAAAGTTCGAGGCGGCCATCAAGACCGTGCGGGAGAAGATGGGCGTTTGCGGACTGAACGAAGGCCCTGCCACCCGCACCGCGGCGCGGGTCCATGTATTCAGCGGCAGGTGCGGGGAGACGCTCATTGGCGTGCGGGTGATTCTGGATGAAGCCGGCATGGTGCTGGGCATCAACATGGTGCCGCCCGCGCTGGCGCCCGGCAACGGAGAGATCGACATTGGCACGTTGAAGCTTCCCGCTACGTTGACGATGCCGGAGGGGGCGGGGCCATTCCCCGTGGTGGTGATCGTGCACGGATCGGGTCCGCAGGATGCCGATGGCACCGAGGGCGCCAACAAGCCGTACCGGGATCTGGCGGAAGGACTGAAGAAACGCGGCGTGGCCACGCTTCGTTACGTGAAGAGGTTTCGTGTGCAGACACCCCCCGACCCGTCGGCGATCACGGTGGAGGAAGAAACGATTGCCGACGCCCTGGCAGCCATTCGCTATGCCCGCGCGCAGCCGCGGGTGGACGGCAAGCGCGCCTTCGTGGCCGGGCATAGCCTGGGCGGTTATCTGGCTCCGCGCATCGCGGCGCGTGACACGGCTCTGGCTGGTGTCATCATCCTGGCCGGCCCCACGCGGACCCTGGACGAAGTGATCGACGCGCAGATGCAGTACCTGGGGCGTCCGGCAAGCGATGGGGATGCCGTCAAGAAGATGATGCCGGCCAAATATCGCGAGGACCTGGCGGGCTATGATCCGGCCAAGGCGGCCCGGGCTCTGGACATTCCCATTTTCATTGCCCAGGGAGAACGCGACTACCAGGTGACCATGGTGGATTTCGAAGGCTGGCGCCAGGGACTTGAAGGCCGGCCGCGCGTGAAGCTGAAATTGTATGCGGCGATGAATCACCAGTTGATCGACGGCGAGGGCAAGCCCGGACCGGAAGAGTACAGGCGAGCCGGGCACGTATCCGAAGCATTGCTGGATGACGTGGCGGCTTTTGCGAAGCAGTAGAATCAAGGTTCGAATGAGGGCGCTTGCGATATTCATGGCGGCGGCCTGCCTGGCCGCCGGGCAGACCATCGAATTCAACCGGGACGTTCGTCCCATCCTTTCCGACCGTTGCTTCACATGTCACGGGCCGGACGCGGGGCAGCGCAAGACCAAGCTGCGATTCGATCAGGAGGCTGGCGCGAAGATCGCGCTGACGGGCGGGAAGCAGGCCATCGTTCCCGGCGATCCGGCAAAGAGCGAATTGTACGTACGCCTGGTGACGCAGAACAAGGCGCTTCGGATGCCGCCCGCCTACATGGGCCACGACGCGTTGAGACCGCGAGAGATCGAAGTTGTCCGGCAGTGGATTGAGCAGGGGGCGCGTTGGCAGGCGCACTGGTCCTTTTTGCCGCCGCGCAGAGTGGAGCCGCCGGCGGTGCGCGCGGCGAGTTGGGCTCGCAATGGGTTGGACCGGCTGGTGCTGGCCCGGCTGGAACGGGAGGGTCTTACACCATCCGCCGAGGCGGGCAAGGCCACACTTCTCCGGCGTGTCACGTTGGATTTAACAGGGCTTCCGGCCGCGCCTGAGGAGGTAACCGCGTTTCTGCGCGACGATTCCGCGCGGGCCTATGAGAAGGTGGTGGACCGGCTGCTCGGTTCCGCTGCCTATGCCGAACGCATGGCCATCCGATGGCTGGAAGCGGCTCGGTACGCCGATACAAACGGCTATCAGACGGATGGCGTGCGGGACATGTGGCGTTGGCGCGACTGGGTGATTGGGGCGTTCCATCGCAACATGCCGTTCGATCAGTTCACGGTGGAGCAACTGGCTGGCGACCTGCTGCCAGGCGCCACTGTCGATCAGCGCGTCGCCACCGGTTTCAACCGGAATCATCGCACGACGGCCGAGGGCGGCAGCATCGATGAAGAGTGGCGCGTGGAGTACGTGGCTGACCGCGCCGAGACTACATCGACGGTTTTTCTGGGGCTGACGATGGGGTGCGCGCGCTGCCATGACCACAAGTACGACCCGCTGCCACAGAAGGATTACTACCGGCTCTTCGCCTTCTTCAACAATGTGCCGGAGAGGGGATTCATCTGGAATTTCGGCAATGAGCCGCCCGTGGTCAAGGCTCCCACACCGGCACAGGAAGAGAAGCTGACCGCGCTGGATGGGACGCTGCGAGCGGCGGAACTGGCTTGGGAGAAAAAGGCGGCTGCGGTGGCCCGGGAACAGAAGCGATGGGAACGGCGCGCCTCCGGGCCGTGGAACATCACCAAAGGCATGGTGTTCCACCAGCAGCCGGACGACCCCAAGGTCTTCGAGGGCGGCAAGCCCACGCGGTACGGCACCGACGCAGCCAAGTTCGACTATCGCGATCCCATCACGCTTGCCGCCTGGATCAAGCCCTCCACACCGCGCGGCGCGATCTTGACGCGCTACGACGACTATTTCGAGGGCAGTGGCTACGGGCTGTTTCTGATCGACGGCAAGCTTCGCTACCACTTCATCTTCCGGTGGACCGACCTGGGCATGCGCATTGAGACCGCCGAGCCGATTGCACTGAACAAACTGCAACACGTCGCCGTGACCTACGACGGCGGTATGCGGGCATCCGGTGTTCGAATCTATGTGGATGGGCGAGAGGTGGCCACGAAGGTCCTGTTCGACTCGCAATTGTGGCCTCTTTCCCATAAAGCCGAACTCCGCATTGGCGCCGGCGCCGGTCTGGACTATCAGGGCGAGGTGGCGGATGCGCGGATCTACAACCGGGCCTTGACGGCTGGCGAAATCGACGTGCTCATGTCGCAGGAGCCTCTGGAGGCTCTGGCGCGGATTCCCGCGGCGCGGCGCACGGGGGTGCAGAGCGAGAAACTGCGCATGGCGTTTCTGGATACCGCGCTGACACCGGAACTGGACAGCGTCCGATGCCGGCTGGAAGAGGCGCGCACCGAACGGAACCGCTACTTCGCGGCCATTCCCACGGTGATGGTGATGGAGGAGCGCAAGGACCGGCGCGACACGTTCGTGCTGAAGCGTGGAGCCTACGACGCCCCCAGTGACGAGGTGACGCCTGGCGTGCCCTCCGCGTTCACCCAATTGCCCGGCGGAACCCAGGCGGACCGGCTGGCGCTGGCGCGCTGGATCGTATCGCCTGAGAACCCGCTGACGGCGCGTGTGATGGTGAACCGGCTCTGGCAGATGCTGTTCGGCATCGGGTTGGTGAAGACCATTGAGGACTTTGGCTCACAGGGCGAGTGGCCGGTGCAGCCGGAGTTGCTGGACTGGCTGGCCGTGGAGTTCGTGGAAAAAGGCTGGAACGTCAAAGCTCTGCTCAAGACCATCGTGATGAGTTCGACCTACCGGCAATCCTCGAAGGCCCCGGCGGAGTTGCTGGCGCGCGACCCGGACAACCGCCTGTTGGCGCGAGGGCCGCGCATCCGGCTCTCCGCTGAAATGATTCGCGATCAGGCGCTGGCCGTTTCCGGGCTTCTGGAAACCGCGGTTGGCGGGCCTTCGGTGAAACCCTATCAGCCCGCGGGGCTGTGGCAGGAACTGGCCGGCGGCGGCGGTTATCAGCACGGCAAGGGCGCCGATCTTTACCGCCGCAGCCTGTACACGTACTGGCGGCGGACTATCGCGCCGCCGTCCATGGTGACCTTCGATTCACCCAATCGGGAAACCTGTTCGGTGCGTGAAACGCGCACCAACACGCCGCTGCAGGCGTTGAACCTGATGAACGACGTGGCGTTTCTGGAAGCGTCCCGCCGTTTCGCCGAACGCGTGCTTTCCACCGGCCCGAAGGACGAAGCGGCCCGGCTCACGTCTGCCATGACGCTGGCCCTGAGCCGCCCACCGTCGCCCGCCGAGCGAGGCATCCTGGGAGGCGCTCTGTCTCGATTGAAGCAGCGCTTCGCGGACAGCGAGAAGGCGGCAATGGCGTATCTTGCTCAGGGCGAATCGCCGCGCAATGCCGCGTTGGACGCGAGGGAACTGGCGGCCTGGACCAGCCTGTGCAGCCTGATTCTTAACCTGGATGAGATGGTGACCAAGGAATGACCGAACTCACGCGACGCCACTTTTTCGGCCGATCAGCCCTGGGCTTGGGCATTCCGGCACTTGCGTCACTGCTGGGCGGCGAACTGCATGGCGAGGGTCTGGCTGGGCTACCGCATCATGCACCCAAAGCCAAGCGGGTGATCTATCTTTTCCAGTCGGGCGGGCCCTCGCAGATTGAACTCTTCGATCCCAAGCCGCGTCTGAAGGAGTTCGCCGGCACCGATCTGCCGGACTCGATTCGGCGCGGACAACGCCTTACCGGAATGTCCGCCACGCAGTTGAGCTTTCCGGTGGTGCCGTCGAAGTTCGATTTCAAGCAGCATGGCCAGTCGGGCGCGTGGGTGAGCGAACTGTTGCCGCATACCGCGCGCATCGCGGACCGTTTGACGCTCATCCGGTCCATGCACACCGAAGCGATCAACCATGATCCGGCGGTGACGCTTTTCATGACTGGTTCCCAGATCGCCGGGCGCCCGTCGATGGGCGCATGGCTGGCCTATGGCCTGGGCAGCGAATCGAAGGATCTGCCCGGCTTCGTGGTGATGATTTCGCCGGGCCAGGGCGGCGGCGGCCAGCCTCTTTATGACCGGCTTTGGGGCAGTGGCTTTCTGCCGACGCGCTACCAGGGCGTGAAGTTCCGCAGCGTCGGCGACCCGGTTCTGTATCTCAAGAACCCGGAAGGCTTCAGCGCCGAAGCGCGCCGCGACTATCTGGACGCGCTGGGCGCCATGAATCAACTGAAACTCGACGAGTACGGCGACCCCGAGATCCAGACCCGCATCGCGCAGTACGAGATGGCTTTCAAGATGCAGACCTCTGTGCCGGAACTCACCGACATCTCGAAGGAGCCCGCGCGGACGTTCGAACTCTATGGCGAAGACGCACGCAAACCAGGCACCTTCGCGGGGAACTGCCTGCTGGCGCGGCGTCTGGCTGAGCGAGGTGTTCGTTTCATTCAACTGTTCCATCGCGATTGGGACCATCATGGTGGGCTGCCTAAGGGCATTCCAACGCGAGCCAAGGAAACTGATCAGGCTTCAGCGGCGCTGGTGACCGATCTGGCCGAACGGGGCATGCTGGACGACACGCTGGTGGTCTGGGGCGGTGAGTTTGGGCGCACGGTCTACTGCCAGGGGCGCCTTACGGCCACCGACTACGGACGCGATCATCACCCGCGCTGCTTCTCCGTCTGGATGGCGGGCGGCGGCGTGAAGCCGGGGCTCACCGTGGGCGAAACGGACGATTACAGCTACAACATCGTGCGCGATCCGGTGCATGTGCACGACCTTCACGCCACCATTCTCCACTGCCTGGGCGTGGAGCACACCAAGCTGACGTTCAAGTTTCAGGGCCGCCATTTCCGCCTCACCGACGTGCATGGAAACGCCGTGAAGGCGATTTTGGCGTAGCCTGAAAGCATGGAAAGGCGGCAATTTCTGGACGCACTGGCTGTGGCGGCGGCCACCGGCGCGGGCGAGGAGATGTACGCGGCGGAAGGCGATGGACCGGGATCGCTGTACATTCCGCAGCGGCACCTGATCTCCGAACTGCCGGTGATTCACGAGTTCATGGACGCCTTCGGCTTCGTCAGCCTCACCACGGCGCCCCCCATCCGCGTGACCCACATTCCCATCCTGCTCGATCGCGGGGAAGGCCGTTTCGGGCGGCTCATCGGGCATCTGGCGCGTGGCAATCCACAGAAGGACGCGCTGGATGGAAATCATGAGGCGGTGGTGGTGTTCCGTGGACCTCATCACTACATCTCGCCCTCCTGGTATGCCGCGCCTCAGGCGGTTCCCACCTGGAACTTCGCTGTGGTGCATGCCACCGGCAAGCCGAAACTGGTGGAAGACGCCGCCGCATTCGGACGGTCACTGGAGCGCATGGTGGCAAAGTTTGAAGCCTACGCGGGAACGTCGTGGGACTATTCGAAGCTGGATGAAGGTTACAAACGCGGCACGATGCGCGGCGCGGTGATGTTCGAGATGCCCATTGACCGCCTGGAGGCGAAGTTCAAGCTGGGCCTGGAACGCAGCGAAGCCGACCAGGAGGGCGTGCTGAAGGGCTTGGAGGCGTCAAAGACCGAGATCTCCCTGCTTGACCTCACGCGGAGCCGCCGTGCGGCGCGGAAGCCATGACACTCGACCATATCGAAACCGAGCGGTTGCACGGCGCACCGCCCTTCCCCGGCGATCGCGCTGCGGTGGAAGCACTCGGAGTGACGGAGGCGTTCGACGAACTGCTCAATCACTGGTCGCGGCACGGGTATGGGGTTTGGCTATTCCGGTCCAAGGAAGACGCGAAACTGGTGGGTGTGGCCGGGTTCCGCCACGGTGATGATGGCAATGAGTTGGTGGCTGTAGTCCGGCAGGATGTACGCAACCGGGGATTTGCGGCGGAAATGGCGGAGGCAGCCATCGAGGCCGTTCACCTGGAATTGGGCCTGCGTGAATTTGTGGCATTCGCGACGACCGATCCGGCTTGGGCCACGGTGCTCGAGAGGCTGGGTTTCAGGAAGGAACGTGCGCGTACGGCGGGTGGCGTGAAGCAACTGCTGTACCGGAAGGGCGGCACAAGCGGCCGATAAGGGGAGCATGAGCCTTGTTGTGCTTGATGCCCAGGCGGCGCTGGAAGAGAAACTGGCGCGGCGCCGGGAAGTGGAGCAGGCTATGCGATCGGGCCTGCGCCGGCCGGGCCACCGCGGCAGTTTCATCTTTCGATTTGACGAGCAGTTGAAGCCGCTCATCCGTCTGGCCTTGCAGTGGTGCGGAATGTACGAACGCGGACTGGCGAACGCACGCTCCCCGATCGTCCGCCAGATCCGATTCGAATACCCCGGCCTGCCGCGGGCGCTGGATGGTTTTCGTATTCTGCATCTGGCTGACCCGCACATCGACGGCGTGGATGGCCTGGCTGAGAATCTGGCCGCGATGATTGGCCAGCTCGACTACGACGTGTGCGTGATGACGGGCGACTACCGCTTTGCGGTGCACGGGCCGGCCACTGAGGCGATGTCGCGCATGGAGCGTGTGCTGGGGGCCGTGCGGTCGCGCCATCCGGTTTTTGGAATCCTTGGCAATCACGACGATGCGGACATTGGGATCGCGCTGCACCGGCTGGGTGTGCGCATGCTGGTGAACGCGGGCGAAGCGATTGAACACGGAGGCGCCCGGCTGTGGATCGGCGGGGTGGACGATCCGCACACGTTCGAGTGCCACGATCTGGACGGGGCGCTTGAAGACAGCGGCGAGGCCGATTTCCGGCTGCTCCTTGCGCATTCGCCCGAGATCTACGATGAGGCCGCGGCGGCTGCGGTCCATCTCTACCTCTGCGGCCACACGCACGCGGGGCAGGTGAGGTTTCCCCTGATCGGCGCGCTGGCGCAGAATGCCGAGTGTCCCTACGCCTACCGGGCCGGCCAGTGGCGGCATGAAGAGATGTACGGCTATACCAGCGCGGGGGCCGGCTGCTCCATGCTGCCGGTGCGTTTCAACTGCCCGGCCGAGGTGGCGGTGATCGAACTGACGCGGGGCTGAGACTCTCCCATCGGGCAGCGGGCACCGATTCCTCCTTCGCCGCCGTTCCCTGGGACAATTCTCTCCGGGAATCGTCGTACAATCCAGCATGCGATTGGCTCTTCGGTTCATCCGCCGTCAACCCGGCTTCTCTGTCGCAGTGATCCTGACCCTGGCTCTCGGCATCGGCGCCACCGCTTCCGTCTTCTCGGTGCTGAACGTCATGTTGCTCCGGCCGCTCGGGTACCGGGACGCCGGGCGGCTGGCCATGGTGTGGGAATCCAATCCATCGCTTGGGATGCCGATACCGGGTTCGAAGGTACAGGCGTCCGTTCAGAACTATCTGGAATGGAGCAGAACGCCGGGTCCGTTCGAGGAACTCGCCGCCTTCGCGGACCGCGACTTCACACTCACGGGCACTGACGTTCCCGAGCGTTTACGAGGATTCCGCGCGACCGGAAACCTGTTCCCGTTGCTTGGGGCCCGGGCGCAGACCGGCAGACTGTTTCGTCCGGACGAAGATTCTCCGGGCCATGACCAGGTGGCCGTCCTGAGTGACCAGGCATGGCGCAGCCGGTTCGGGGGAACGCCGGACATTGTGGGCCGCCGCGTGATCCTTGACGGCCAGCCGCGCGAGGTCATCGGAGTCCTCGAACCGGGGTTCAGGGAGCCTCCCCGGTGGGGAGGATATCAGCGTCCGGCGGAGGTTTGGGTGCCGATGGCCTTCAGTTCCGACGAACGGGCAAGTTCATCGAACCATCACCGAATCCTGTACGTGACCGGCCGAATCCGGACGGGCGCCACGATGCCCAACGCGCACAGGGAGATGGGTGCCCTTGGCCAGGACCTTGCACGGCAATACCCGGAGCGAAACCGGGGGTGGAGCATCAACGTGGTTCCTCTCCAGGAGGAACGGGTCTCCGAACCGGTGCGCCAAAGCCTGCTGGTGCTCCTGGCCGCCGCGTGCATCGTACTCCTCATTGCGTGCTTCAACATCGGGCACCTCTTCCTGGCCAGGGCATCCGGCCGGCGCCGGGAGTTCGCCATACGGGCCGCGCTGGGCGCCAGCCGGGGCCAGGTGGCCAGGCAGTTGCTGATGGAGGCGTCTGTTCTCGGCGTTGCCGGTGGGCTGCTCGGTGTGGCCGTGAGCCGATGGACGACGCGAGTGCTTCTTGGCATGCAATCGAGCATGGTTCACCGGCTCGAAGACGTTGCGGTGGACTGGAGAGTGCTGCTCTTCGCGTCGTGTCTGACGTTGGCTTCCGTGCTGGCGTTCGGGCTGGCTCCGTTGAGTCTCGCAAGGCCGGAAAACGTCAAGCCAGCCACCCCGAGCCGCGGCGCTGCCTGGCTGCTTGCCTCCGAGGCTTCTCTGACGGCAATCCTGCTCATCGCTTCGGGCCTTCTGCTCAAGAGCTTCGGAAAGATGATGGATGTCGACCTCGGCTTGCGGCTGGAGCGTGTCCTCTCGGTTGAAGTGGCGGCCAAGGACGTGAAGTTCTTCGACGGCCTTCTGCCGCGTCTCCGCGCTCTGCCGAACGTGCAGAGCGTGGGAACCGCTTCGAACCTGCCCATGCAGGCCATCATGGGCGGCCGGGTCCGGACAGCGGGCATGGCGGCGGACGATGCGCTCGGCGCCGACTTTCGCTGGGCAGACGCCGGCTATTTCACGACGCTCGGTATCCCGATCATCCGAGGACGCGGTTTCACGGATTCCGAAGTAGCCCTGGGCAACGCCAGGGTCGTCATCGTGGACGATACGCTGGCTCACCGGCTGCACCCCAAAGGGGATGTCGTCGGCACCGGCATCACCTCCACGGATTGGCCGTACTGCCGGGAGTCTTGTCAAATCGTCGGTGTTTCTCAAGCCATCCGTCAAATCGGTCCGGAGAAAGCGCCTCGTCCAGAGGTGATTGTTCCGGGCCGCTGGAACTCCAGTGTGCTGGTGCTCCGTGCCGCGGGTGATGTGGCCGCCTTAGGGCCCGCGATTCGGCGCATCGTCGCCAACCTCGACCGGATGCAGCCGGTGGGCCGCATGGAGTGGATGATGGACTCCTACGCGGGGATCACCGAGGAGCGCCGCTTCAACCTTGCGCTGGCAGGCACGTTCGCGGGCCTGGCGCTGGCTCTTGCCGGGATTGGAGTTTTCGCGGTGACAGCGTTCGGATTGTCGCAGCGGGTACGCGAGTTCGCGATTCGGACAGCCGTCGGGGCGCAGCCGCGCCAGGTGCTGATCGACGTGGTTCGCAAGCCGCTATTTGCTTTGGCCACAGGCGGTGGCCTTGGATTGGCGTTCGCTGTGCCCGTAATGATCTCTCTCCGCCACCACTTGTACAGCGTGGAGCCGACGGACTGGACCGCATACGCTGGCGCGGCTGCTATCCTTTTCATCGGCACCGCGGCGGCTCTGATCCTGCCCGCACGGCGCGCGGCGCGCATCGATCCGGCGGTCGCCTTGCGCCACAACTAGACGGATGGAGCGCCCGGCGAGACTAAATCGATTCGCTAAATCGACTCGCTAAATCGACTCGCTAGATCGACTCGAAGTAGCGCGCCAACTCCCAATCCGTGACGGCCCGTTCGAACTCCCTAACTTCCCAGTCCCTGGTGGCCGCAAAATGATCGACGAACGCGTCGCCAAACCAGCGCCGGGCCAGTTCGCTGCCGCGCAGTGCGCGCGACGCCTCGGCCAGGCTGCGCGGCAGGGCGGGAGCGCTCTCCGCGGCGTAGGCATTGTTCACCGGCTCGGGCGGTTCCAGACCCAGCCGAACGCCTTCCACGCCGGCGGCGATGGCGGCGGCCATGGCCAGGTAGGCGTTCATGTCGGCCCCTGACAGCCGCAACTCAACGCGCGTCGACTTTGCGCCCCCCGGAATCGCCCGCACGGCCGTGGTTCGGCTGTCGATGCCCCAGGTAGCGTTCACCGGAGCCCACGTCCCCGGCACCGTGCGCTTGTACGAGTTGACCGTTGGGCAGATCATGGCCATCAGCTCCGGCAGGAATCGCACCAGCCCCGCGATGTAGCTCGCCATCACGCGCGACATCGGCGCCACGCCTTCGCCCGCGAACAGATTGCACTGGCGGTCGAGATCCCACAGGCTCTGGTGGATGTGGCCGCTCGAACCGGGCAGGTCGGCATTCCACTTGGCCATGAATGTGGGAATCACGGCATGCTTGGCGGCGATCTCCTTCACCGCGGTCTTGAACAGGGCCGCTTTGTCGGCGGCGCGCAAAGCCAGGTCCACGCCGATGGCGGCTTCATAGACACCCGGACCCGTTTCGGTGTGGAAGCCTTCCAGGTCGATGCCAAACCGGTTCAACTGATCCATCAGATCCAGCACCAGGGCGGACTGCATGGACGCACGCAGCACGCTATAGCCGAACATACCCGGCGTCAACGGCGTAAGGCCCTGATAGTGCTTCTGGCGCAGGCTCTCCGGTGTCTCACGGAAGATCCAGAACTCATACTCGGCGCCCATCCAGGGAACATAGCCCAACGCTGCGGCCCGTGCCACCGTGTGCCGCAGAACCTGCCGCGGCGACACCTCCATGGGTGACCCGTCCTTGTGAAAGAGGTCCATCAGATAGAACGTGGTCGCGGGCTCCCAGGGGATCTCGCGCCGTGTGGTTTCGTCGATCCGGGCCACCGCATCCGGATACCCGGTGTGCCAGCCGGTCAGAGTAACGCCCGTGCCTTCATAGAGGACGTCGGCGATGTCCCAACCGAAGATCACATCGCAGAATCCAAGGCCGCTCTTGGCGGCGGAAGCGAATTTGTCCGGGCTGATGTACTTGCCCCGCAGCACACCATCCAGATCGAACGCGCCAACCTTGATCCGTTCCATCACCATCTCCTATTCTTCACGGGGCGCCTGGATGAGGTGCCCGGCGCGGCTCCAGGCCGGGCCCGCAAAGCGGCCACGCACCACCAGGCGCCACAACACCAGCAGCCCTGCCGCCACGCCGGCCAGCGTCTTGCCCGCCAGTTCGTTCGGCGGCATGGTCAGGATCACGCAGACGCTGCCAATGTAAACCACCGCCACCCAGTTTACGGCGGAGCCCCAGCGGCCCAGGCTCCAGACGGCGGCCGAGGGCCAGGCATCGCCGGCCAGGCGCGCGCGCAAGCCCAGGGCCACGGGAATCCCATAGGCCAGATAGAGCGCCATGGTACTCAACGACGTCACCACCGGAATCGCTTCGGCCCACACCATAGCCGCGGCGGAGACCGCCACGATGGTCCAGATGGCGGGGCCCGGCGTACCGCGCGAAGGATTGACGCGGGCGAGAAGGCCACCGCCCGGCGCTCCGCCATCGCGCGCCAGTGAATACAAGGCGCGCGACCCCGACGTGATCGCCGAAAGCCCGCAGAACCACATGGCCACGGAGGCCATGGCGCCCAAGGCGTTGCCGAAACGCGCGCCGAGCGCTGTGCGCAGCACGCCGATGGCAGCGGGCACCGGGTTCCCTGCCTCATCCTTCATCGCCAGCAGGGCGGGCAGATCCTGAATAGCCAGAGTCATCGCCGCGATCAACAGAAAGCCCACCACACCCGAGATCGCCACGGAAAGCACGATGCCCCAGGGAGCGTGACGGCGCGGGTCGCGCGTCTCCTCGGCCACCTGCGCCGAGGCGTCGAACCCCGTGTACGTCCACTGTGCCTGAAGCAACCCCAGCAGAAAGGCCCACCAATATGGCGAGCGCCCGTTGCTGTTCACCGGCTCCAGCAAGTAGCCCACCGGCTGCAGCGGGGCCAGCCACACGATGGCCCCGACAAAGATCAGGACACCGGCAATATGCACCGTCACGCTGAAGTCATTGAGTATCGCGACGATTCTGACCCCCCAGTGGTTGAACAGGCCCTGCCCCATCAGGATCAGGCAGAACATCAGAAACAGATTGGTCCGGCTGGACTCCAGGCCGAGAAACGGCAGGATGAACTGCGCGCAGCTATAGTTGATGCCCGCCTGAGCCGCGCAGATGCCGAAGATGTTCATCCAGGAGACGAACCAGCCCCAGCCTGGTCCGCCCAGCGCCGAGGCCCAGTGGTACAGCGCGCCCGAGGTGGGATAGGCCGAGCACAACTCCGCCATGCTCGCGGCCACGGTCAGTGTGAAGAGCGTGGCGATCGGCCAGCCGGCGCCCATCTCCAGCGGGCCTCCCATCTCCAGGCCGTAGCCGTAGAGCGTGACCGCGCCGGTGAGGATGGAGATGATCGAAAACGAGATGGCGAAGTTCGAAAACCCGCCCATGTTGCGGAACAGTTCCTGGGCGTATCCGAAATGGCTCAGGTCTTCCTGATCGCGTTGCCCTGCCTTGCTATTCGTCCGCGCGCACACTCGAACGAAGGTAGCAGATCAGGATGCGGCGCCGGGAGACTCGCTTCCGGTGTTGGCAACGGCGTCAAGCAGTGCGGCCAACTCAAGGCGATCGATAGGCTTGGCGAGGTAGTTATCCATGCCCGCGGCCATGCACCGTTCCCGGTCGCCGGCCATCGCATTCGCGGTAAGCGCGATGATAGGCAGGTGGGCGCTCTGGGGCTTCTCCGCGTCGCGGATGGCGCGGGTGGCCTCAAAGCCGTCCATCTCAGGCATCTGGCAGTCCATCAGCACCACGTCATAGGCCTGCGAGGCAGCGGCATCCACTGCCAGACGGCCATTCTCCACCACGGTAGCCGTGTGTCCCATCGCCGCGAGCAGGCGGGCCACCACGCGTTGATTCACCAGGTTATCCTCAGCCACCAGAACGCGCAGCAAACGCCGCACCTGGGTGTTGGTTGACTCCCGAAGTGGAACCGCTTCCGGCTGCAGCGCCTGGCCTAACGCGTACAATGCCGCTTCCCGCAGTTCATCGGGCGCCACGGGCTTGGTGAGACACCGCGCGACGCCCACTTCACGCGCACGCACGGCGACCCCGGCCTGATCCACCGACGTCAGCATGATCATGGGCAACTGGCGCCACCGGATCGATTCAGCGAGCTCCAGTCCAGTCACTCCAGGCATGCTGTAGTCGACCAACACCAGATCGTAGAGACCCGCCGCCAGGACTTCCAGCGCTTCTGCGGCATCGGCAGCCTGAGTGGCAGTCATCCCCATACGGCGCGCAAACCCATCGAGCACGCGCCGATTGGCCGGATGGTCGTCCACCACCAGAACCCGCTTCCCTTCCAGGGATCCGGAACCGGGAATCGCTGCCGCCTCCCCCGAAACCTCCGCCATCGGCAGTTCGAACCAGAAAACACTCCCCTCGCCGGGTTGGCTCTCAATCGACAGGCGGCCGCCCATCAATACTGCAAGCCGGCTGGCGATCGATAGACCCAACCCCGTGCCGCCGAACTTTCTCGTGGTGGATCCGTCGGCCTGGGTGAACGATTCGAAGATGCGGCTGTGCTGTTCGGCCGGAATCCCGGTGCCTGAATCCTTCACGGCGAACCGGATCCTGGGGACCTCACCGTGTGCGGCCGCCAGGCTCACGCCCAGTTCCACCTGGCCCTGCCCGGTAAACTTGATGGCATTGCTCAGCAAATTGGCCAGCACCTGCTGCAGCCGGGTTGGATCACCCATCACATTCGCCGGCAGATCGGGCCCCAGGTCAAGAATCAGTTCCAGGCCCTTGCGTTGAGCGGGCCAGGCAAACGTCTTGGCCAGACGGGCCAGGGTAGCCGCGAGCGGGAATGGAATGGACTCCACCTGAAGCTTGCCCGCTTCGATCTTCGAGAAGTCCAGAATGTCGTTGATGATGGTGAGCAGGTTTTGAGCGGAAGAACTCGCCAGTTCCAGATGCTCCCTTGCCTCGCGCGGCAGGTCACAATCCAGCGCCAGCGTGGTGAGCCCGATGACACCGTTCATCGGCGTCCGGATCTCATGGCTCATATTGGCGAGGAATTCACTCTTGAGCCGTGCCGACTCTTCCGCCTTGGCGCGCGCGGCCTCGAGTTCAATGGTCCTGGCCGCCACTTTTTCTTCCAGATGATCGCGATGCTCGGATAGCTGCCGGTCACGTTCCCGCAACGCGTCGAGCATCCCATTGAAGCACTCGGTAAGTTCGCCCACTTCGTCATCGCCGGCCGGTGCAATGCGTTGTGAATAGTCCGCCGTATGAGTAATGCGGCGCGAGGCCTCCGCCAGCGCCAGCACGGGCCGGATGACCGCACCGGCAATCCGGGTTGAGATGGCGAACCCGATCATGAGCGACAGGACCAGAACAAACATCGCCGCCCAGGCATAGCGCCACAGACGCTTTCGAAGCTGCGCCAGGCCGGCGTACACCGCCACGCGCCCCAGCTTGTTCCCGTCGATTCGAACGTCGCGAATCGCGACCACTCCATCGTCATCAAAGTAGGTTCCGTCCGGGGCTCGTGCAAGCGACAGAAGCCGTTGCGGAACCCGGGCGCCGGAAGGGTAGGCGTCGACCAGTTCTCCGACGCTGTTGAAGATGGCCGCTGCTTGAATTCTCTGGTCGGTCTTGAGGGATTCCAGGTTTTCCCTGATCGTCACAGCGTCGCCAAAACTCAGGGCGGCGGTGGAGTTGCCTCCGACCAGGCGGGCAATGCCGTCCAGGTCCTCCGCCATGGCGGTGCGAGCCTCGGAGTATTCCAGTGTGACGAAGGCGGCCGCGGCCAGAATCACGGTCACGGCATTGATCAACCCGATGGCGGTCAGAAGTCGGGTCTGCAGGGGAAGGTTCCGGAACCACGTCATTTAGACACCTTCCCCGTGGGAACAATCTTTGCCAGCCGGAGAAGCTGAGACCGCACTGAAAGTCCGGCCCTCTGCAAAATGTCAATGTTGACGTCGAAGGCAACGCGTCCGCTCTCGATGCGCAGATTCACCATGCCGCCGGCCTCGGCGAAGCCCTTCAGTTCGCCGGCCAACAGCACCGGCGGGTAGGTCCACCTGGCGAAGAACTCCTGCAAGCGTTTCGGCTTTGCCGTTGCCGTGAAGCCGACATCACAACCTTGGAAATGGTCAAGATCACGGACAGGCGCCACCTGAACGGGCCGGCCCTGAATGCTCTTCCCTCGGGTGACGGCTTCGAGAGACTCAACCAGATCCGGGTCGTCCAGGATGCAGAATCGAAGCGGAACCCCAGCCTTCTCCGCCGGCCAATTCACGTACTGCGCCAGCTGATAGAGGAACACCGGACGCACCTGCTCGTCCGTGGCCCTCGAAGACTGTCCAGGCAACAGCCCGGCGGAGCACACCAAGGCCAGCGCGCCCGCCAGGGAGCGTGCCCCAAGAGCCGGTCCCAGGACCGGCCGATGTGAACCTGAAAACAGCACTAGCGTTCCCAGCGAACACCAATCGAGAGAGAGCGGCCAATCAGTCCGCCGGTGTAGAGCGTTTCGCCCGGATACTCGAACTGCCAGGGCCTCAGCAGATTGGCGCCGTTGGCGATCAGGCTGGTATGGGCGCCAAGCTTCCGCTCAATGCGAAGATCGGCCCGCGTGAACCCCGGCACCACCAGTTGGCCCGCGTGGCGGATGTGTCCAACCCGGGCGATCTCCACATCCAGGGACCACCGCCGGCCCAGGTCGGAAAAGGAACGAACCTGCCACTGATGGTCGGGGTAGTACGTTTGAAGGTCCGTCAGCCGGCGCCGGTCGATACCCTTCGCAAGACCGGTCTTCAAGAAGGCTCCGCCGTAGGACCCCGACACCCGCCACCGCGAGGATAGGTCATAGTGCACCGAGACCTCGCCGCCCCGCGCCGTGCCCGTCATGCCGTTCACCTGAACCAGCGGAATCGGGCTCAGCGCGGACGGATTCCCAAGCGCGCCGCTCATGATCATGCGAAACACGGACTCCCGGTCCAGCGGAAAAGGCGCCTGGTAGGCGCCGTTCAACCGGTCATACCGGTTATGGAACAACGCCACTTCTATCAAGGACCGCCGGTTCATCTGCCAGCGGCCGCCAACTTCCAACGCCCGCATTCGTTCCGGGCGGATTGAGGGATTGCCGCTGACGGTGCTGAGCAGGCCCCCTGTGGCCGGCCCGCCCAGAAGATAGCGCAGGGCGTAGTCCGTGTGAGCGGGCGCTCGCACCGCACCGGACCACGCCGCCCAGTATCCCTGGCGGGACGTCGGCGTGAACATGACGCGCACGGAAGGCTGCAGCGCATTGCCCGCAAGGGTGTACCGCTCCAGCTTCACACCCGTTGTCAGCACGAGTATCTGGGGCACCGCCTGCCATTCGTACTGCACGAACCCGTTGGCCACCAGATAGGTTCGATTCGCGGGATCGAAAAACAGATCCCTGGTGCCCGCCGCCCGAATAGCATTGGCCCGGAAGCCGCCACCCACCAGCAGGCCGTGCTGCTCACCCAGGGAAACGGAGTGCTGAACGTCGACGTCCGCGGTCCGCGCATCCAGGTCAAACAACCCGAACCCCATTCGCTGAACATCGGCGAACGTCTGCACCTGGGTGGTGTCGCCCCGGCGATTCGTGTGTGCCCATTTCGCAAGTGCGAAGCCGGCTTGGCCCCCGGTCTCGCGATTCTCCACCTGCCGCAGGCCGGGCCGTGGATAACGAATCAGATTGACTCCGGCGTCCAAGGCCGTAATCTCGCCCTGCACCTCCACCTGATCCTGTTCCGTCGGCTGCCAGTCCAACCGGGCGCCGCTTCGCCGCGCCAGCCAATTCCCGGGACGAGGTTCGCTCGCGGGCACGCGCCCGGGCCCGTTCACTTCCTGGTGAAGCCAGGTCCGCCAGGCCTTGTTCGTCCCCCACTTGGCGCCGTAGCGCAGGCTGCCGCGTCCCGGGTCCATCGAACCCGCTGAGAACGAGGCCAGCGCCCCCACGGTATCCTGCGCCCGCTTGGTGACCACGTTGATCACACCGCACACAGCATTGGCGCCCCACATGGTTCCGGCCGGACCGCGAATCACCTCGATTCTTTCGATGTCCTCCAGCATCACCATCTGGTGGTTCCATACGACGCCGGAGAGCAGCGGGTTGTACACCGTGCGTCCGTCGACCATCACCAGCAGCTTGTTGCTGGCAAAGTTGTTGAACCCCCGCATGCCCACGGCCCAGGATGTGCCATTCATACGCGCCACATGGACACCCGGCGCCAAACGTATGGCATCCATCAGGTTGAGCGCACCGCTGCGGCGGATATCGTCCTGCGTCACGACATGAACGGCAGCCGGCGTGCGGGAAAGCTTCGAACTGCCCTTCCGCACGGACACAACCTCGACGTTCATCAACTCTTCAAGGCTGAGTGCGGCGAGGTCTTTCTCCTGACCGGAGAGCACGGCAACACTTACCAGCGGGATAGCTAAGGAGCGGAGCCGGAACACCATGACCGGCTTATCGGCCGCTGTCCGCTTCTTGGTGACCCGCCACCCGCGCTAGCGGGGTCGAAACTCCAGAAAGTACTGTTCGGGCAGAAAACGGTGCTCGGCCGAGAGCGTGAAGCCGGCGGCCGTCCACTCGGCCTCCATCGCGTCCCGGGCGATCTTCAACTCCGCGGCAGGACCCATCCTGGATGTCTTCTGAAAATCGATTACTACCACGCGTCCGCCGGGCTTGAGCGCCCGCCGGATCTTGGCGTAGTAAGCCGGTCTCCCGTCAATGTGGTGTACGACATTACAGAAGAACACGACATCCACCGAGCCGGCTTCCAGTTTCGGATCGTCCGGCCCGGCAAGCACAGTCCGCAGATTGGACGGTGCCGCCTCGGCGGCCATTTTGAGAAGCTTCGGGTCGATGTCCACGGCCAGCACATGGCCGGCATGATGCGCCAGCCGGCGCGAGAAGTATCCTGTTCCGGCGCCGACATCGGCAACGACGGAACCTGGGGCCAAGGCCAGCGCGGCCACCACCTCCGCGGGCTTCTGCCAGCCGTCCCGAGCCGGATCGTTCAGCCGCCTGGCGTACTCTTCGGCGCTATGGTGCAGAGGGCCCTTGTGCTGCTGAGCCCCCAGCGCAACCACGAACAGGATCGCGTGCATGCCCCCATACTACAGCAGGGCCGGGAACCCGGTTAGCTTCCCACAGTCGCAAACACGTCCGTCACCTTGTCGAATAGCGCCTGAATGGGCGGACCCAACCCCGGTACGGCGGCCGAAGCCGCCAAGGTCACAAAACCCGCGAGCATCGCGTACTCGATCAGATCCTGCCCTCGTCGATCCTGAACCAGGCGGATCAGGGCGAGCCGTAGCGCATGTGCCATGTGCATCTCCTCTCCCTGATTAAAACCTGAATGTAAGGCCGGCAGTATCAGCGAATCGCTCGAAACGGGTCCGGAAGAAACCTTAGTCCCCTGCCTTGTTCCGGGCAGCCGCCAGGTTAAACCGCGCCTGGTAGGCTCCCGCTGTCAACTCCACCGCCTCCGCCCACAGACCCCGCAGCGAATCGAGCGCAGCCCGCAGTTCTTCCGGACTCCGCCCCGGCCGTGACAGAATCTCCGCCAGGCGCTCCGCGCACCCGTGTGGAACCTTGGAGAATCCATTCAGCAACCGGTTCACATGCTTGTCGTTCAGCAGGTACTCTTCGTTCAGCGCGAACATCGCGTGCGTCAGGTAATGGGAAGCGCGCGCAAGCGAGCCGGCGGTGTTCAATACATCGCCCGAGGCAGCGAACCCTTCGCCGGACCACAGGCTGAACTCGGCGCCCCACAAGCCGTCCTGAAGAATCCGCGCCTTCAGCGGCCCGGGGTACACCGCCACGGCCTGCTTCAGTCTGGCGATCTCACCCCAAGGGTCATGCAGCGGCACACAGAAGTGAGTTTCGGCGAAGTAAGTAACGCTCCGGAACCCGAATGGAGGCTGTTGGTCATAGTCATGGCGCCAGATTCCGCGAAGGCCTTCTTCAATCACGGAATCCACCTGGTCGAGGTTGCGGTACACAAAGTCGACCTTGGTGGCGGGCGTCTGGATCCAGGCTCCGCCATTCACCCACGGGCCCCAGCCGTACAAATCCGTGACCATTGGAACCGTCCCAGCCGCCGAGATCGAGGCGGCCGCTGCCCGGATCTCTTCAATCACCAGCGGCGCCTCTTCCCGGTAGTAGATCCCGAGATCGAGGTCGGATGACTCCCGTGCCACGCCGCGCGCATGCGAACCGCCCAGGACCACGGCCACCACGTTCGACGCGTTCTTCAGTTCGGCGACTGTCGCCTCCAGAACAGCCTGCTTGGCCTGGGACATCCCTGAAACGCCGCTCTTCATCTCACAGATTGTCCTCTGGGGGGTGCCCGGAAGGCTAGCATGAAAGGGTGACTCGATCTTCCGGCCAGCGTCACGTCGCGCTGCAGGCCTTCGCCAAGATCAATCTGGCGCTTGAGGTGCGCCACCGGCGGCCCGACGGCTTCCACGAAATCCGAACCATCTTTCACACCATCTCCGCCGCTGACCGCATTCATCTCACCTGGACGCCCCGCGCTCCCGCCTCACTCCACACCACATGTAGCGTGCCCATCCCCGACAATCTGGCCGAGCGCGCGGCACGGGCCGTCCTTGATGCCACCGGGGCCAAGGGCCGCCTGGAAATCAACATCGAAAAGCGCATTCCGATGGGCGGCGGCCTGGGCGGAGGGTCCACGGACGCGGCGGCCGTGCTGCTCGCCCTGCCGGTGCTGACAGGCCGGCCCCTGCCACCTGGCGAACTGGAACGGCTGGCGGCCGGACTCGGCAGCGACGTCCCGTTTTTCCTCGAAGGCGGATGCGCACTTGGCGCCGGGCGCGGCGAGGAACTGTACCCGCTGCCCTCGCCTGGCTGGCGCTTCGGGGTATTGTTAGCGCCTGGCATCCACGTATCGACGCCGGATGCCTACCGGTCCCTGGCCAGGCCCGCGGAGGGCGCGTTGACTTTGCCTGCCGAGTCCTTTATGATGAATAAGTTGCAGCGCTTGGCATGGGCATTGGGGCAACCTATGTCCGCCGGGGGCTGGCGGGATGTCTGCGGCAACGACTTCGAAAGCGCCGTCTTTCACCTGCATCCAATCCTCAAGTCGCTTAAAACCAAGCTGTTACGGTTGGGGGCGGCGCCGGCTCTGATGTCGGGCAGCGGGTCTTCGCTGTTCGGTTTCTTCCAGGATCGCGAAAGCCAGAGGGTGGCGTGCAGTGCGTTGACGGCGGCGAAGGCGCGGCCGGTCTCGCTGGTCGGCCGCTCCCGGTACCGCCGGGTGTGGGCCAGCCAGTTGAGTGACTACGCCCAGCCCGGTGTTTGGCCGCCGGCGCCGCGATGAACGATTTTGGCTTTGTTTTGTATTTGTGGGCCGCTACGAACGCATTAAGATCCTGGCCGGGAACTCCAACCCGTCGTTGGTGACGGGGATTTGCCGCCATCTCAACGTCGATCAGGGCGACGCGATGGTGCGCACCTACTCGGACGGCGAAAGCTACATCCAGATCAAGGAAAACGTCCGCGGCGCCGACGTTTTCGTGGTGCAGAGCACGTCGACGCCGGTGAATCACCACCTGATGGAACTGCTGGTGATCATCGACGCCCTCAAGCGCTCCTCGGCTGAGCGGATCACCGCGGTCTTCCCCTACTTCGGCTACGCACGGCAGGACCGGAAGGACCGCCCGCGCGTGCCCATCTCCGCGCGTCTGGTGGCGAACCTTCTGGAACGCGCCGGGGCGGACCGTATTCTTGCGCTCGATCTTCACGCCGCCCAGATTCAGGGTTTCTTCGACATCCCAGTGGATCACCTGTTCGTCACCCCGGTGATGATGGAGTACTTCAAGCCGGATCCGTCGGGCTTGTTGACGGTGGTTTCGCCCGATGCCGGAGGCGTGGAACGGGCTCGGGCGTTCGCCAAGCGTCTGAACGCCCCGCTCGCCATCATCGACAAGCGCCGGGAAGAACCGAACGTGGCCGACGTGATGAACATCGTCGGGGACGTCGAAGGCCGGAACTGCCTGATTGTTGACGACCTCATCGACACAGCAGGTACACTGGTAAAGTGCGCGGACGCGCTTCTGGGGCAGGGTGCCACCTCGGTCTCTGCCTGCGCGACGCATGGAGTCTTATCGGGACCCGCCCTTGAGCGGATTGAGAATTCGAGGCTGACCGAAGTGGTGCTGACGGATTCAATCTCGCCCACCGAGCGGACTCTCCGGTGCGGACGAATCCGGATTCTGACGGTGGCCGAGTTGCTGGCTCGCGCCATCGGCTCGATTCATGGTGAGACGTCCATCAGTATTTTGTTTGAGTAGACCAACGGGTTTGAAAGCAGGTTCACGATGCGAAAAGACATAACGGTTGTTGCGGCGGAGCGCCCGGGGCGCGGGAAAAACGAAGCGCGGCGGCTGCGCGCGCGCGGCCTCTGTCCGGCGGTGCTGTACGGAGCGGGCAAGGACTCGGTGGCGGTGACCGTCAGCCCGAAAGAGATCCAGAAGATTCTCCACTCCTCCACCGGCCACAACACCATTTTTAACCTGAGCGTCGAGGCGGGCGAAACCGCGCCGGTGATGATCATCGACTGGCAGCGCGACCCCGTGAAGGGCCAGCTTCTCCACACCGACCTGAAGCGCATCGATCTCACCAGACGCATCACGGTGAAGGTGCCGGTGCACACGCACGGCGACCCCGTGGGCGTCAAAGTGCAAGGCGGCCTGTACGAACTGGTGACCCGCGAGATCGAAATCGAGTGCCTGCCCGACGACATTCCCGAACATTTCGACATCAATGTCCAGCAGCTTGGCCTGGGCCAGAGCGTGCGCGCCGGCGAAATCGGGATGACGGGCTCGATGAAGCTGGTTTCTCCGCCCGAAGCAGTAATCTCGCACGTGATTGCGCCCAAGGGCGAAGTGGAGAAGACGGAAGAAAGCGTGGCCACGGCTGAACCCGAAGTCATCAAGAAGGGCAAGAAGGAAGAGGAAGCCGGAGACAAGAAGAAGAAGAAGTAGAGGGGCACGGCGGTGCCCTGGATGGTGGTGGGTCTTGGAAACCCGGGGCCCCAGTATGAGTTTTCGCCCCATAACATGGGGTTCCTCGTGGCGGACCGGTTCGCGGAACGCAACGGGATCCGGATCAGCCGGCCGGAAGCCCGCTCCCTGGTGGGAACGGGCGAGGTGGCGGGAGACCGGATTGTGGTGGTGAAGCCGCAAACGTTCATGAACGAGAGCGGCAGCGCGGTGGAGCGGCTGTTCGAGAAGTATGAGATGGGGCCGGCGAATCTTCTGCTGGTCTACGACGAGTTGGCTTTGCCCTGGAAACACCTCCGGGTGAGGCCCAAGGGTTCCGCGGCGGGTCATAACGGCGTTTCGTCGGTGATCCGTCATCTGGGGACCGACGGATTTGCTCGCATCCGGGTGGGGGTTCACCCGGGGCATCCGCTGGATAGCGGGAAGGATTTTCTGCTCTCGCCGATGAGGCGGGACTGGAAGAAGGACCTGGATGAACTCTGCGATCTCGCATCGCAGGCCGCCGAGTCCGTAATCACCGAAGGCGTCGAAAAGGCCATGGCGAAGTTTAATCGCCGCGCCCAAGGTTTAACAGAAGAGGATCAATGAAAGATTCGAGAATCTACGAAGAGTTGTTCATCGTTCAGCCGGAGACTCCCGAAGAGGAGATCGACGCGCTGATCGAGCAGTTGAAAGGCGTCATCACCTCGGCGGGTGGCACCGTGACCAAGGCGGACAAGTGGGGCAAGCGCCGGCTGGCCTATCGCGTCGCCAAGAAGGACTACGGTTACTACATCCTGTTCGAATTCACCAGCGGACCCACCGTGGTGCGCGAACTCGAACGGCGCCTGCGGGTGACCGATATGGTCATCAAGTTCATCACCGTCCGCATTGACGAGAAGCTGAAGAAGATCGAAAAGCGGCGCAAGCAGCGCGAAAAGCGTGCCGCCCGCAAGCCTCCGGCTCCGGTGCCGGCGCCGGCTGCCCCGGCTCCAGCCGCACCGGCGGCGCCAGCGGCTCCCGCCGCCCCGGCGCCCGGACAACCCTCCGCCCCATCCGCCCCGGAAGCACCGGCAACACCGGCCGCACCGGCCGCGGAACCGAAGGCTGAGTAAGGCGCCAGAGAACCCAGGAGAACAACATCATGGCTGAATCCAAAGGACGTCCCGTCGCCGCTTCGCAGCGGCCCACCGGTGGTGACAAGGCTCTGGTCACCAAGAAGCAGTATTTCCGCCGCAAGAAGGTCTGCCGGTTCTGTGTGGAGAAGGTGGACGACATCAACTACAAGAACACCCGGCAACTGTCCAACTTCATTTCCGAGCGCGGCAAGATCACCCCGCGCCGCATCTCCGGTATCTGCACCGCGCATCAGCGCCGCCTGAGCGAGGCCATCAAGCAGGCGCGGAACATTGCGCTGCTGCCCTTCGCGGGCGGCATGCCCACCGAGTAGCAAGGAGATTGTCATGGAAGTCATCCTCAGAGAAGACGTCGAAAAACTGGGTAACCGCGGCCAGGTGGTGAAGGTGGCCGCCGGTTACGCCCGCAATTTCCTGATGCCCAAGCGCCTTGCCGTGCCCGCCACGGCCAGCAATAAGAAGATCGTCGAACAGGAACGCGAAGCCTGGCTGCGCCGGGAAGCCAAGGTTCAGGCCGATGCCGCCGACCTCGGCAAGCTGCTTGCCGCCGTTCGCATCACCCTGCCCCACCGGGCCGGCGAAAACGATCAGCTTTTCGGTTCGGTGACGGCTCAGGATATCGCCACCGCTCTCGAAAAGCAGAGCTTCAGCATCGACCGCAAGAAGATCCACCTCGACAGCCCCATCAAGCAGCTGGGTGAGTTCAAAGTGCCGGTCCGCCTGCACCGCGAAGTGACGGTGGAGATCACGGTCGAAGTCACACGGGAAGACTAGCCGTGGCCTTCTTCGACCTCACCGGCCAGACAGCCATCGTGACCGGCGGCGCGGCGGGCATTGGGGAAGCCATCTCCAAGCGCCTGGCCGCCGCCGGAGCCACCGTGGCCGTGGCCGATCTCAACCTGGAAGCCGCGCGGGAGACCGCCGCCGGTCTTCCCAATGGCTCTTTCGGTATCGCGCTCGACGTCTCGGATCCGGCATCGGTGGGCGCCACCATGGCCGCCGTTCTCGAACGCACCGGCCGCATCGACATCCTGGTGAACAACGCCGGCATCGGCGGACGGGTCACCCGGGTGGACGAGATGTCCGATGAAGACTGGCTCCGTGTCATGGCCATCAACGTCAACGGACCCTTCTTCTGCACCCGCGCCGTACTGCCCCACATGCGCGGGCGGCAGTATGGCCGCATCGTGAACATCGCCTCCATCGCCGGCAAGGAAGGCAACCCGAACATGGCCGCCTATTCGGCCAGCAAGGCGGCGGTCATCGGGCTCACGAAATCGAACGCCAAGGAAGTGGCCACCGAAGGCATCTGCATCAACTGCGTCACGCCGGCCGTGGTCCGCACCAAGATCCTGGATCAGTTGACCCCTCAACAGGTGGACTACATGACCCAGAAGATCCCCATGCGCCGCACCGGCACCGTGGATGAGATCGCCGCCGTGGTCCATTTCCTCGCCAGCCCCGACGCTTCCTTCGTCACCGGCCAAACCTACGACGCAAGCGGCGGCCGCGCCACCTACTAATCACTCCCCACGGAGGGCTCGTGTTCCTCGATCCAAACAACCTGGCGGGCGCCGGCATCAAGGACATTCTGGACACCGTCGCGGTGGATCACCTTGCGCTGGACCGCCGCGTTATCCGGCAGATTCTCGCCCGGCCCCGGGAAGAAGTGATCGCCGGCGCCCTTGAGTTTTTCGGACAGGACGGCTGGCAGTCCATCGGCATCGACCTCATCTTTCTCTTCCGGCACTACAAGTCCCCGGAAGCGCTCGAAGTCTTCACCGCCATCCTGCGTCAGGATCCCGAGGAGGTCCCCGAGGAACTCATCGAAGCCATCGTTGACCACGGGCCCGCGGCCCTGGAGCCGATGCTGGCTCTCTACAACGAGATCGACGACGAGTACGCATCCGCCGATGTGGTTTTCATCCTCGCGGCGCTCCGGGTGCCCGACAAGCGTGTCCTTCAGATCCTTTGCGACCACCTTGAGTTCGACATGAGCCAGGGCGCCATCGCCATCGGGCTCCACGGCGATCCCGCGGCCCGCCCGGCTCTGCTCGCCATGCTGGAATCGGAGCCGGAAGACCCGGACCTCAAGCACGCCCTCAGCCAGCTTGGCCGTCCGCCCGATGTTCCTCCGCCGGCCTTCGACTGGCTGGCCGAGTACGAAGAAGAACTCGTCCCGGTCCTCGACAGCCTCACGCTCCAGGAACGCGAGGCGATGCTCGGTCTCTCCGCCGCCGACTATCGTGAGGCCGCGGTCGCCTCCCTCAAGCTCGAAGACCTGCCTGACCACATCCTCACCCGCATCATCGAGTTGGCCCAATCCGACCCGGAGATCTCCGTCCGGACCCGCGCCTGGCACAGCCTGGCCGACTCTTCGGAAGACGAGCGGGTACAGAAAGCCGCCCGTGCCATCGTGTTCGATGAAGCCGCCCCCGTGGACGAACGTCTGGGTGCCCTCTTCTGCCTGGCCGAGGATTCAGGCGAAGCCCCCATCCGGGCACTCATGTATCGCTTCGCGGAGGATCCCGCCACGCGGGCCCGGGCGCTCAACGCCATGTGGAATTCGCTCGACAAGTCGTTCGCGCCCGAGTTTCTGAAGTATGTGGACGACGCGGATCTCAGCGTCCGGCGGGCCAGTCTCTTCGGCATCGGCTATTGCGGCCTGCGCGGCGAAACCGTGCGGCTCCGCAAGCTCTTCAACCACGAAGAGCTTCGCGAAGACGCGCTGTTCGCCTACGCCCTGTGCGCACCCTCCGATCTTTCCGCCAGCCGCATGCGGTCCCTGCTCAACAAGATCGAGCAGGAAGCACAAGGACTCACCGAAGACGAGGAGCACATGGTGATGGTGGCCCTCAACCAGCGCATGATGCTCTCCGGCAAAGATCCCGTCTTCGATTTCAGTCTGGCGGACGACGACGGCGACGAACAGTAACCGCGTACGGCCACTACCGGACTCCCTCCGTCCCGGTTCCCGGCTAAGTCGCCGGTTCAACTGAGGTGTCAATGGATCGCCGTGAGCCTGGGCCTGATGATTTCCATCAGGCAACTGCTGCCCGCCAGGCCTTCCAGATCCAACTTCCGGCGCTGCAGATCGTTGAACGTGCGGCTGGGCATGCCATCGGCCGGATCGTTTACCGTAATGCCCGTCATGAATCCGGAGAGTCCCGCTTCTGTCCCAAACGGCGCCGGTGTCACATGCGTGAACGCGGTCTGGGTCTCACCCGCATGACAGCCATCGCACGTGTTGAGCGAAAAGTGGTGGCGCGCCGGACGGTCGGCGATGCCCGCGGGATTCCAAATGGCGCCCGGGGGATACCTTGTTGCGGCACCGAGGAACGGCGTGCCTGCCGGAAAATCGAGAGGCACCGTGTGCTTGTCGATCTTGATGACAGCCGCGTTCGCGTTGACATAGTCGCGAACGGGAACGTTGACCGGAGTACGCAGTGACCCATCGGGTGTCTGCTTGATTGTCACCATGCGCAGGTGCCCGGCATCGGAATCCGTGGAGAAGATCCGGAATTCGCGCAGTTCCCATTGAGGCGCCAGGACAAATTCATTGGTGCGGAGTTGATTGAGAGCGCTTCCGTTCGGTTTGGAAGGAGAGGCGCCGGCCTGCACCACCTGTTCGGTCAGTTGCTCGAGCGCCGTGTTGTAAGCCGCGCTGCCCACCGGCGCCGGCAGGTTCGCCCATTGTTGAGCCCAGCCCCGGATGGCCTGGCAACTCCTCTTGTCCACCCCGAACTCGAAGATCACGGTGAACTGGAGCGGCGCGCACGAGGAGCTAAGGGCTCCGAACACGAACCTGAGCTCACCGGCGTTGCCGCCGCCATAGACTGCGTTTTCCCGAAGGTCCACACGGTTGACGATCGCCAGCAGACGGAAGGGGGCCTTGCCCAGATCAAGATCATTCCCCACGCCGCTCGCCGCCTGCCAGTTGGCGAGAATCTGCGAACCAACGCCGGGCCGCGCGGGGGCAACAAAGTCATTCACGGTCTGGCTCACGGCGAACTTGTTCATCCAGCGTTTGGCCAGCACGGAGCCGGAGATACCCGTCGCCGGCTGGTTGGCGATCTGCTGCATGAGATACCCGAATGTCCACTTGCCCATCGGCGTACCCGCGCCGGTGCACGGATTGGTGGTGCGCGCCGGATCCTCCACCACGCCGGTGTTCCTCACCATAAGCGATACCGCGGGATCCGCGGTCACCGCGGCGCCGACATCCACCAGACCGAACTTCACCCCCGCCCGAAGGTCAATGCGCTCGCGCAGGGTATCCCTCAGCTTCTCGCGGCCCTGGAACACCGGGAACTCGCGGTTGGCCGCCAGGCCCTTCCGGAAGTCATCGAGGTTCGCCTGGATGAGGGCTGTATGGATGCCATCGCCGCCCTTCTCATCGCCCTGTTGGCCATCGTCCCGCAACGTGACCAGCTTATCCTCTAGATTCGTCTGGAACTGGGCGGGCACACCCTCGCCGGGACCGAAGCGCACAGTAAGGCGGGCATTGTTACCGCCAGCCGGGGACGTGAGAAACTCCATCTCGGCGGTCTGCACCGCGGGAGGATTCCTTCGCAGGTCGCGGCCCGGGATCTGATGCGGCAAAAGCGCCTCTGCCTGGGACGTGAGTGCGGGGGCCGTGTTGGTGGAGCGGCATCCGCTGAGAAAAAGCGTGATGCAAAGCGGAGCAGCAATCGCCGAACGGGTAGCGCGGCTGATCATGATGGAACCTCCTTGGCGTCCGTCAATCTGCCGATTGAGGCCGGAAATTCTGTCTCCCGTTGTCGGCTTCAATCGCTGTCAGATAGTGACTGCCGCGAAGGGTCCGTTACGGGAACTTACCCGCTCTGCTCACCGGGCGTCGTGACGAGCCCTGTGGAAAGGTGATGGGGATTGGTCGCCCCAGCGCGGCGGAGGAGGGATGCCTTGCACGGTTGCTCAATAGCGCAAAGGCCGCTCCGGCGCTGTACCGAACATCGAGAAACACCAGGCTCAAGAGAAAGCCGGAGCGAGTCCGTCTTGCGCGTTTTCCTAAAGAGCGCAAAGGCCGCTCCGGCGCGGCGCCAAACATCGAGAAACACTCGGTTTAAGAGAAAGCCGGAGCCAGTCCGTCTTGCGCGTGCTTTTCAAGAGCGAGCGCTTCAGGCAGCCATCCGGCGGACCCGGCTTTCCTTGGGCGCTTCGTCGCGATGCCGGGCCAGGAAAGCCGAACCGGCGTGAGCGCCGGCGGCCAACCCCAGCCACACCTGCCAGTGCGAGAAGAAACCCTGCGAGATGGCAAAGGTCTCAGTCATTTGAAGATCGGACCCCAGCCTCCAAAGCGCCAACACGTACGCCGCCAGGGATGCCGGAACCAGAAGCTGCGCCATCAGCACGCCAACCATGGAACGGGCGAGAGCACGGGCGCCGGAGAGCGTCGCGGCCGCCGGATCCGCACGTCTGACCTGAATTCGTACCTGCATTTCGTTCACCTCCGCCGGCGGCCTGGTTGGGTGCCGGCTTCCACCGTAATCAGCGCAAAAGCCGCCGCGCGATACGTCAAACCTGCGCGTTCAACTTTTGCGCGTTCAATACAAGATGCCCTCACCTATTAGGTGCAATCCGGCGCTCAAACGTTTCGACAATTGAGTTCCAGTACCGGAGGGCCTTCATGATGAGAGTGGCCGCCGGAATAGAATCCTCTCACGCCATCTGGTGTGCAAGATCCAATTCGAGGCGATTTTATTCCAAGGTGTAAAGCGCGGAGGCCGCTCCGGCGCGGCTCCAAGCATCCGCAACCACGCAACGGAGCGAAAGCCGGATCGAGTCCCTTTTGGGGCGGTTCCCCAGATGCCCTACGGCTTCAGCAGGATCTTCTCGGCCGTCGCCGCTTCCACGGCCTTGCGCGAGTACGGCAGCGGGTGATACTGCCCCGCGGCCCACATGTCGACCAGGTTCGAGTAGTAGGGGCTCGCCGGGTCTCCGCTCTCTCCCGGAACGTTGGTCACCACGGAACGGTCCCAGTCCGCCAGATCCATGATGTGGCGGTAGGAGGCTCCGTTGGTCTGAACGAACCCGGTCCCGCTGGTGGAATTCACCGTATTCCCGTCACCGGGCCGCGCCACCGGACCCCGGTCAAACGCCTTCCGGCCCGATGGATGCCGAAAGATGATGGTGTGCAGCTTGCCCCACTGCCACTGCGCGCGGTCGGCTCCCAGCCGCTTCTCCAGGTCCTTGAGAGCGGCATCCAGAGCCGCCGCCAGAGCCTTGGGATTGGGACGTGCTTCCAGTTCCCCAAACAAGCGGTCGAGAGGTACCCGCGCCGCGTAGGCCTCCGGGAAAACCGCCGCCGGAAGCTTCGCCAGCCACGCCTCAAACAGCGTCGCTTCCACCGAATCGGCCATCAGACGGGCGTCCCACGCCAACAGGCGCTGCCGCACCCCGGCGGCCGCGGCATTCCCCTCCGGGTCCCATTTGCGCAGGATCCCCTGAAGGCGCCGCGCCGGCAGCGACGTTACATCCTGTTGCATCCGGATGAAGTCGTCCACGGTGAACTTACGGTCCTTCTGGGCGGCCACCATCTCCCGGATCCGGTCGTAGCGCCAGGGCTGCGCCCATTCATGGCTCATCCTATGCGGGTACCCGGCGGGCAGAATGTTGTGGTTCGCCGTGCCGATCCACTGCTCCGGCGGATTGAACTTCTGCGGGTGCTGATCGAGCGTGAGAAAGCCCTTCCATTCATACTCGCCCGTGTCGCCGGGCACCGGGTAGAGGCCGGCGCCTGCCGTGCGGATGGGCGTCAGCCCGCGCGGCACCCAGCCGATGTTCCCCGCCCTGTCGGCGTAGACGAAATTGAGGCTGGGCACCTTGTGACGGTCCAGCGCACCCTTGAACTCGCTCCAGTTCCGGGCGCGCGACATGGCCAAGCCAGCCAGGTAGCCCGCCGTACCCGGCTCCGTGCCCACCCACTTCAGGGCATACGCCCGGTTCCGGGCACGATCCTCATAAATCACCGGGCCATGGTGGGTATACCTCAGTTCCACCGTCCGCGGAGCCTCCCCCTTCACCTCGATCCGCTGCGTCTCCGTTTCGAACCTTCGCCACTGCCCGCGGTCCAGGTACTCCCCGGGATTGGCCGGGTTGATCTTCTCCACGTACAGGTCGTTCTGATCAATTCCAACGATCGTATAGCCCCAGGCCACCTCTTCGTTGTGCCCGGTCGAGACTCCGGGCAGGGCCGGCTCCCCGGCGCCGATGGCGTTCCATCCCGGGGCCACCAGATGCACGGTCTTTCTCAGCGACGGGTTCAGGATCGGCCGGTGCGGATCGTTGGCCAGCAACGGTTTGCCCGTCGCCGTCATCGAGCCGTGCATCACCCAGTTGTTCGACCCCTGGTCCGGGAACCGCGCAAACGCCAGGGCGTCATTGTAGTCCTTCAGGATCTCCTGCCGGATGTCGGCCAGATTCAGGCCGCGCGGAACCTCCAGCTTGAGGAACGGATCCGGCGGCATCAGGCGCTGCACGGTGTCCACGCCGAAACGCGCGGTATCGAGCGACCGCTGCACTTCGCTCGGAATGTTGCGGGTCATCAGCAGGCCGGCCACACGCGCCACCACGTCTTCGGGCTGCCACTTGCCAGGGTCGAAGCCGGCCGCTTCGAACTCAATGGTGCGCCGGCCGCGCAGGGAGTCGATGTAGGCATTGATGCCGCTGGTAAAGGCCACGGCGATCGCCCGGGTGTCGGGCGAATAGCTGCTCCACTCGGCGTCCCAATTGCCCCGGTACCGCACCAGACGCGCAATGCGGTCGCGGTTGACCGCCACAGGGCCAAGAACCTCAGCCAGCCGGCCCGTGCCCTGGCGCCGCCAGAGGTCCAGTTGGAAAAGCCGGTCGCGCGCGGCCAGGTAGCCCTGGGCGAAGAAAAGGTCGCTGTCGTTGGCCGCATAGATATGCGGTACACCCCACCGGTCACGCAGGATTTCTACGGGCTGCTTCAACCCCTTCACCGTCACCGTCTCGGCGGCCGGAAGCACCGGCGCCAGCGCGAGAAGCAGCGTCAGGCCAATGGTGCGGCGCTGACCGGCAGCTGAACCCGGTCCGGAAGTTCCAGTCTTGGATTGAAATGAGGCCATCTTGGGGTTCTCCGCGGTGAGTATCCCGAAACGAACAAAGCCGGAGGCTTTCAGGGCCTCCGGCTTCAAGTGTAGTTGGGACTTCGACTCTTTGTCTACTTCCGGCGGCGGAACGCGAGCGCTGCCGCGATACCGCTGACAAACAACGCGTAGGTGGACGGCTCGGGAACCGGGTTCACCTCATCGTCAACCCGGAGAGCCGCGGTACCACCACCGTGCGGGGACACTGTAGTAAAGATATCGATCGAATAGTTGCCCGGACCCAGCATCCACATGCCGCTGCTCCAGCGGGCATCCGCAAACGCGCCGTCGAAGTCGCCGCCAATCTGGTCCCCCACGTTGCCTGGCGCCGACGTCTCGCCGGCGGACACGGCATTCACGAAGACCTCAAAACGGTCGCCCGAAAGGAATGCATCGGTCACCTTCAGCACGACGCTGCCAAGCGCCGTGAACGTGTAGGGGTTGCCGGAAGCTGGGCTACCGACGTCATCAAAGCCAAACTCTACCCATCCCTCACCCACCGCTATGGGACCTGCATAGGCGGCCGAGGCGAGCGCCGCCATCATCATCAGTTTTCTCACGTGTTTTCTCCAAGTTCCTTTTTCTTCGATTAGGCAGAGGGCCTGAAGTGCACAGGGTATCACACCGCGCCACGAAAGTGTATGATGTTGTACTGCTTTTTTCTACTGCTTTGGTACTGGTATTCCCGATGGTGTCCCACAAAAGCCGAAGCCGGAGGCGTGGTGCCTCCGGCTTCAAGTTCAGTCAGAATCTCGACTCTTTGTCTACTTCCGGCGGCGGAACGCGAGCGCTGCCGCGATACCGCTGACAAACAACGCGTAGGTGGGCGGCTCGGGAACCGGATTCACCTTATCGTCAACCCGGAGAGCCGCGCCGCCGCCACCGAACGGGGAAGCCGTGGTGACGATATCGACCGAATAGTTGCCCGGACCCAGCATCCACATGCCGCTGCTCCAGCGGGCATCCGCAAACGCGCCGTCGTAGTTGTCGCCAATCTGGTCGCCCTGGCTGCCAGGGGCCGACGTCTCGCCGGCGGACACGGCATTCACGAAGACCTCAAAACGGTCGCCCGAAAGGAATGCATCGGTCACCTTCAGCACGACGTTACCAAGCGCCGTGAACGTGTAGGGGTTGCCGGAAGCTCCGCTGCCGACGTCTCCGAAGGTAAACGATTCCCAGCCACCACCCACAGAGATGGGACCAGCATAGGCGGCCGAGGCGAGCGCGGCCATCATCATCAGTTTTCTCATTCGTATTCTCCATCCTTTTTCTTTGATTAGCCCGCTTTTCTCACGGCATCTGATCGCAGCCCAAACTGACGCCGCGGACAAGCTCGAAATGACTCGTGCGGATCCTCCGCGGGTGTCTCGGTCAGAAATTTGCGGCAAAATGGCTGCCGCATACCGTCGCTCCGAGCACCCGAAGGGTGAAAATGGGCCGTCCATACGCGCTTCTCCGGTCCGCTGCAAAAATGCGGAATGAATAAGTCCGGTGTTTGCTTCACGCAGTTTTTTCAGCAGCGCAGGTTCGCGTGAACTTGCGCAAACTGGGCCTGCCAGGGGTAGCTCGTCGCCAGTGACAAAACGATCCGGCGCACACTGACA
>VFZY01000025.1 GCA_016870915.1 Acidobacteriota bacterium | reverse complement strand
CCTCCCAAGCCTTTGCCCCTGCCATCGGAGGTTTGGATCAACAAGCCGGTCGACACCAGCCCAACAGACAGAGAGGAACGTCAGTAAATTCCCATGCCGGGTGTCTCAAAGTTGTTGACACGCGCCGCGGGACGCCGCGTTCTTGGGCGGTTCGAAACGGTCGAGCCCATCTCCGGCCTTGGCCAACATCACTTCGATGAACCCCAAGGCCGCCTTGGAGAGCGCCTTGTCTTTCCGGTACACGAGGCAGAGCCGGCGGATCATCGGCTCAGGCGCGAGGCTCAGACCAACAAGCTGGCCGGTGGCGGCTTCTTCGCGGAAGTTCGAAACCGCCAGGAACGAGACACCCAACGCGGCCATGACGAAGCGCTTGATCATCTCGGTTGAGTCCAGATCCATCGAAATCTGCAGCTCTTCCTCCACGGCCTCAAACCACGCATTGAGCCGTGTGCGGGTGGTTCCGGACTTGGGCAGCAGCAGGGGGAAGCCCACGAGGTCGCGCGGTTCCAGGCGCCGGTCCAGGGCCGCCAGGGGATGGCCGCCGCGCACAATCAACTGAATCTCGTCGGAGTGGATGCGCACCACCTGGAGCCTCTTCTCTTCCACCGGCCACTGGGTGACGCCGAAATCGGCCTGATTGTCGGTGACGGCCTGAACCACGCGCGACCCGTAGGACCGGTCCACGTTGAGCTGGACGTTGGGGAAGAGCTTCTTGTACTCCGAGAAGACTTCGGGCAGCACATAGATACAAGTGGCCTCGTTGGCGGCGATGACGAGTTCACCGCGGGGGGACCGCTCGAGTTCGTTGATGCTGGACTGGGCTCGTTTGCGGAGGTCGAGGATCTGCTCGGCGTATTCGGCGAAGATTTTCCCCGCCGTGGTGAGGGCGATGCGGGTGCCGAAGCGTTCGAAGAGGGCGGCGTTGAGCTCCTGCTCAAGCTGCCTGACCTGGGCGCTAATGGCGGGCTGAGTGCGGAAACAGGTCTGGGCGGCCTTCGAAAAGCTTTTCAGGCGGACGATCTCCAGAAACGTGTGAAGCTGGTCCAGATCCATGGCGTGCGAACCGCTGGCCGATTATAGCAACTTGGCGTAACGGGCCCCGGTACAGGTCTTACAAATTCGTGAGGTGCTCTATCTTGCCGGTGCTGTCGCCGATCTTTTCGGGGCGCAATCCCATGCCGTCCATGAGTGTGAGAAACAGGTTGGTCATGGGCGTGCCCTTCTTGTAGCGGATGTGGCGTCCGCCGTGGACCAGGCCCGCGCCGCCGCCGGCCAGGACTGTGGGCAGGTCGTCATGCTGGTGCCGGTTGCCGTCGCTCAGACTGCTGCCGTAGACGACCATGGAATGATCCAGCAGGGACCCGGCGCCATCGCGCGCCTCATCCAACTTCTTGAGGAACCGGCTGAGCATCAGGGTGTGGTGCTGGTCGATTTTCTGGAGACGGTCGATCTTGCCCGCATCGTTGAAATGATGCGAGAGGCCGTGGTGCGCATCCGGCACGCCGATGGAACGGTAGGTGCGGTTGCCCCCTTCGCGGCCGATCATGAGGGTGACGACGCGGGTGAGGTCGGCCTGGAACGCGATGGTCATCAGGTCGAACATGAGATCGATGTGCTCTTCGAAGGTGGGGGGGATGCCGGCCGGCCGGTCGAGGGCGGGGATGGCAGCAGCGTTGGGGTCGCCTTGCTCCAGCTTCTGGATGCGGCGTTCGATTTCGCGCACCGAGTCGAGGTACTCGCCCAGTTTCCGCTTGTCGGTTGCGCCCAAACCGGCGCCGAGGCGGGCCGTGTCGGCGCGCACGAAGTCGAGGATGCTGCGATCGGAGCGGGCCTGGGCGGCACGCGCCACCGGGTCCGTTGTTTCGCCATCGCCAAAGAGGCGTTCAAAGACGGCCCGGGGATTCATCTCCGGCGGCAGGGGGGTGGTGGGAGAGCTCCAGGAGATGGTGTTGGAGTACGCACAGCTATAGCCGGAATCGCAGTTGCCGACCATGCGGTTGTCTTCGAGGCCCAGCTCCAGCGAGGGGAGCGTGGTCTGCCTGCCGATCTCGCGGGCGATGATCTGGTCGGCCGAGATGCCGGCGTGGATGTCCGCGCCCTGGGTCTTCTTCGGATGCACGCCGGTGAGCCAGGTGGCGCCGGCGCGAGCGTGATCACCCGCGCCATCGCCGAGCGACTGGCCGTTGTAGTGATCCAGACCGGTGAGCACCAGCATCTTCTGCCGGAAGGCCTCCAGCGGCTTGAGCGTCTTGGTCAGCTCATAACCGGATCCTTCGGCGGCCGGCGTCCAATCCTTCATGATGATCCCGTTCGGGACGTAGAGGAACGCTGCCCGGCGAACGGGCTGGCCGCCGTTGCGATTGGGGGCGGCGAGGGCCGGTACCATCGAATCGAGCAGGGGCAGCGCCAGGGCTGTGCCGGCACCGCGCAGCAGGGTGCGCCGTGAGAGAGCTTTGCCGGTGATGATCATGATCGATTTACCTCTTCTTCAGATCGGCTGAGGCGGCGAGGCTCTCGTCGTGCCGCGCTTTCCCTCATTTCGCATGGTACGCTATTGGCCCATGCCATGGCCAGGGGGACGATTGAATTCCAGTGAGCCGCGGGGGGCGCGGCTTACCTTTTGAACGGTGAGGTTGAGGCGGCGAGGCTGGCCGGAGCCACGCCTTCTCTCATCTGGAATGGCACGCTGTTGACCACTGCCAGGGCCAGGGCCGAGAACCGGTACTCCCTGGCCGCGCCTTGGCGGCGGATTTCGCGAACCACCGGGAAGTCGGGGTGTTCCAAGCCGCGGCCCAGCGCGTAGGTGAGCAGTTTTTCGGCCAGGCACTCGATGAACTGGTCCTTGCGTTCCAGCAGAACGGTGCGGAGCCCGGTGGCGCCGCGGAACGGCGCGCCGCCGGGAAGCTGGGACGAGGCGTCGATCTGGTGGCCGCCCTCCTCGGCGCGGAACTTTCCGATGGCGTCGTAGTTCTCGAGCGCGAAGCCCATGGGGTCCAGGCGCGCGTGGCAGGAGGCGCAGGCGGGATTGGCGCGGTGCTTTTCGAGCGCCGCGCGGAGATCCTTGGCCGACGCGGCGGCCTTGTCTTCGAGGTCAGGCACGTCGGGCGGCGGCGGCGGCGGCGGCGATCCGAGGATGTTTTCCAGAATCCACTTGCCGCGCAGCACGGGCGAGGTGCGGGTTGGGTACGAGGTGACGGTGAGGATGCTGCCGTGGGTCATGACGCCCCCACGCTCGGGCGTTTGGAGCTGGACGCGGCGGTAGTAGGGTCCGCGGACGCCCGGGATGCCGTAGTGGCGGGCGAGACGCTCGTTGAGGAAGGTGTAGTCGGCGGCGATGAAGTCGATGGCGCTGCGGTCCTGGCGGACGATGTGTTCGAAGAAGAGCTCGGTTTCGCGCTGGAAGGCGGTGCGCAGGGGCTCGTCGAACTGCTGGTACTTGTCGGGATCGGGCCGCCAGCCGGAGACGTTGCGCAAGTGCAGCCACTGGCCGGCGAAGTTATCGGCCAGCGCCTTGGCCCTGGGATCCGCGAGCATGCGCCGAACCTCGGCTTCCAGTGAAGCGCGGAGTTTGCCCGTCCCGGCAAGGCGCAGCAGGCGGTCATCCGGAATGCTGCTCCACAGGAAGAAGGACAGGCGCGAGGCCAGTTCCAACTCGGTGACTTTCCGCTTGGTTCCCGGGGCGGGGTTCGATTCGACGCGGAAGAGGAAGCCCGGCGAAACCAGGATGGCGCGGAGGGCTGTTTCGATTCCGCCTTCAAAGGAGCCCGACTCGCTGCGTCCGGCGGCAAAGAGCTTCATCAGGGGGGCGGTATCGCCGGCGGTGACCGGCCGGCGGTAGGCAAGGCGCGCGAGGCGGCCGATGATGCGGCCGGCGCAGGCCGGTTCCGTAACCCCGGGGCCGGGCCGGCAGATGAACACGCGGCGGCGGCTTTCGGTATCGCCGGGGCCGGTGGGGTTGAAGGGTCCGGCGATGGTGACATAGTCCACGGAGGCCGGTGTGGGCGGAGGCGGGGCGAAGAGGCGGCGCGCCACGACGCCGTTTTCCACCTTCGAATAGTCGTTCAGGAACCCGGCGCCCAGGGTGTGCATGCCGGCGGTGAACTTGCGCCGGAACTCGTAGTTGCGGGTGTTCTGGGCCTCTTCTGCCTGGCTGATGACGACGTCGAACAGTTTCTCGCGGCGGCCGTCCACGCGCACATCGAGTTTGGGCGGCGGCATGTTGGCGGCGGGGTTGCCGCGCACGCGCACCACGACGGCGTATTCGGCGTCCGACGGGAAATAGCGTTCGACGGTGATGGTGCCGCGCTGGTTGAGCGGCAGCGATTCGGTGGCCTCGGCCGCGGCGCCGCGGGCGTTGTAGCGTTCGATGGCCGCGCTGGTTCTGAAGGTGCCGACGGCCAGGCGGCTCACGCGCCGGGCGGTGGCCATGTAGCGCTCAAAGTGCGCCGGCGATACGGTGAGCACCTCGCCTATGTTGTCGAAGCCGTAGCCGGCGTCATCCGGGGGGAGCGAGGAGGCGTGGTCAAAGTCGAGACCCAGAAGGTCGCGGATGGCGTTGCTGTATTCGGCGCGGTTGAGGCGGTGGGCGGGAGGCGCTCCGGGTTGGGGGCGGGCGGCGCCGGCGCGGTCGAGCGAGGTTTCGAGCCAGTTGGTGAACCTGGCCGCGTCTTCCGCAGCCGGGCGGGGCAGGCCGGGCGGCGGCATCTCGCCGGTGCGCACTTTGCGCAGGATCTTTTCCCAGGTAGCGGCACCGGACGGAATGGCATCGGCGCGAAGGCCGGTGACGGAGACCTGGCCGGACTTCAGGCGGTCATTGTGGCAGCCGGCGCAGTAGCGGGTGAGGAGGTGTGCCGGATCGGGGTCCGCCGCGCGGGCAAACCAGAGCAGGCCCGGGGTCAACAGCAGGGCGGAAAGACGTTTGAGCACACTATTTCCTGGTCGCGAGGGGTTTCACAAATACTATATCATTCGGGTATGAGAACAACCCGTTTGGGCCTGCTGTGGATGGCGCCGGCGGTGTCGTGGTGCGCGCCCGCGGCCGGGCTGATTGAAGCCGTCCAGAACAAGGATCAGAAGGCGGTGCTGGCGCTGCTGCGGAGCGGCGTGGATGTCAGTGCCGCGCGGCCGGACGGGTCCACTGCGTTGGCGTGGGCGGTGAGCCGTGAGGACACGGAGATCGTCTCCGCGCTGGTGCGCGCCGGAGCCAACGTGAACAGTGCCGATGAGAATGGCGAAACGCCGCTTTCGCTGGCTTGCGCCAACGGCAATCTGGCCATCGCGCGGCTGCTGGTGGACGCCAAGGCCAACGTAAAGACAGCACGCTGGTCCGGCGACACGCCGTTGATGGCGGCGGCCCATGCGGGCCACACCGATCTGGTTCGGCTGCTGCTGGACCGGGGCGCGGAGGCGGGCACGGTGGAGAACCGGATGGGCCAGACCGCGCTGATGTGGGCGGCGGCGGAAGGCCACGCGGGGGTGGTGAAGCTGCTGATTGAGCGCGGCGCGGATGTGAATGCGGTGTCGAAGAATGGGTACACGGCGCTGCTGCTGGCGACGCAGAAGGGCGACCTGGCGGCGGTGGATGCGCTGATCGCGGCCAAGGCAGCGACGGGTGTGCGGGCGAAGGACGGAGCGACGCCGTTCCTGGTGGCGCTGATGCGCGGCCACGAAGGGGTGGCGCGGCGGATGCTGGACCACGGCGCGGAACTGAATGCGCACGACAGCGGCGGCAATCTGCCGCTGCATGAGGCGGTGCGGCAGGGGAAAGGGTCGCTGGTGAAGGATCTGGTGGCGCGGGGGGCCGATGTGAATGGCCGGACGCTGCCGCCGCCGGGTCCTGTCAATCCGTACCGGAACACGGCGGGCATGACGCCGCTGCACGTGGCGGCGGAGGCGGGGAATCTGGCGATGGTGCGTGACTTGGTGGCTCTGGGGGCAGACCCGAAGGCGAAGACGCCGGACGGGGCGGGCGCTCTGTTGTTTGCCGCGGGCAGCCGGAAGCTGGACGTGGTGAAGGCGGTGGTGGAGCTGGGCGGGGATGTGAATGAGGCTCGGACGGGGGGCGGGAGCGCGCTGCACACGGCGACGCGGTTCGGGTCGCTCGAGATCATTCAGTTTCTGGTGGACCGCGGGGCGGATCTGGCGGTGAAGGACCGGTTTGGCAGAACGCCGCTTGAGGCGGCGGAGTTCGAGGCGCCGAAGCCGGTGATCGAGCTGTTGCGGAAGCTGACGGCGGCGAAGGGCGCGAAGTAGCGGCTAGGGTCGCTGCGGTCTACTTCTGATAGCTCACACGCCAGAGCTTGTTGTTGCCGTCTTCTGAGATGAGCAGGCTGCCGTCGTTCATCTGCAGGAGGCCGACGGGCCGGCCCCACACTTCCTTCTGATCCTCGCCGAGCATCCAGCCGCCCAGGAACTCTTCGGGGTTGCCGGCCGGTTTGCCGCCCTTGAAGGGCAGGAAATTCACGGAATAGCCCACGCGCCTGGCGCGGTTCGATGAACCGCGGTAGGCCAGGAAGGCTCCGTTGCGGTAGCGGGCGGGGAACTGCCTGCCGGTGTAGAAGACGAAGTCCATGACGGCGGCGTGCGCGGGCAGAATGACATCGGGGGCGATGGTTTTGGTGACCAGTTCGGGCGATTCTCCCTTCCGGCGCGGTTCTTCGTTTGGTCCGAGATAGGCGTAGGGCCAGCCGTAGAAGGCGCCCTGCTTCACTTCGGTGAAGAAGTCCGGCACCAGATCATCACCGAGGGCGTCGCGTTCCTGGACCGTGGTCCAGAGCCGGCCGGAGGCGGGATTCCAGCGGATGCTGACGGGATTGCGGATGCCGGCGGCGAAGATCTGATGGCCGGAGCCGTCGGGGTTGTAGACGTTGATGGCGGCGCGGTCTTTCGGGTCGCCGGCATCGACGTTACTGCCTGAGCCCACGCCCACGTAGAGCTTTTGGCCCTTGGCGTCGAAGGCGAGCGACCGGGTCCAGTGGCCCTTGGCGTAGCCCTTGAGGGAAACCACTTCCTCGCCCGTGCCGGCGGTGAGGGCGGCGGCATCGAACTTGTAGCGCTTGATGGACTGGGGCTCGCCGACGTAAAGATAGTCCTTCCAGAGCGCCATGCCGAACGGCCGGTCGAGGCCTTTGAGAAGTTGCTTCTTCGAGTTGTCGGGCAGGATGGCCCAGACTCCGCCTTCGGCCACCGAATCGGTGAGGAGAATGGCGCCGGAGGGGAGTTGGAGCAGGAATCGCGGTTTTTGGAATCCGGAGGCGAATTCGGTGGCCTGGAATCCGGCGGGCAGGCGCAGAGCGCGGCCCTCCGGTTGGGCGACGACGCGCGGCGGATTGGTGGTGGACGGGGTGTGGTTGGGGGGTGGAAGGACGATCCTGCGTTCGGCGGCGGCCGCCCAGCAGGCGGTGAGAAGGAGGAAGGCTGGCGTTTTCATCGCTTGAGAATTCATGGCTTGAAAACGCCAGTGTATCACTGACGGACTGGCACTGACGGACTGTGATTACGAGCGGAACATGCGTGCTTTCCAGCAACCGATGAACAGGGCGACCAATCCTAACGACGTGAAGAGGTCGGTCCCGGGCGCGGGTGTGGAACTCGTGGAAGACGAGCTGGCGGCAAGCATTGAACCGGCTGAAATGAGAACGGTGGATAACATAATACGCATGGCGAAAGCTCCGCTGACCTGACGTCTCAACTGCAAACCGAAGAGTGGCTCCGGTTGAACGTGAAACCACCCTATCGCGACAACCACCAAAGCGAGGCTCGAAAATGGCCGAATGAAACAACCCGGACCTGAAGAACCTTGCTCTTATGATAAAGATCGGCATCCGGCGGGAAAAAGGATCACGGAATTTTGCCGCCCGGGTGGGGGGGGGCCACCTGCTATACTAAAGCTGTCGCTTCCGGCGAGCCGGGAGGAGGTGTGCGTGTTCTTGAAGCTACAAGACATGGAGATACGCCCAATCCGGTTCGACGTTGCGTACTCTCCGGGCGAGATTGAGTTTGAGGCGAAACTGCGCCAGGGCGGGCCGTTGCAGGTATCGGGCGTCGCGGAGTTGCTGGGCGCCACCGAAGAGATTCGGATTCAGGGGCAGTACCAGGTGATGCTGGAGGCGGATTGCGACCGGTGCCTGGATTTGGCTTCGTTTCGCGTGGCGGAGCGGTTCGACCTGTTCTACCGCCCGGATTTGGAGACGTCGCCGGGCGAGGAGTTCGAGATTGACCGCGGCGAGGTGGAGATTGCCTTCTATGAAGGGGATGGCCTCGAATTGGCGGATGTAGTGCGTGAGCAGGTGCTTCTGGCGCTGCCGATGCAGCGATTATGCCGGGAGGGCTGCAAAGGGATTTGCCCTGGCTGTGGGGCGAACCGGAACGCGAAGGAGTGCGGATGCACCGTGACGGCCGGCAATGACCGCTGGGCGGCGCTTCGCGGGATGAAGTTATGATGCCGGAGAACCGGCAAGTTTTAATGCAAGGATAGGATTGACCGATGCCAAATCCCAAACGGAGACATTCGAAGAGACGCACTTCCACCCGCCGGGCGCACGATTCCCTGCAGCGGGTTTCGTCGACCGACTGCCCGAGCTGCGGAGAGCCGAAGCTGCCGCACCGGGTTTGCCCGAGCTGCGGTAAGTACAAGGGCCGCGACGTGATCGAAGTGGCCGCGGAGTAGACGGCCGCCGTCACACGCTTACATGCTTTCCAGGGATCGGGAAAGGTCCAGCCATTCTCCCCTGCGCCGTCTGCTTTCTCCGAAGGGTAACGGCGCCGTCCCCCCCCGCTCGACGGTGACTATCGCCGTGGATGCGATGGGAGGGGACCATGCACCGAAAGCCGAAGTGGAAGGCGCGCTGCGCGCCGCGCGAACTCTTGGCGTCCGCGTGATCCTGGTGGGGCGCGAGGACGCGGTGAGCGCGGAACTTGCGGCCCATGGCGGCCCCGGGGATCTGCCCATTGAGGTACACCACGCCAGCGAAGTGATCACGATGGAGGACAGCGCGGCAAAGGCGATGCGCACCAAGCGCGACAGTTCGCTGCGGGTTGCCTGCCGGCTGGTTCGCGACGGCGCGGCGGCCGGCATGGTTTCGGCCGGGAACACGGGGGCGTGCATGGCCACCGCGAAGCTGGTTCAGGGCATGGTGAAGGGTGTCGAACGTCCGGCGCTCGCCTCGGTGTTTCCGACGGTGAAGGGCAAGCCGACGGTGATGGTGGATGTGGGCGCCAATGTCGACTCCTCGGCCGGGATGCTGGCCCAGTTTGCCGTGATGGGGTCCATCTATTCGAAGTCCATTTTTCACAATGCGAATCCGCGGGTGGGGTTGCTTTCGATAGGCGAGGAAGAGCACAAGGGGAATGAATTGACGAAGGCGGCGACGCCGCTGCTCAAGTCGCTTCCGATCAACTTTATCGGCAATGTGGAAGGCCGCGATCTGTTCTCGGGCCACGCGGACGTGATCGTCTGCGACGGCTTCATTGGGAACGTGGCGTTGAAGGTGAGTGAGGGGCTGGTGGATGTGGTGAAGCATCTCCAGAAGGAGTCCCTGGAGGCCACGATCACGCGGAAGCTGGGTTATGTGCTGGCCCGCAACGCGTTTACGGATTTCAAGAAGCGCGTCGATTACTCGGAGTTCGGCGGGGCGCCGCTGCTTGGGGTGAAAGGCGTGAGTATCATCTGCCATGGGCGCTCGAACGCCAACGCCATCAAGAACGCCATTCGCGTGGCGGCGGAGTATGCGGGCGGCCAGGTGAACCGGCGCATTGAGGACGAACTGCACTCGTGGTCGTCCGGCGGCGCCATCAGATCGGGCTCCTGACCAGCGAGCTGAGCGAGGCTGAACCCGGTGTCCACCCAACTGATCCGAATGCTTTTCGCGGCGCTGGCGGCGGCCGCGGCTCTGTGCGGCCAGCGGCTTGACCCGGTGCGCTGGTCGATCGAAGCCCCGGGCGCGGCGGCGCCAGGGTCCGTTGTGCTGGTGCGCCTGACGGCGGAAGCGGACGCTCCGTGGCATCTCTACTCGATGACGACGCCCAAGCCGCCCATCGCAACGACCATTCGGTTTGAGCCCTCGCCGGCCATCGCTTCCGTGAAGATCCACCAGCCGGCGCCGGTGCGCAAGCTGGACCCGAACTTTCAAACGGAGACCGAAACATTCGAGGGCAAGACTGTTTTTCTGGCTGAGCTGGCGATTGCGCCTGGCGCGGGGGGCCCTGTGGAGTTGACCGCCGGTGTGCGCTTCCAGGCGTGCACGGACAAGCAGTGCCTGCCGCCCCGCCGGAAGACGCTGAACGCTTCGCTCAGCATCGGCGCGGGGGCTCCGGCGGCGGTGATCGCGATTCCGGATGGCTACAGGCTGGTGCCGGATTCGGGGCCGGCCGCCGGGTCCACGCCGGCGCCGATACCAGCCGCGCCGGCGAAGCAGGATCTTGGCTCGTTCCTGCTGCTTGCGTTTGGATTTGGCCTGGCGGCTATCTTCACGCCGTGTGTTTTTCCGATGATTCCGATTACGATGTCCTATTTCCTGAACCAAGGTGGGGACCGGGGCGGGCGCGCGGTGATGCAGGCGCTGGTGTTTTGTATGGGGATTGTGGTCTTGTTCACGGGGATCGGTTTGGCGACGACGGCGGCGGTGGGGCCGTTTGGCGTGGTGCAGCTGGGGTCGAATGTGTGGGTGAACGCGTTCATCACGGTGGTGTTTCTGGTGTTTGCGGCCAGCATGTTGGGGGCGTTTGAGATCACGCTGCCATCGGGTCTGCTGACGCGGATGAACTCGGCTTCGGGGCAGGGCGGTGTGATGGGGAGCCTGCTGATGGGTTTGACGTTTTCACTCACCTCATTCGCCTGCGTGGGTCCGTTCATGGGCACGCTGCTCGCGGCTTCGGTGCAGGGCGACAAGCTGCAGCCGGTGCTGGGGATGGCGACGTTTGCCAGCGGGCTGGCGCTGCCGTTCTTCCTGCTGGCGCTGTTTCCGGGGGCATTGAAGAAGATGCCGCGCAGCGGGGGCTGGATGATGCGCGTGAAGACGGTGCTGGGATTCGTGATTCTGGCGGCGGCGCTCAAGTACTTCTCCAATGTCGACCAGGTGATGCATTGGAATGTGCTGACGCGGGATCGGTTCCTGGCCGCGTGGGTGGTGCTGTTCGCGCTGCCGGGGCTGTATCTTCTGGGGTTCCTTCGCATGGAAGGGATCAAGCCGGAGGAACCGCTGAAAACGGGTCGGCTGGTGGCCGGCATGGCGTTTCTGGCGTTCGCCCTGAGCCTGCTGCCGGGCATGTTCGGCGGGCGTTTGGGTGAGCTGGATGCTTACGTTCCGGCGGCTCAGGAGGGTGCGGGGTTGGGTTCGGGCGGCGCGGGCGAAGGCAAGCTGCCGTGGTTGAAGGACCAGTATCAGGAAGCGCTGGCGAAGGCGCGCGCCGAGAACAAGCTGGTGTTCGTCAACTTCACCGGCTACACCTGCACGAACTGCAAGTGGATGAAGAGTAATATGTTCCCCCGTCCGGAGGTGTCCGCCGCACTGAGGGAGTTCGTGCTGGTGGAGTTGTACACCGATGGCAGCGAGGGTGTCTCCGAAGCGAATCAAAAGCTGCAGGAAACCAAGTTTGCCACCGTGGCCATACCCTTCTACGCGATTGTCGACGCGGACGAAAAGGTGGTGGCGAGTTTCCCGAGCCTGACGCGCGACACGGCGGAGTTTCTGGCCTTTCTGCGGTCCGCGCGCAAGCCTGCGTAAACCTTGCGCTACGCGGGCCTGTGTAACACCAGCCAACCGGCTGCGTGCCGATTGGTACCATGGCTAGTCAGCCTGGCGCATGCAACTCTCCCTGTTTGAAGCTCCTCCCACCGCGTCCATGGACTGGCGCGCGGCGGTGGAAGAGGGCTGTTCCATGGTCACCTCCACCGAACGTCTGGCGCGGGAACTGCGCCGGGAGTACGGCGATTGGCAACGTGGGCGCGGGCGGGTGGTGTGGGAATCGCCGGAGGTTGTTTCGTGGCCGGTGTGGCTTGGCCGGCTGTGGCGCGGCGTGCGGTTCGCGGCGCCCGGCTCGCCTGTGCTGCTGAGCGCGGCGCAGGACACGCTGTTGTGGGAGCAGATCATCGGTGCGTCCCCGGAGGGCGAGTTTCTGATGGATCCCCGGGGGACCGCACTCAAGGCGCGCGAAGCGTGGCTGTTGGGGCATGGCTGGAGGATCTCGGTGGAGGATTCGACATTCAGCCTCACGGAAGACACGGCTGCTTTTCGGGACTGGGCGCGTGAGTTTCACAAGCGATGCCATGCGCGGGGCTGGCTGGATGAAGGGCGCCTGCCGGATCGCGTGGGCGCGGCTATTGAGCAAGAGGTAATTGCGGCGCCGCGCCTGTGGCTGGCCGGGTTCGACGATTTCAGTCCTCAACAGCGGCGGCTGCTGGAAGTGATCCGGCGCTGCGGCGGGGAGTGGCGGGAGCATCGCTTCACGCCGCACCCCTCGCCCGAACGTCTGCGCGCCTCCGCGCCCACCACTTCCGGTGAACTGCAGGCGGCGGCTCGCTGGGCCCGGGCCCGGCTGGAAGAGAATCCACGGGCGCGCATCGGCATAGTCGCCCGGGATCTGGATGGCGTGCGCACGGCGGCGGCAAACGTGTTCTCGAAGATTCTCGCGCCGAACGCGTTCCTTCGCGGGGGTGGAAGGCCGCTGTTTCACATTGCCAGTGGCGGACCGCTGAGTGAGGCTCCGGTGACGCAGGCCGCTTTGCTGCTGCTGCGCACGGCGGGTTCCCGGGTCACGATCCCGGTGCTGAGCCGTCTGTTGCGGTCGCCGTTTCTTGCCGGCTGGGGGGAGGAGGCCGATGAGCGGGCGCTGCTCGACCTGGGGTTGCGGCGCGGGGAGTACGAGTTGGCGTGGCGCGCGGTGGCCGGCCGCGGGCGTGAACAGGCGGTGTTGAACCGGGCTATTCACGCGAGCCGCCGTGCCTGGGAAGCTGCTCCGGAGGAGGCCGGCCCCGGTGCGTGGGCGGCCATTTTCAGCGGCGTGCTGGAGGCGTGGGGCTGGCCTGGCGACAGGACGCTGGAGAGCGAAGAGCATCAGGCGATGGAAGCGTGGCGCGAGATGCTGGCGGATCTGGCGTCGCTGGATGCGCTGGAGGTCCGCTGGACGCGCGGGGCGGCGCTGGCCCAGTTGGAAGCGCTGGCGGCGCGCCGGCCGTTCCAGCCGCGCGATGAAGGGGCGCCGGTGCAGATCCTGCCGGTGCAGGAACCACCGCCGCCCGGCCTGGACGGCGTTTGGCTGTTGGGATTTGATGCCGGGCGATGGCCGGATGCTCCCCGGCCGAACCCGTTTCTGCCGCTTGCGGTTCAGGGTCAACTGGGCATGCCGCGGTCCTCGCCGCGGGTGGCGCTGGCCGAAGCGCGGCGGATGACGGCACGGCTTTTGGCGGCGGCGCCGGTGGTGGTGGTGAGCCATGCCTCGACGGAGGAGGATCACAACCTGGCGCCCAGTCCGCTGATCACCGGGGTCCCCGCCGTGGGGCCGGAGAATTTGCGGCTGGCCGCGGATGTCTGGTATGACAGTTGGCCAGGCACCGTGGCGCTGGAGGCGGAGCCGGACACGGAGGCGCCGCCGCTTGCCCCGGGGACATTGCAGCGCGGTGGGACCCGGGTTCTGCAGCTTCAATCGGCGTGCCCTTTCCGCGCGTTCGCCGAGTTCCGGCTGGGGGCGCGGGAGATCGAGTCACCGGAGTTGGGGCTGAGCCCGCGCGACAAGGGAGTGCTGATGCATTCCGTGCTGCACAAGGTGTGGGCGGCGGTGGGCAGCCAGGCGCGGCTGAAGCAACTTGGCGAAGCGGACTTGACTGAGATCGTTCAGCGGGCAATCTCCGAAGCGGTGGAGGCAAAGACGCAACTCGACGCCAGTGCTCTTACGCTCCGGATCCGGGATGTGGAGAAGGAGAGGCTGGAGCGTCTGGTAAGCGACTGGATGAGGCTGGAGGCCGATCGCCCCAGCACATTCGAGGTGGCGGAGCAGGAGGTAACGCGGACCGCGGTGGTGGGGCCGCTGGAATTGGAGATGCGCGCGGACCGGGTGGACCGGCTGGAGGACGGCCGTCTGGTGGTGCTGGACTATAAGAGCAGCCCGAAGTCCGTGGAAGCGCTGTTGGGTTCACGGCCGGAGGAGCCGCAATTGCCGTTCTACTGCACGCAGGCTGATGGCGAGGTGGCGGCGGTGGCGTTCGCGATGGTGGGGGCCAAGCGGATTGGCTTTGCGGGCTTGAGTTCGGAGACGGGATTGCTGAGCGATGTGAAGCCGCCGAAGGACGCGGGATTTGCCGAGACGAAGGCATCCTGGCGGTCGACGCTGGAAGCTCTGGCGAACGAGTTTGCCCTGGGCCATGCGCCGGTGGACCCGCGGTCGCCGGACGATTGCAGCTTCTGCCATCTGGGGGCGCTGTGCCGCATTGACGGCGAGGGCGCGGAGGCTGAGACATGATCCCGCTGCTGGCGCCCGTGCCGCCGCCCGATGCCGCGGACCGTGCGCGCGCGCTGGATGCCAGCGCGTCGTTCATTGTGCAGGCTCCGGCCGGGTCAGGCAAGACGGAGCTGCTGATCCAGCGTTATCTGACCTTGCTGGCGCGGGTGGCGGAGCCGGAGTGCGTGGTGGCGATCACGTTCACGCGGAAGGCGGCGGCGGAGATGAGGGAGCGCGTGTTGGCCGCGCTGGAATCGGCGCAGGGCGAAGCGCCGGTGAATCCGCACCAGGAGACCACGTGGCGCGCGGCGCGGCAGGCGCTGCTGCAGGATCAGATGCTTGGCTGGCAGCTTGCTCAACACCCGAACCGGATGCGGATTGAGACCATTGATGCGCTGTGCTACAGCCTGGTGCAGCGCATGCCGTGGCTGGCGCGACTGGGCGCGGGTCTGGCGGTGACCGAGCGGCCGGATGAGCAGTACCGGGAGGCGGCGCGGAACACCATTCGCTATCTCGACGGCGAGGGAACGCTGGCCGCCGCGGTGGCGGCGCTGCTGCTGCATCAGGACAACAATCTGGCGATGACGGAGCGGCTGCTGGCGGAGATGCTGGAGCGGCGCGATCAATGGTTGCCGCTGCTGGGGCTTCCGCTGCTGGGCGGTTCCACGGCCCGGGAGCAAATCCGGGCCGCTCTGGAAAGCGGGCTGGAGGAGTTGATTCGCGGCAAGCTCGCGCAGCTTCGGCGCGCGGTTCCGACGGAGCATGCGGCGGAGCTGGTGACGCTGGCCCGGTTTGCGGCCGCGAATCTGGTGGATGAGCAGCCCGAACGGGATCTGGTTCGCTGCCTTCGCCTGGAGGCGCTGCCGGGATCGGCCGCCGAGGATCTGCCGGCGTGGTGCGGCGTGGCTGAACTGCTGCTGGTGCAGGGCGGTTCCTGGCGCTCGAACATCACGAAGAACACGGGATTTCCGCCTTCGGCCAGGACGATGAAGGATCGTCTGAGCGGACTGCTTTCGCAGCTTTATCCGCGCGAAGCGCTGCGGGCGGCGCTGGATGAAGTGCGCCGGTTGCCGCCCGCGCGGCTCTCGGAGCCACAGTGGCGGATTCTGCAGGCGTTGTTCGATATCCTGCGGCACGCGGCGGCGGAGCTGGGCGCGGCGTTCCCGGCGGCGGGCCACGTCGATTTCGCCGAGATCACGGCCGCGGCGCTGCGCGCGCTGGGCACGCGGGATCATCCGACCGACCTCTCGCTCGCGCTGGGGCATCGCGTTGAGCATCTGCTGATCGACGAGTTCCAGGACACGTCGCTGCCGCAGGTGGAGCTTGTCCGGCGCCTCACGGCCACCTGGGAGCCCGGCGAAGGCCGCACACTGTTCCTGGTGGGCGACCCGATGCAATCGATCTACCGCTTCCGCGAGGCGCAGGTGGGCCTTTACCTGGATGCCCAGGAGAACGGCGTGGGCGGTATCACGCTGGAGAAGTTGTCGCTCTCGGCGAACTTCCGCTCCCGGCCGGCCGTGGTGGACTGGGTGAATCAGACGTTCGGCGGGATCTTCCCGCAGGAGCCTGATGTGGTGACCGGCGCCGTGACGTATACCCCGTCGGCCGCCGTGCGGGAGGAGGAGCGGGATTCGGGTGTCTGGTTCCATGCGGTTCCCACCGGTGAGAGGGATGACCGCGCGGAGGCGGTGGTGGTGGCCGATCTGGTGGCCGGGGCGAGCGTCAGCGGCACGGTGGCCATCCTGGTGGAGGCGCGGTCGCATCTGCCTGCCATTCTGGCCGAGCTTCGGAAGCGCGGCATCCGGTTCCGGGCGGTGGAGATCGACGAACTGTCGCGACGGGCGGTGGTGAACGATCTGGCGGCGCTCACACGGGCCATTCTGAATCCGGCCGATCGCGCAAGCTGGTTTGCCGTGCTGCGCGCGCCGTGGTGCGCATTGACGCTGGGGGCGCTTGAGCGTCTTGCCGCGGGCGGGCCCGGGGTGACGGTGCGGCAGGCGCTGACGGGGGCGGATGGACGTGCGGCCGTGGTGCGGGATACGCTGGAGGCCGCGATCGGGCAACGGGGCCGGCGGCGGTTGCGCGATCTGGTGGAAGCGGCCTGGGTGACGCTGGGAGGTCCCGCCTGTCTGGCCGGGGACACGGATTTGACGGACGCGGGCCGCTTTCTGGATCTGCTGGATGAGTTGGACGAAGGGGGCGATCTGGCCGACTTCGCGGTGTTGGAGGCGCGGTGCGCGGAGCTGTTTGCCACGCCCGACGCTCTGGCCGACGGCGCGGTGCAGGTGATGACCATCCACAAGGCCAAGGGGCTGGAGTTCGACACGGTGATCGTGCCCGGGCTGGACCGCCCACAGCGCCTGGACGATTCGCGCCTGCTGACCTGGACGACGGCACTGGCCGGCAGCCGGGAAGTGTTCCTGATGGCGGCCAAAGGCGCCACCGGAACCACCGACGATCTCTACAGCTACATTGCCCGGCTGGAACGCCGGAAGGAGGACAACGAGCACCTGCGATTGCTCTACGTGGCGGCCACAAGGGCGCGGCGGCGTTTGCACTGGGTGGCTTGGACGGGGCAGGGAGCCCGGGCGCGCACCAGTCTCAAGGCGCTGAAGCCGGGGCTTGAACTGCTGGAGGCAACGATGGGGTCCCCTGGCGCGCCCCGGCTGGTTCGGACGCTGGCGCGGCCCCTCTGGCGGTTGCCTTTCGGGTTTGTTCCTCCAGCGCCGCCGGGCGATGTCGAGATCCCCGGGCCCGGCGGCGTCCTGCCGGCCGAGCCGATCTCCTTCCACTGGGCCGGTGAAACTCAGCGGGTCACGGGACTGGTGGTGCATGAGTGGCTGGACTCCATCGGCCGGACCGGGCTGCGGCGTTGGACCGAGGCCCGTGTTCAGGAGCGGCGGGAGTGGGTGCGGCGGTCGCTGGCCGGCCGGGGTGTCCCGGCGGACGATCTGGACGCGGCGGCGGAGCGCGCGATCCATGCGGTGCTGAACACGGTGCGGGACCGGCGCGGGCGCTGGATACTGGGCGATCACGAGGATGCCCGGAGCGAGTTTGCGATCACGGGAGTGGTGGACGGGGCACTGCGGCAGGCGGTGGTGGACCGGACGTTTGTGGAGAATCGAGCCGGGTCGCGAGTGCGCTGGGTGGTGGATTTCAAGACCAGCACGCATGAGGGTGGCGGCCGGGATGCATTTCTGGATAACGAGCTGGAACGGTACCGGGAGCAGTTGGAGCGGTATCTGGCGCTGGTGGCCGGGTTCGACCCTCGGCCTGCCCGCGCCGGACTCTATTTTCCGATGCTGGGGGCGTGGCGGGAACTGAAGCCGAGGGCATCGCGGTGAGCCGGGTGCTGATCCGCGGCGCACGGCAGTTGCTGACGCTGCGCGGCCCGGGCCGGGCTCGCCGGGGCGCGGAGATGCAGGACTTGGGGTTGATTGAGGACGGCGCCCTGTTGATTGAGCACGGTGTGATTCTGGAGGCGGGCGTGGCGCGGCGGGTGGAGAATCTGGCGGCGGCGAAGAAGGCCAAGGTGATCGACGCGACGGGGCGCGTGGTGATGCCGGGCTTCTTCGACGCGCATGCGCATCCGGTGGCGGGTCCGGCGCGGGTAACGGATTTTGAGGCCCGGCCGGTGGGGGCGCCGGACGCGGATATGGTGCGGCGCGAATTCATGGCCAGTGTCCGGGCGGTGCGAGGGCTGCCTGGATCGGCGCTGGAGGTGATGGCCGGCCAGCGGCTGATGACGGCGTTGCGGCATGGGACGACGGGCATGATGGCGAAGACGGGGTTTGGGCTGGATGCGGCGGCGGAGATCAAGTCGCTGCGGGTGCTGGGACACCTGACGTCTCCGGTTGAGGTGGCGCCGGTGTACCGCGCCGGGTACGGCCCGGCGGAGGCGGTTTTTCTTGCCGAAGTGGCTGGGCCCGTGCTGGCTCGCGCGGCGAAGCAGAAGCTGGCGGTGGCGGCGGCGGTGCGGTGTGACGATGCCGATTTTGCACGGTCCTTTGCCGCTCTGGCCCGCGCGGTGGGCCTTCCGGTGCAGGTGGAGGGGGGGCCGGAGGCGGTGCGGCTGGCGGAAGAGCTGGGGGCATGGCCAATCACGCTGACCGAGCCCGCGGCGCCTTCCGGGGAGGCTGCCGGGGGGGTGGTGACGTTCGTGCCGGCGGCCGAACTGCACCTGCGGCGCGGCGAGTGGCCGGATGCCCGGGCGTGGGTGGATTGCGGGGCGGCCGTGGCGTTGGGGAGTGGAGGGAATCCGGTGACGGCCCCGGGGTTGAACATGGGTCTGGCGATGGGTTTGGCGGTGGCGAGGCTGGGGATGACGGCGGCGCAGGCGGTGACGGCGGCCACGGTGAACGGTGCGTGGGCGGCGGGACGGGGCCATCGCTGTGGATCGCTTGAGCCGGGCAAGCAGGCGGATGTGCTGATGCTGGATGCCGCCGATTATCGCGAGTTAGGCTATTACTTGGGCACTAATCTGGTGGTATGGACGATGAAAAAGGGGCAAATCGTGGCCGGAGAGGGGGCGCCGTGACGCGGCTGATCGAGTGCGTGGCGAACTTTTCCGAAGGCCGCGACCGGGCCCGGGTGGACCGGATTGCGGCGGCTGTGGCGTCCGTGCCGGGCGCGGAGGTGCTGGACATCCACATCGACGCGGACCACCACCGCAGCGTGATCACCTTTGCCGGAGAACCGGATCCGGTGGCGGAGGCGGCTGTGGCTGCCGTGGGATGCGCGGCGGAGCTGATCGATTTGCGGGCCCATCGGGGTGTTCATCCCCGGATTGGCGCGGCGGATGTGGTGCCGTTTGTTCCGGTGGAGGGGGTGACGCTGGAGGAGTGCGCGGCGATAGCGCACCGGGTGGGTGAGCGAATCTGGCACAGGCATGGGATTCCGGTGTATTTTTACGAGGCGGCGGCGAGGGTTCCGGAGCGGCAGCGGCTGGAACAGGTGCGCCACGGCGGTTTTGAGGGTCTGCTGGAGGCGGCGGTAACGGATTCGTCGCGCGCCCCGGATGTGGGCGGTCCGGCGTTGCATCCGACGGCGGGTGCGGTGGTGGTGGGGGCGCGGAAGTTCCTGATTGCCTACAACATCAACCTGGCCACGGGAGATCTGGCGGTGGCGCGGGCGGTGGCGGCGGCGGTGCGGGAATCGTCGGGCGGCCTGAAGTGCGTGAAGGCGATGGGCGTGCTGCTGGCCTCACGCAATCGCGCCCAGGTGACGATGAACCTGACGGATTTCGAGGTGACTCCGGTGCACCGTGTGTTCGAGGCGGTGCGGGAGGAGGCGGCCCGGCGCGGTGTTTCGATTGAGGGTAGCGAAATCATCGGGCTGGTGCCCCGGCGAGTGCTTGAGATGACGGCCGAGTATTACCTGAAAGTGGAGAACTTCACGCCGGGCGTGGTGCTGGAGAACCGGTTGGCGGAGAGGCCGAGGGGCGGCGCGGGTGCGTAAGATTCTCCGCCTTCTGCTGGGATTCGGGCTGGTCCTTCTTGGGATTATCGGCCTGATTGCTCCGGTGATGCCGGGCTGGGTGTTCCTGATCCCGGGACTGGTGATTCTGGGCGACTACTTTCCGCCGGTCAAACGCCTGGTGGATTGGGCCAAGGAAAAGTATGAGGTGGCGCTGGCCAAGGAAAAGGCCCGCCGGGAGAGGCATAAATCAACATGAAACACGGGATCTGCTGGGCGCTGTTGGCGGCGCGGATGGTTCTGGGCGCGGGGCCATTCCTGGCGGAGCCTTATCTTCAGGTGGGAAACCACCCGGCAGCGGGCGAACGGATGGAGGTGTTGTGGCATGCCGCCGATGTTCCGGCGGAGTGGCGAGTGGAGTATCGCGCGGCCACGGGGGCTGAGTGGAAGGTGGCGAAGCTCCGCTTGAAGACGGTGCGGGTGCGCGATATCGAGCCGCACCGCGTGTATGCCGCTTCGCTCGAAGGCCTGACGGCGGGGAAGAAGTTCGCCTACCGGGTTCTTCATGGGGGGGCGGTTGCGTTTGAGGCCGAGGGGAATGCGCGTCCGGCCGCGGGCGGACAGCGGATTGTTGTGTTTGGCGATTGCGCGGCGGGAACGCCGGAGCAGCCGGGCATCGCGCACCGGGCGATGGCCGAGAATCCGGACTATGTATTTGTCACGGGAGATATCGTTTACAGCCGCGGCAGAATCTCGGAATATCGCCAGAAATATTTCCCGATTTATAATTCGGCGGTGGACTCACTTACGGCGGGCGCGCCCCTGATTCGTTCCATTCCGTTTCTGGCGGCGCCGGGCAATCACGATCTGGCGACCTTCGACCTGAACCTTTATCCGGATGCCCAGGCCTACTTCCACTACTGGAGCCAGCCTTTGAACGGCCCGGCTCTGTCCTTTGGCGATGCGAACACGCCGGCCATCAAGGGGGATGACCGGGACGTGAACGCTCTGCTGCGTTCGGCTGGACCCGGGTTCCCGCGGATGGCCAGTTTTTCCATCGACATGGGTGATGTGCACTGGACGGTTCTCGATTCGAACAACTACGTTGACTGGAACAATCCGGAACTAAGGCGCTGGCTGGCCGCGGATTTGAAAAAGGCGGCCCGGGCGAAGTGGCGGTTCGTGGGCTATCACCATCCGGGAATCCAGTCATCGAAGGCGCATTTCAACGCTCAGTGGATGCGCTTCGCGGCGCCGTTGTTCGAAGAGGGCAAGGTGGACGTGGTCTTCGCGGGCCACGTGCACAACTATCAGCGGAGCCATCCGCTGAAGTTCCGCGCGACGGTGGCGAAGAGGGCCCCGACCGGGGAAGTGGAGGGCGAGTTCACACTCGACAAGCAGTTTGACGGGGTTGAGCGAACGCGGCCGGATGGTGTGATCTACGTGGTGACGGGAGCGGGCGGCGCGCGGCTCTACGACACCGATCAGAACGGGGCGCCGGCGACCTGGCAGCCATTCACGAAAGAGTTCCACTCAAGCGTGCATTCCCTTACCGTGGTGGACGTAAAGCCGGATCAGTTGACGATACGTCAGGTGGCGCGGACGGGGGAAGAGATCGACCGGTTCAGGATCACGCGATGAACGGTTACTCCGCGGGTTCGGGCGACGAAGCCGCAGCGGCTTTTCGGGCGGCCCGGCGCTTGGCCCAATAGTTGCGCATTCGTTCCGAAACGATCTTGCGTTCGTCCTCAGGCATGTGCTTGCGCCCGCGGCGGCTGAGAATGGGCAGGGTCTTCCTGACTTCCTCGGCGGCCTTCAACTGCTCCAGCCGGGCTATGATCTTGTCGAGCCTGTCCTTCTCCTCATGGAGTTCCCGAATCGCTTTGAAGATATCCACGTTTTGACCGCCTCAGCCAACCGTTACTTCGCGCCTAGTCTAACACAAAACGCACCTAAGGGTAGCACTAGAATGGCGAAAGAGTAACTTTTCCCGGATTCACGCACTGCACTGTCAGGGTTGACGGACCAGACGGAAGGAGAATCCACCCAGGCTGACGGCGTCGGACGCGGTGGAGCTATAGAGGCGGACGAGGTACTCCTGATCGGGGAGTCCTGTGATGTTCAGCGTAACTTCCAGCACGCCGGCGGTGGGAGTGAAGGTTCCCAGATGGCGGCCGCGCGCGTTGGAGCCTGCTCGCGCCAGGTAGGCTTCGTAAGCGGGTGCGCCGGCGTCATCCGGAGTGTGCCGGACGGTTATCTCGGGCTGATCCGGTTTCACGACGACACGGTTGCCCGACCCCGGGCCTCGCTTGACGGGTTGCATGTCCTGGGTGACGGCTGGAAGGGGTTCGGGTTTCGGGACTGGCAGTAACAAAACGACAGCCAAAGCAACCGCGGCGTAAGCTGGCCGGAGCGCGCTGGAGGAGAACGTATCGGTGGCGGTCTGGATGAAGCGGCTGAACCAGCTCTGGCGCTTTCCGGCGTACCGGTTCAGCGCGATGGCAAACTCCAGCTTCCGGCGCCTTTCGCTGGTGGTGAGGAAGGCGGTGCGGAAAGCGTTGCGCTCGGCGAGAGTGAGATTTCCCCGGACGTAGTCGTCGACCAGGTCGTCTTCGGCCGACTCCAACTGGATATAGAGCTCGTCGTCTTCGAGCAGTGCGTCGTCCAGTTGGTCGCGCGCGGGGCCGTCGGGCAACTGGGCCAGCAGGTACCGCTTTAGCAGAGCCGTCAGGTCCTGCGTAGAGGTTGGGATGGTCATACGCTTACACCTCCAACGTGGCCAGACGGCTCCGGTTCATTACAGATGGCCGGGAGATTTAAGCGGATATTCCCGGAATAATATCCGATAAACGGAAGGGGATATGCCACGCGGGCCGTGCGGGCATCGCCTAATCGATTCAAAACAAGGAACTTATGGCTTGCGTTTCGCGCCTTGGGAAAGAAACTCCATTCCAGGAGTACCAGGACCATTTGAAACATCAAGCGGGGTACCTCCTATCCAGGCAGCGTTCGATCAAGGTCTTCAAACTCTTCTTCACACGGAGCACGATGACACGCAAGTTATTGATCGAGACATTCAACCTGAGGGCCAATTTGAGGCGTTCATCGGCCTTGCCGGGGCCTTCGGCCGCGTGATACTCGAGCAGGGTCTCCCGCTCGACCGTGTCGATGTTGTCCATGGCTTCCTCGAGGCAAACGCCCATGGGGTCGCGGCGCGGGCCACGCCAGGCTTTGCGGTGCACGGTGGCCTGATCGAACGAGATCATGTCGCGGCCCCCCCCCGGCGGTCTTCGGCGTAGACGCGCCGGGCCACTCCCATGGAGTATTTGGGGAAGCTTTGGATGACCTCGGTTTCCAGCCTTCTGGCCACCCGGTCCAGGGTGCGGTCGGCCAATTCATCGGGGATGGCGGATCCACGGGAGGCGAAGTAGCGGGTGAGGCGGGTGTGGAGCTTGAGGTATTCCTCCCCGGCCCGCTCGGGGTCGGGGTCAAGCGCCTGAAACAGGCGCAGGGATTCGGGACCGGCAGGCACTACTTGCCACCCCCGTCCACTCCCTGCAGGGTGAGGCCTGCCCAGTACACGGGGGACGGCCAGCGTTTTGCGATGACCCGGCGTGCCTGGAGCAGGGCCTCGGCGGGAGTACCGCTCTTGCGCAGCTGCCGATAGTACTCGGCGATGAATTCAAGCGAAACGGCGTCGTCCAGGGGCCAAAGCGACCCGATGACGGCGTTTGCGCCGGCCTCGAAGAAGGCGTTGGTGATGCTGAGGAGTCCTTCGCCGGCAAGCTGCTTGCCTCCCGAACCCCGGCAGCCGGCCAGGAAGACGAGATCGGCGGCCAGATTCATGCGCTGAATATCCTGATAGAAGAGCGCTCCGCGCTGGCGGATGAGGGAGCGGCCGGCCTGGGAGAGTTCGATTCGAGACAGGTCTGGCACGTCGTTGTCGAGCTCAATGTGGCTGGAAAAGTGGATGTACCGGAAGGTGGAGATGTGGGGCTGGAGCGCGAGTTCACGGCGGGCATCGAAGCCGCTGAAGCGCTGGGCGCCGGGGAACATGCCGGCGATGAGGGCGCCTTCGTCGGCTGAGAAGACGAGGCGCGGGAGCGCATCGGGTTCGGAAAGGCGCGGCTCGCCTGGGACGGGGAGGCCGCTCCGGCTATCGTTCCAGCCGTAGACGGGGTCATCGACACGGCGATGTCGCGGGCGGGCAGCCTGGGGGGCCGCATGGCCAGCGTTACGGCGACCGACGCCGAGGGCCAGCGCACGACCTGGTAGCGCAGCCCGATGAGATGCTGGCCGGGGGTGGGGTTCAACGAGGCCGGGACGGGCAGCGCTTCGAAGGCGATTCGAAGCAGGGGGCCGGTGGTGACGATGGCGAGGCGCCGGGCTGAGCTGAGGATCCGGGTTTGGGCCGGGGTGAGCTTTTCGAACAATTGCCGGGAGATCTCGCTGCCCAGCTTTTCAAGGACGGCGCGATCCGGGCGTTCGGCCAGAAAGGCATCGGTGGTGTTTTTGGCCCATTGGTCCAGGGTGGCGCGCGGCGGCAGACCGGTGGTGGTTTCGACGGCGCCGCCGGTCACGACCCAAAGGTGGCTGGCGGCCGGACCGGGCGCGATGGCCAGGAGAGCGGTGCCAGGCTGTTGCTTGAGGTACTCCTGAATCTGGTGGAGGTTCTTTGAAGTCCAGGCGGGGCGGGCCGGGCCAAACCGGGCTGCGATCTCACGCGTGACATTATCCTTGGCTGCTTTGGCTTCCGCTGCCTGAAGCGGATTGCTCATCGAAGCCACCACGCGCCGCTCCGCCGCCACAAGCCGTTTGCGATAGATCTCGGGTACCTCCGGGCGGTTGCCGGGGTCGGACGACACGCGGTCGAGCAAGTTGCGGACAAGGCCGGCCTCGAAGCGTTCCAGGGCACGGGCTCCGTTCAAGGGCCCGGATGTCTTTCCGCGCGCGATGTGAATGTCGACGGCGGTTTCAAAAACCTCATACCGGCTGGCGATGAACTTGGCCCGATCGGCGCCCTCGGGGGTAGACGAAACCAGTTGCTGGACCATTCGCTCGGCTTCGTCGATCTGGGCGGCGGCGCGATCAGGGGCTCCCGACGCGAGTTCGGCCTGGGCGATCCCGCGCGAGACACTGATGGTTCCGGCCGTGTCGCGCAAGGCATGGCGGCCCCGAAGAGCCTGCTGGAAGTGGCTTCTTGCCGCCGCGAACTGTCTTTCGGCGAGGCTGATTCCGCCCAGGAAAGCATGTGCGTCCGCAGTTGTCCGCGGGCTTTCCGACAGCCGGAGAGCTTCCTCGTAACTCTTGCGGGCGGCGGCGAGATTGCCTGAGCGCTCCTCGATCTCGCCGAGCAGGAGTGCGCATTGCGAAATGGCGCCGGGCGCGCCGCCAAAGTCAGCCTTCGCTTCTTCGTGCTTCCCGCGGGCGCGGGCCACATCCCCCGCCCCCAGGTAGCGGTAAGCGAGCAGCAGCCGCACCTGAGCCCGCCGGCTGTTGGTGAGCAGAGCCTCGGCCCGCTCGAAGTAGCGCACGGCCGCGGGGTCGCCCATCATCAGCAGGAGCACGCCCTGGTTGTTGAGCGCCACGCCGCTGAGAGAGCGGGAACCGATCCGGGTGGCGATCTCATTCATGCGCTCGTAGTAGGTGACGGCGGTCCGGTAGTTGTGCTGGAAACGTTCGACCAGACCGCGATTCAGAAGGGCGGCGGCCTCGCCGTAGAGAAAGTTGGACCGCCGGCTCCGGTCCAGGGCCTGTTCCTGAGCCTGATTGGCCTCCGCGAACTCGCCCAGCGTGAGAAGGAGGGAGCTACGTCCGAGAAGAGCGTCGGCGGCGAGGGCAAAGTCGCCAATGGCGTCCGCACGCCTGGCGATCTCGCCCAGCTTCTGGGTGGCACTACGGAGCGCCGATTCGCGGTCCTGTCCGGCGTTCTGGCCCAAGTTCTCGGCCAGCGAGAGGAGGGCGGTGAGTTCGCCGGTGGTCTCACGGGCAGCGGCGAACAGCGCGGCTGCCTTTTCAAGCGCCTGGCGGGCACCTGCGTTGTCCGGCGGGCGCCGGGCTGCCTGAGTGCGAGCGATGGTGTGTAACTTGGAGGCCTCCTCAACCTGCTGAGCCGCCTCCCGGGAGAAGTTCAAATCAACCTGCCAGATGTATTCGCCGAGTTCGGGGCTTTCGTCAGCGGCTTCCAGAACAACCGTGTGGGTGCCGCCCTTTGCGGCGGTAAACGCCAGAATCTCCCAGCCAACGCCCGTGCTATCGGCCTGTGCGACGGGGGTTCCGGATGGGCCGGTAACCGAGACCTTCAGCATGGCGCTTAGCTGATACACGCGAACGACCGCGGAATCGCCGGCGTCGAGCTGTAGGGTATGGCGAACAGAAGTTCCCGGCCGGATGTGGCCCGATTGGGAACGGGGCGCACTGCGGCAACCCGCCAACAGCGTTAGTAGGAGGGCCGTGGCGAGCGCGGCTCGGAGGGCGCCAAGTGGCCTCGGCATCGTACACAAAATGATATAACAGGCGCATCCCTAAAGTAGCTCAGGTGCCTACCCGATCTTCTGGTTGACATGGCCGCTGGAACGGCGCGGAGGACGGCCGGCGGATTGGGAGGCGTATTCATTGAGTATTCGAGTGCTATCGATCGACGGGACTGCTATCGTCGGGGCTGTTGAGGAACACGCGCACAACGGACCCGCTCCTGAGCACTGGGAGCATGTGCAGTCGATGGAAGCCGGGCTGGACCGGATCCAGGGTTCGCGGTATGACGCCGTGGTGGCGTGTTTTCCCAGCGAGCATGGAACGGTGGAGGAGTTTCTCGATCAGGTACAGCGGATTGACGCCGGGCTTCCGGTGGTGATCCGGGCGGCTTCGGCGGGTTTGGGCGATGCGGTACGCTGGTCGCGGCTGGGCGGATTCCAGGTGTTGGAACGCGACGCGGATCCTGAGTTGCTGCACAGCGTGATCGAGGCCGCGGCGGAGTACCGGAGGTCGTCCGATCTGGCCAGCCTGTCCCGGGCGGCGGAGGGGCGTTCGGAAGAGCTTCTCATCGGGCGCAGCCCGGCGATTCAGAATGTCATCCGGATGATTCGACTGATCGCGCGGCGGAAGGCAAACGTTCTGATCCAGGGAGAGACCGGCACCGGCAAAGAGATGGCCGCGCGGGCCATCCACGCGGAGAGTGGCCGGGGCAACCTGCCGATGGTGGCGGTGAACTGCGGCGCCCTGCCTGAAAATCTGCTGGAAGCCGAACTGTTCGGGCACGTGCGGGGAGCGTTCACGGGTGCGGTTCAGCATCGGGTGGGGCGATTCGAGCAGGCGAACCGGTCGACGATTTTTCTGGACGAGATTGGCGACGTCCCGTTTGGCATCCAGGCCAAGCTGTTGCGGGTGTTGCAGGAGCGCGAGTTTGAGCGGGTGGGCAGTTCGGAGCCGGTGCGGGTGGATGTTCGCGTCGTGTCGGCGACCAACGTGAATCTGGCGGACAAGATTCGCGAGGGGGCGTTTCGCGAGGACTTGTTCTACCGCCTGAACGTGGTGTCGTTCGCCATGCCGGCACTGAGGGACCGGCCCATGGACATTCCGCTGCTGGTGGAGCATTTCACCGATCAGGTGTGCCAGGAAGAGGGTCTGCCGCTGAAGAAGGTGCCGGCGGAGACGATGGAACGGCTGACGCGGTATTCGTGGCCGGGGAACATCCGGCAACTGCGGAATGCGATTGAATCGGCGATCGCGTTATCGGGCGACCGGCCCAGCCTGTTTCCGGCCGATTTCCGTTTGCCACCGGAGAGCCGCCGGCCGGCGCCGGCCGCGGCGCTGGCCATTCACGTGCCGGATCATGGGCTCAACTTCGAGGAGACCATCAGCCGGATCGAGTTGCAGATTCTGGAGCAGGCGCTCCAGAAGACCCGGGGCAACAAGAAGCAGGCGGCCGATCTGCTGCGGCTGAAGCGCACGACGCTGACGGCGAAACTCAAGTCGCTGGGGGCCTCGGCGGGCGAAACGGCCTGAGGGGCTACACCCTTCGGCTGGCGCGAAGGTTGAGCATTTCGACCATCACTGAGAACGCCATGGCAAAGTAGACGTAGCCCTTGGGGATGTGGTGTCCCAGGCCGTCGGCCACGAGCGTGAGGCCCACCATCAGCAGGAAGGACAGCGCCAGCATCTTCACGGTGGGCCGGTGCTCGACGAACTCACTGATGGGACGGGCGGCGAACAGCATGATGCCCACTGAAATCATGACGGCGGCGACCATTACGGCAATCCGGTCCGCCATGCCGACGGCGGTGATCACGGAGTCCAGCGAGAACACGACATCGAGCACCAGGATCTGGGCAATCACGGTGCCGAAGGTGGCGGCTTTCGAGCTTTTTGGGGCGCCTGGGGTGTGCTCAATGGCCTGATGGATTTCCGAGGTGGCTTTGAACAGCAGGAAGACGCCTCCGAGGATGAGGATGAGGTCGCGGCCGGAGAGCCGGTAGTCACCGGCTTGAAGGAGCGGTTCGGTCAGGCGGACCAGCCAACTGAGGCAGAGAAGAAGCAGGATGCGGGACACCATGGCGGCGGCCAGTCCAAAGGATCGGGCGCGGCCTTGCTGGCGGGGTGGCAGCTTGCCGACGAGGATGGAGATGAAGATGATGTTGTCGATGCCCAGAACGATCTCAAGAGCGGTGAGGGTGATGAGGGCGATCCAGGCTTGCGGGTCGGTGAGCCAGTCCATTGTGATCATTGTCTGATAAACCGGGAGGCGCGCTTGCGGGAGGCCGCGGGGCGCGGTACCTTCGTATGACAAAGCGATGCCACACGGTTTAGCGCCACACGGTTCAGCGCCACAGAGTTTAATGCGTTCTCCCGGACCGGGGCAACCACCCACGCTTCACAGCCCCCCGGTCTACCGGCCGGCGCCTCGGGTGCAGGCGCATCCGGCGCCCTCGCGTCCGGCGGGTCCGCCGGTTTATCGGCCGCAAGCTGCCGTGCAGCCGCGTCCGGCGCCGCCGGTGTACCGGCCTCCGGCTGCCGTGAGGCCCCCTGCGATCGCGCAGCCGCAGGTCCCCGGGCGGCCGCGGGCCATCGTGCAGGCTAAGACCGCGCCGCCAGTTTACCGGCCGGCGCCGCCGCGGGAGTCGCGTGCGGTGCAGCGTACGTTGGCTGTGGATTGGGCGTTTTTCCACCCCCATTTCCGGGGCCGCATTCAGGATGCGCTGGACGCTCTGATGGGCGGTCCGGGGGTGCTGGCGTACGACGGAGCGGCCGTTACGATTGCCACGGGAGCTCCGGTTGTGGTGGCACCGCCCCCCAGCCGCGACCTTGTAACACGTCTGATCAACAGCGCCCGAGCAGTCAGGATCCGGCGGACTGATGGGGAGAACCGGGCGGAGCCGTTGGGAGCCAACGCGGCGGCGGCGATGAACGCGGCGTCGAATGGAACCGGCACCGATGTCGACGTTTTCATCAAGCAGCCAACGATGCTCCCCGGAGCCACCGGCACACAGGCAACTGTTCAGGGTCCCACGGGACCCACGTTGGCGGCGACACCGGCCCATATTCTACTGGGGCACGAACTGGTGCATGCGGACCGGATGACGCGCGGCGTGGCTGCGTTCAGCCAACAGGTGGGCCCGAACGGCACGGTCTGGACAACCACGTTAGGAAGCTATGTCAGGCCAAACGGAAGCAATAGCGCGTTGCCTACCGAGGAGATCTACACGATCGGGTTGCCGGTGGGCGGCACGACGGTTGCGAACCCGGATCCTCTGGCCATTACGGAGAACGCACTCCGCGGTGAACATAGATTGGCCAACCGCGTCGCCTACCCGTAGGGAGCGTTCTATACCAAACGCCCTTTCCGGCTTCTTGCGTTCGTGTTGCCGCTTCCGCGAAGATAGAGTCTGTCATGGTGTGTCCCGCCTGCCACACGGAAAATCCGACTGGCGCCGATCGCTGCTTCAAGTGCACGACGGAATTGGGTTCGGGCACTTAGGCACTTACTCTGCCGATTGGTCCTGGAGAGTCCAGCTGGTCGGTGGCGAGCGGGCACAACGCACCGCTGCCGGGCGGCACGGCAATTCAGCCGGGAACGATTCTGGACGGGCGCTACCACATTCTGGAGTTGCTGGGCCGAGGCGGGATGGGCGCGGTCTACAAAGCGATGGACCGGGAACTGGACCGTTTGGTGGCGTTGAAGGTGATCCGGCCCGAACTGGCTTCCGATTCGTCCGTGCTGCGGCGGTTCAAGCAGGAGTTGATTCTGGCGCGCCAGGTGACGCACCGCAACGTGATCCGGATTTTCGATCTGGGCACGGCGGACGGGGTGAAGTTCATTTCGATGGACTACATCGAGGGCCGCGACCTGGCATCGGTGCTGCGGGAAAAGCGGAGGATGCCGGCCTCGGAAGCGATTGTGATCGCGCGCCAGGTGGCCGAAGGGCTGGCCGCCGCCCATGCGGAGAATATCGTTCACCGCGACCTGAAGCCGCAGAACGTGATGGTGGATGGGGCGGGCAAGATCACGCTGATGGATTTCGGCATCGCCCGCAGCGCGGAAGTGAGCGGGATGACCCGGACGGGCGCGCTGATGGGAACACCAGCCTACATGTCGCCGGAGCAGGCGAAGGGCGACAAAGCCGACGGCCGGTCCGACATCTTCACGCTGGGGATCATCCTGTACGAACTGGTGACGGGGCAGGTGCCTTTCCAGGCAGACACTTTGATGGGCACGTTGATGAAGCGCTGCCAGGAGCGCGCCAAGCCGCCGATTGAACTGGAGCCTTCGCTGCCGCCCGCCTCGAACCGGGTGATCATGAAGGCTCTGGCCACGGACACGGCCGAACGTTACCAGACCGCCAGCGAGCTGCTTGAGGATTTGAACGAGCTGGCCGCGCCGCCCGGGGAACGGAAGCGGCAACCAGCGTATTCCGGCATGTGGCGGCGGCTTTCCATGGCGCTGGCGGCCGCGCTGGCGGTGGTGGTGTGTTACGCGGTCTGGGCGCTGGTGCTGAGGAAGCCGGCGGGGCCTCCGAAGACGCAGTCCGTGCTGATCGCGGATTTCGACAACAACACCGGGGATCCGATGTTTGAAGGCACCATTGAAAGCGAGATGGCGCGGCGCATGGAACAGGCCCGGAACATTGTGGTGTTCGACCGCCGGGCTGCCCGGGAGGTGGCCGGTCAGCTGAAGCCAGGCTCCACGCGGCTGGATGCGGAGCTGGTGAAGCTGGTGGCGGGCCGCGAGGGAATCGACTATGTGTTGACCGGGTCCGTGTCGCGCCGCGGCGACGAGTTCCAAGTTGCGGTGAACGTACTGGAAGGCTCCAATGGCAGTCTGGTGGTGAACCGGACGGAGACGGCGAGGAACCGCGACGAGGTGCTGGGGACCATGGCCAGAATCGCCGGGCCCGTGCGCAAGAGTCTGGGTGACGCCACGCCACCGGGTGAGACCTATTCGACATCGTCGCTCACGGCCGCGCACAGCTACCAGATGGCGCAGCAGGAGCAGATCAAGGGGAACCTTGGTTCCGCGCGGGATTTCTACCGGAAGGCGATTGAGGCTGACCGTGAGTTCGGGCGCGCGTATGCGGGCCTGGCGACTCTGGAGGTGGCGGCCAATCATCCGGTGGAAGCCGAGAGGTACTTCCAGCAGGCGATGCAGCACATTCAGCGAATGACGGATCGCGAGAAGCTGCGCACGCGGGGCGGGTATTACCTGACGATCCGTAACGATCAGAAGGCGGTGGATGAGTACACGCAGTTGGTGACACAGTATCCGCTGGACACGGGTGGCATGGCCAATCTGGCCCTGGCGCATCTGTACCGCCGCCAGATGAAACCGGCGCTGGAGTACGGGCGCAAGGCGCTGGAGATTTCGCAGCGCAGCGTTCTGCACCGCAGCAACCTGGCGTTGTATGCGCTCTATTCCGGCGATTTCGAAGCGGCCCAGCGGGAAGCCCGGGGTGTGTTGCAGCAGAACCCCCGGTGGGAGCGGGCGTACGTTGCCGTGGCGCTTTCGGAGTTGGCATCCCGCCATCCCGAGAAGGCGGCGGACTGGTACAACCGGCTGGCCACGCAGTCGAATCAGGGAGCGTCGTTCGCGGCGGCGGGTCTGGCGGATACCGCCATGTTCCAGGGCCTGCCGGACGTGGCGGAGAAGCATCTGATCGCGGGCATCGCGGCCGACACCAGGAACAAGGAAACGGATTACCTGGCCGCCAAGCGGATCGCGCTGGCGTATGTCAACTGGACCCGCGGCCTGCCGGGCCCGGCGCAGCAGATCCTGAATGCGGTGCTGCCGGAGACGAAGGACGCCACGCAGAAGTTTCTGGCGGCCCGGCTGTATGTGGAACTTGGCCAGCCCGACAAAGCCGCTGAACTGGCAGGGGAGCTCTCCGGGCTTTTGGGACCGGAACCGCGCGCCTATGCCCGATTGATCGAGGCCGGCGTGCTGGCGCGCGACGGCAAGACCGCCGCCGCGATTGAGAAGGCGCAGGAGGCGCAGAAGCTGGTGGACACCTGGATCGGCCGGCTGGACCTGGGGCGGTTCTATCTGCAGGGGAACGCGTTCACCGAGGCGTCTTCCGAGTTCGAGTTGTGCGCGAAGCGGCACGGCGAGGCAACCTCCCTGGCGCTGGATGAACTGCCAACGTATCAGTTCTTTCCGCAGGTGCATTACTACCTGGGCCGGGCGGCGGAGGGTCTGAAGAGCAAGGGCGCGGCTGAGGCGTATCAGAAGTTTCTGGCCATGAAGGATCCGGCCAGCCGCGAGCCGATGGTTCTGGATGCTCGCAAGCGGGTGGCCGCGCCGTAGCATGCAGGAACAACGCCGTTTTCTGGTGGTGGATGATCAGCCGGAGATCGGCCGGCTGGTGGAGGCGGCGTACAGCACCGAACCGGACGTAGCGATCGACACTGCGCTGACCGCCGGGCAGGCGTGGGAACGATTTTCGGTGGTGCCGTACGATCTGATGCTGGTGGATGTGCGGCTGCCGGACGGTGACGGCCTGGAACTGGTGAAGCGGTGCCGGGCGGTGAAGCCGGGGATGAAGGTTGTGGTGATGACCGGTGACAGCGGTCCGGCGGCGACGGTGGAATCGGTGCGGGGGAAGGCGCAGGGTTTCCTGAGCAAGCCGTTCACGGTGCCTGAAATGAAGGCCGCTCTGACCGCGGCGCTGGAATCGCCGGGCGCAAGCGATGACATTGAACTGATTTCGGCCACGGAGAACTGGATCGCTTTTCGGGTCCGCTGCCGGCTTGCCGTGGCGGACCGGCTTCTTCATGTGATTCGGGGTATCGAGGCCGATGTGCCTCCGGTGCAGTTGGAAGAGATTGCGACGGCGTTCCGTGAGATCCTGCTGAACGCCATCGAGCATGGTGGCGGGGGCAACCCGCAGAAGAAAGTCTATGTGGCGTGCGTGCGTGCGCGGCATTCGCTGATCTACTACGTGCGGGACCCGGGCCGAGGGTTTTCGCTGGAGGGTCTCTCGCACGCGGCCATCTCCAATGCGCCGGGCGAGGTGATTGGGCACGCGGAGATTCGCCAGAAGCAGGGACTGCGCCCCGGAGGCTTCGGGATCCTGATGGCAAGCAATCTGGTGGATGAACTGCTCTACAACCAGAAGGGCAACGAAGTCATTCTGATCAAGTATCTGAAACCCGGCGGAGAAGCCGGGTGATGCCTTCTTCCAGGTGGCCGGGCCGCGTCAGCAAGCTGACCACCACATACGTTCCGCCGTCGAAATCATAGAAGTAGCCCGGTTGCAGCAGGACGTTGTCCTGGTCGAGCAACCGGTAGACGCGCTCTTCGTCTGAGAGCGAGCCGGGGATGCGGAGCACGGCGGTCCAGCCGCCTTCGGCGTCCAGGAGGGTGAGCGGGCTTGTGGGGCCGGCCAGGCGGCGCAGGATGGCCAGATTCTCCCGCGCGCGGCTGAGGATGGCGCTTTGTACCGCGCCCCGGAGCGCCAGCCACTGCACGGAGGCGTACTGCACAGGGGCGCTTGCGCTGAGGAAGGTGTCGGCAATCAGTTCGAGCCGGGCCATGGAGTCCGATGCACCCTCACCCGAAGCCACGATCCACCCGAGCTTCATCTGGGGCAGTCCGCAGATTTTCGAGAGACCGCTCAGCGAAAAGGATGGTGTGGTGTCTTGGCCGGCCATGGAGTGGATTCGTGACGGGTCCTCACGCAGCGCGTAGCAGGTGAACACCTCATCGCAGATGATGGGGAGCGGGGCAGCGGCGTGGAAGCGGGCGGGCTCGTGTTGCTTCAGGTAGCTTCCGGTGGGATTGTTGGGGCTTACGGCGATCCAGGCGCGGGCATTGGTGGTATCGGCCAGTTCGGGCACCGGTGACCATGCCCCGTCGTAGTGCAGCGGGTAGGACGAGAGGCGGCAGAGTTCCAGGCGCGCGAGGTAGTCGAAGAGGGGGTAGGACGGGCGGGGGGGAAGGACGGAGCAGCCGGGGTCGCAGAGGAGCTTGAAGAGAAATGAGTAGGCTTCGCTGGTGCTGGCGGTGAGCAGGATGCGTTCGGGGTGGACGTTGAACCCGAGGTCCGCGTAGTAGCCGGCCACGGCTTCGCGGGCTTGGGGGAGGCCCGCGGCGGAAGGATCGTAGGTGAGGGCGCCGGGGTGGGTGAGCGCCTGAAGGATTTCGCGGGCGGGGTACTCGAAACCGGCCTGTGTCGGGTTCGTTCCGGTGAGATCGAGCAGGGGCGCGCGGGCGGCACGCCTGGCGGCGAGGAGGGTGGCCAGACGGTTGCGGGGCGTGGTCCAATGGAGGCGCCGCGAATAGGTGATGGGCAAGGTGCTGTGCTCCGCGAAGCTATACTACTGCAAGGATCAAATCATTGAGTATGCATGCTTCGATTAGAACCCTGCTGGCGGCGCTGGCGGCGCCGCTTCTCGCCCAGCCGCCGCTGGCGGACCTGAAGAAGGAGGCGCTGGCGGAAACGGCCAAGCGCGCCAAGCTGGTGCAGGAGATGGTGGACTCGATCTTCAGCTTCGCCGAACTGGGTTTTCAGGAGTTTGAGACGTCGCGATACCTGACCGGCATCCTGGAAAAGAACGGGTTTCGGATCGAGCGCGGCATTTCGGGCATTCCGACGGCGTGGATCGCGACGTACACGCAGGGCGGGGGCAAGCCGGTGATCGGCATGATCACCGACATCGACTGCATTCCGAAAGCCTCACAGAAGCCCGGAGTGGCGTACCACGACCCGCTGATTGAGGGCGCCCCCGGCCACGGCGAGGGGCACAATTCGGGCATGGCGGTGACGGTGGTGTCGGCGATTGTGGTGAAGGAGCTGATGCAGAAGCACAAGATCCCCGGCACGCTCAAGCTTTACCCGGGCGTGGCGGAGGAGCAGTTGGGCACCAAGGCGTTCTACATTCGCGACGGCCATTTGAAGGGACTGGATGTGATGCTGGGAGTCCATGTGGGGTCCGAGTTTCAGACCGAGTATGCGCAGAGTGCGCGGAATTCGGGGCTTGTGTCGGTGCAGTACACGTTCAATGGCGCGGCCGCGCATGCCGCCGGCGGCCCGTGGAAGGGGCGCAGCGCGCTGGACGCCGTGGAGTTGATGAACATCGGCTGGAACTTCAAGCGCGAGCATCTTCGCACGCAGCAGCGGTCGCACTACGTGGTGGTGAATGGCGGGGACCAGCCGAACGTGGTGCCATCGGAAGCCACGTCGTGGTACTTCTTCCGGGAGATCGATTACCGGCGTATCAAGGACATGTTCGAGCTGGGCGACACGATGGCGAAGGGCGCGACGATGATGACGGGCACCACGTTCACGCGGCGCGTGGTGGGTTCGGCCTGGCCGACGCATTTCAGCAAGCCGGTGGCGGAGGCTCAGCACCGGAACATTGAGATGGTGGGCATGCCTGAGTGGAGCGCGGCCGACCAGACGCTGGCCAAAGCGCTGCAGAAGGAGATTGGCAGCGAGAAGCAGGAAGGGCTGCCGTTGAAAGTGAAGCCGGTGGAGGCGCCGAAGGAGCCGCAGGGCGGCGGCTCAGACGATGTGGGCGACATCTCATGGAACGTACCGATGGTCTACATGCGGTATCCGGCCAACATCCCGGAGCTGCCCGGCCATTCGTGGGAGAACGCTATTGCGATGGCGACTCCGATTGCGCACAAGGGGTCGCTTGCGGGGGCGAAGGCGCAGGCTCTGACGGCGCTGGATGCGCTGATGACGCCGGCGCTGATTGAGGAGGCGTGGAAGTACTTCCGCGAGGTTCAGACGAAGGATCAGAAATACGAAGCTTTCATTGGCGCCACGGACAAGCCGTTTATCGAGTTGAATCGCGACAAGATGGAGAAGTTCCTGCCGCAGTTGAAGAAGATGTACTACGATCCGTCGAAGTACGCTACCTACCTGGACCAGCTGGGGATCAAGTATCCCACGGTGCGGTAGAGCGGGTTCCTTGTTTAGAGCACGGCTGTTTCGTCGATGGCGCGGCCTTCGCTGAAGCGACGCACGGAGAGTACGTTGGCGTCGATGAGGCTGGTGGAGCCGGTGAGGATGAGGTCAGCGAGGATGCGTCCGGTGGCGGGGGAGTGCATGACGCCATGGCCGCTGAAGCCGTTGGCGTAGTAGAGGCCTTCCACTTCGGGCGCGGGGCCGAGGATGGCATGATGGTCCGGCGTCATCTCGTAGAGTCCGGCCCAGGCGCGCCTGGGATTCACTTCCAGATCGATGAAGCCGGGTACACGATCGACGGCGTGGGTGAGGATCTTCTCGATGAACTCGGGGACGAAGGCGGTTTTGAAACCGGGCGTTTCAGAGGGGTCATTCCAGGCCAGCAGCAGGCCGCGGCCTTCGGGGCGGAAGTGGAAGCCGGTGGACATGTCGACGATCATGGGCAGACCCTCGGTCCCGGGGTAGGGTTCGGTGGGGACGAGCATACGGCGCAAGGGCTCGACGGGGAGCGTGGCTCCGGCCAGCGCGGCGAGTTGAGCGGCCCAGGCGCCGCAGGCATTGACCACCACGCGTGTTGCGATCAGGCCGGCGGAGGTCTGAACGCCCTGGACGCGGCCGTTGGCGACGGCGATGCCGGTGACCTCGGCGGCCCGGATGAGCTCCGCGCCGCGATCGAGCGCACGGAGGGTGAACCCGGTCATGACGCTGTGCGGATCGACGAAGCCGTCGGTGGGGCAGAAGCTGCCGCCCACGATGTCGTCCGCGCGGAGCAGGGGCGCCATGGCGGCGATATCGGCCGGGCTCACCATGCGGGCGGCGTGCAGCCCCAGTTGGTGTTGACGGGCCTGGTTGGTCTTCAGGTAATCCAGGTGCCGGTCCGTGGTGGCGCAGAACAGATAGCCATGCGGTTTGTAGCCGGATTCGTGGCCGGTGATCTCTTCGAACGCGGCGAACACGGGTATGGAGTACATGGACATCCGGATGTTCACCTCACTGGCGAACTGGGCCCGGACGCCGCCAATGCTCTTGCCGGTGGAGCCTTTGCCCTGGCTCGATTCGCGTTCCAGCAGAAGCACGCGCCCGGCGCCGGCCTGCGTGAGGTGGAAGGCTATGCTAGCTCCGGCAATGCCCGCGCCCACGATGACGGCGTCGGCGGTCACGGGCGGGCTCCTGGAAGAGGGTCGCCGAGATTTGTCATGGTCTGTCTTCAGGCTAACGCAAGGCCGGCTGCCCCCGAACCGGCCCTCCCAAGCAAAGCCGGCAATCAGGTCATAATAGCTTCCATGAAACGGCGTGATTCTCTGGGCGCGCTTCTGGGCGCGGCGGCTTTTGGGCAGGGGCGCAGGCCGTTGATCGGCGTGGCCGGAATGAGCCATGAGTCCGATTCGTTCAATCAGGCTCTCACGACACTTGAGGAGTTCGGTTCGCTCAAGCCGCTGGCGCCGGCGGCCTTCGTCCGGGAACATGAGACGGCAAGCACGACGGTGAGCGGGTATGTCGAGGGGGCGAAGCGGCATGGGCTGGACCTGTATCCCATGGCGGTGGTGGGGGCGACGCCAAAGGGTCCGGTGGCGCGGGCGGCGTTTGAGACGATCGCCGCGGAGATTGTGCGGCAGGTGAAGGCGGCGCCGAAGCTCGACGGACTGCTGATGCCGCTTCACGGAGCGATGGTGGTGGAGCACTATCCAAGCGGCGACGCGGAACTGGTGCGGCGGGTGCGGGAGGCGGTGGGGCCGGGGCTTCCGATTGTGGTGACTCACGACTTTCATGCCAATGTGACGCCTGAAATCGTGCGCGATTCGACGGTGCTGATCACGTTCAAGGAGACTCCGCACATCGACACCAAGGATCGCGGCTTGCAGGCGGCGCGCATCATGCATGGGATTGTCACGGGGAAGGTGAAGCCGGTGCAGGTGCTGGTGAAGCCGCCGATGGTCTACAACATTCTGTACCACCACACCAAGCGCGCGCCGCTGCTGCCCATTGTGCAGGAGAGCCGGCGGCTTGAGGAGGATCCGAAGTTTCTGGCGGTGAGTGTGCCGGGCGGGTATCAGTACGGCGATGTGCCGCAGGTGGGGCCCAGCGTGATTGTGGTGACGGACAATGATCGCGCGGCGGCGGAGCGCGAAGCGCGGCGGCTTTCGGACATGCTGTGGGCCACGCGCGGCCAGTTGAAGGTGGATGTGCCTCCGCCCGATGCGGCGGTGCGGGAGGCGATGCGGGCCGAACGGTTTCCGGTGGCGCTGGTGGATACCGGGGACAACATCGGTGGCGGGTCGCCGGGCGACAGCACGTTCCTGCTGGCGGAGCTGGTGAAGCAGAAGGCGGAAGGCTGGGTGGTGGTGATCTACGATCCGGAAGCGGCCCGGGCGGCGATCAAGGCGGGCGTGGATCAGCCGTTCGAGGGGCTGGTGGGTGGCAAGTCCGACAAGATGCACGGCGAGCCGGTGCGCATCAGGGGCACGGTGCGATCCCTGCACGCCGGGCGCTATGTGGAAACCGAGGTGCGCCACGGCGGCGGGCGGTATTGGAACATGGGGCACACGGCGGTGATTGAGGCCGAGGGCAGCACCAGGGACATGCCGAATCTGTTGCTGTTGACGATGCGCCGGTCGAGCCCGAACAGCCTGCATCAGTTGATCAGTTGCGGTGTTTATCCCGAGCGGCAGAAGATTCTGGTTGTGAAGGGCGCCATCGCGCCGAGGGCGGCCTATGAGCCGGTGGCGGCACGGATCATCGAGGTGGACACGCCAGGCGTGACGGCGGTGAATCCGAAGCGCTTCCAGTACCGGAACGTGAGGCCGGGACTGTTTGGCTTGAACTAGTGAGACTCTTCCTTGCCCGCGTACAGTTCGCCGATGGTGTCGCGGAAGTTCTCAAGCACTTTGGTCCGGCGGACCTTCATGGTTGGCGTGAGTTCGCCTTGCTCCAATGAGAAATCGCGGTCGAGCACTTTGAACTTGCGGATGCGCTCATAGTCGGCTAACTCCTGGTTGGCCTTGGTGACGGCTTTTTTCACCTCGGCTTCCACTTCGCCGGGGCCGCTGAAGGTTTCGGCGGCGGCGGCGTTGACGGTGATGAGCGCGGAGACGAAGGGCAGCCGGTCTCCCACCAGCACCACCTGGCTGATGAGCGGTTCGGATTTGAAGAGCGCCTCCACACGCGAAGGATAGATTTTCTTGCCGTTCGAGGAGACCAGCAGTTCCTTCTTGCGGCCGGTGATGTAGACGTAGCCCTCGTTGTCGATGGTGGCGATATCGCCGGTGTAGAGCCAGCCGTCGCGCAGAACCTGGGCGGTGGCGGCGGGGTCATTGAAATAGCCGCTGAAGAGTGCTGGGCTCCTGAGGGCCAGCTCACCGTCCTCGGCGAGCTTCAACTCCACGCCGTCCAGGGGCTTGCCGATGCTGCCGTACCTGGGCTGGTCCACCGGGTTGAGCGTCGCGACTCCGCCTTCGGTGAGGCCGTAGCCTTCGATCAGCGGCATGCCGACGGCTTCGTAGAAAAGCGCAAGATCGCGCCCCAGCGGCGCGGCGCCCGAGACGGCGATGCGCAGCGCCCCGCCGAAGCGTTCGCGGATCTTGGCGAAGACCGCCTTATCGGCCAGCTTGAGCGCGGCGCGCATCCAGGCCGGCACGGAGCGGCCCTGCGCGCGGTACTTGCCCGCCAGCAGGCTCAGTCCCAGCGCGCCGTGAAACATCTTCTGCTTCACCGCGGGCAGCTTTCTGATTTCGGTGCAGATGCTTGAATAGATACGCTCCCAAACGCGCGGCGGCGCCAGGAAGAAGGTGGGTCTCACGGAACGCAGTTCGTGCGGCAGCCGCGCCAGGCTTTCGGAGAACGTGACGGGCATGCCGTGACGAATGGGGAGGAGCTGCATGACGATGCGCTGGGCGATGTGCGCCGAGGGCAGGAAGGCAAGCGTGCGGTCATCGGGGCCGGTGGGGAGCACCTTGGGGCCCATGTCGAGATTGGCGACGATCGCGCCGTGGGTAACCAGCCCCATCTTGGGTTCGCCGGTGGCGCCGGAGGTGAGATAGAGAATGGCTGGGTCGCCCGCCGAGACCTGCCCGCGGATTCGCTCAAAGTACTGCGGGTCGGCGGCGAGGGCGTCGCGGCCGGCGGCGCGGAGAGCTTCCAGGGTGACGGCGCCTTCGGCCTCGCCGGTCAGCAGGATCCAGCGGGCGTCGAAATCGCCGCACGCGGCCTTGACGGCGCGAAACTGCTTGGCGGTTTCCAGAATCACCGCGCGCGCGCCGGCCTGGCGAAGGTTCCTGACCATTTCCGGCATCGGATAACTGGTATAGAGCGCGGCGGCGATGGAACCGTTGGCCATCACGCCCATGTCGGCCAGATAGAATTCGGCGCGTGTTTCAGACTGGATGGCCACCACGTCGCCACGCCCGATGCCGAAGGCTGTGAGCCCGCAGGCGATCTCGGCCGCAATCCGGCGGTAGTCTTCCCAGCTATAGGTGGTATAGCGCGCGGCGTCCTTGCCGTGAACGGGTTGACTGAGCGCGATGGCTGACCGCTGGGAATCCGCTGTCTTCTCCAGCACCGTGAACACCGTCCGGGACCGCATGGGACTCATGCTAGCATGCAAGCGCCCCAGTCCTGGTACCCACCGGGACCGAGGGAGCCAACCGGCGGAAAACGGCGGTTGGTGGCAAACCGGGTGCATGTTAGACTGAGGGGAGCACGGCATGAAAAGGCTGATTTTCTGGGACTTCAAGCGTGCGTCGTGGCAATACGACGTGGTGGTCGGCCTGATTCTTGCGTTCATTTTCCTGACGCCACGGGCCTGGTTCGCCGACCAGCCGAGGGCATCGAGCGTGGTGATGCTGCCGGCCGAGCACGGGGCGCCGGTCTATTGGCTGGACCCGGATCAACTCGACGGCGTGCCCGGCGAGCAACGCGCGGGGGTCGCCGCGCGTCTGGTATCCCAGAAGGCCAAACGCGATGTGCAGGTAGTGCGGATTGAGCCGATCTCGAACTCAGAGAAAGAGATCCGGGGCTACCTGGCCTACATCAAGTAAGAACCCCGGGCCACGAACGGTGTCATGCCAACCCGATTTGTTTTATCGCTGATCCCCCTGCTCCTTCCGGCCGTTGCGCTCCGTGCGGCATCGCTGGATGAGGTTCTGGCCCGCATGGACCAGAGTGCGTCGTCGTTTCGGGGCCTCACGGCGAAGTTGAAGCGCGTGGAACACACGGCGGTGATCAACGACGACACCACGGAGACGGGCAGCATCGCGATTCGGCGGCCTGACCTGAAGACGGTGCAGGTGCTGATCGAAATCGCCGAACCGGACGCGAAGTCCATTGGAATCCGGGAGAAGAAGGTCAATCTCTTTTTTCCCAAGCTGAATCTGGTGCAGGTGTACGACCTGGGCAAGTACGACACGCTGGTGACGCAGTCCCTGCTGATCGGGTTTGGGACGTCGGGCAAGGAACTGGCGGGTCTTTACACGGTGAAACTGGCCGGCGAGGAGACGGTGGATGGCCAGCGCACGGCGCGGCTGGACCTTGCGCCCAAGACGGCCGAAACGCGGAAGCATATCTCACGCATTGAGATCTGGATTTCGGAAGCCGAGGGACATACGGTGCGGCAGAAGGTGCACAAGCCGTCGGGCGACTACACGCTGGTTTCCTACGCGGGCATTCAGCTCAATCCCTCGCTGAGCGACGAACAGGTGCGGCAGAAGCTGCCGAAGAACGTGAAGAGGGAGTATCCTCTGAAATAATGACGACGCGCCCCGCCGGTGAGGGCTCCGCCGGTTCCTCGAACGCCGCGGCCCCCGGTGACGCGAAGGCCGGCAACCGGCTCGCGTATCTTGATTGGACACGGGGTCTGGCGGCGGTCACCATGCTGCAAGGGCACGTGTTTCACTCCTTCACGGACGTGAAGCTGAAGGAGACCTATCCCTATCTGATGACGCAGTTCCTCGGCGGCATGCCGCCGGCGATGTTTCTGTTTCTGACCGGCGTCACGCTGGCATTCATGCTGAACGGCCAGGAGCGGCGCGGGGCGCTGGGGTGGGGGCGTGTGTGGGCGGCCATGAAGCGGGCGCGCTACATGCTGATCATGGCGTTCGCGTTTCGCATTCAATTGTGGTTATCCGCCTGGCCGCAGCACTGGTCCGCCATTTTCCGGGTGGATATTCTCAACTGCATGGGTTTGGCGATCATCGCCTGCTCATGGCTGGCGCTGCTTTCCACGCTCCAGAGGGCCTGGGCCGGCGCGGCGGCGGGGTTGTTGATCGCCACCGCATCGCCAATGGTTTCCGGCGTGGACTGGGGCGGGCTGCATCCGTTCATCGTGCAGTACCTGAAGCCGGATTACAACTTTTTCGCCTTCTTCCCGTGGGCTTCGTATCTGGCGTTTGGTGTGGCGGCGGGCAGCGTCATCCGGCTGGTGCCGTCCGGTGGCGTTCCCAGGATGATGCAGTGGTTTGCCATCACCGGCAGCGGCCTGATTCTTGCGGGGGAGTTCTTTTCAGACCTGCCGTATTCAATTCTGCCCAACAGCCAGTTCTGGTTGAACAGCCCCAACCTGATTTTCATCAAGCTGGGTCTGACACTCATCGTGGTGAGCTTCGCCCACCTCTGGATGACGCACCGGAACCCGGAGGGACGGTGGAGCTTTCTGACGCAGTTGGGAACCACGTCGCTGCTGGTCTACTGGGCGCACATCGAACTGGTCTACGGCCGATGGTTTGGCATTTTCCGCGACACGCTGTCGCTAGAGCTTACGGCGGTGATCGCCGTGGTGGTGATCGGGCTGATGGTGGCTCTTTCCGTTGGGCGGACCAACTGGCGGGCCATCCGGCAGCGGTTCGCGGTTCAGCCGGCGAACCGTTTGTAGAAAGAATAGGCCGCCACGCCGAAGCCGATGGCGATGACAATCAGGCGCACGCGCGCGGCCGGCAGTTTGCGGGCGAGCCGCGCTCCCAGATATCCGCCGCCGATGGAGGCCAGAGCCATTGGAACGGCGAACTCCCACACGACGATCCCCTCGGAAACAAAGACCAGGGCGCCGATGCCGTTCATCACCGAAGCGAGAATCGCCTTCAATCCGTTCATGCTATGGATATCCGGAATGCCCATGAAGCTGAGCGCGGCCAGCATCAGGATGCCGATTCCGGCGCCAAAGTAGCCCCCATAGATGCCCACAAGAAACTGAAAGAAGACCACGGCCGCCGTGGTGGCCGCCGCGGGAGTCTGGTGAGGATTGGCCCCGATCCAGCGTTGGACCGGCTTTTGCAACACCAGCAGGGTGGAGGCGGTCAGCAGGAGCCACGGCACAAGGTTCGCGAAAACCTGTTCCGGGAACCGTGTGAGCGCGTAGGATCCGAGGATGCCGCCAATCAGGCTGGGCAGGAACAGACGGCGAAGCGCGGGCATGGCCGCCGCCACTTCCTGCCGGTAGCCCCAGGCGCTGGCCAGTGTACCTGGCAGCAGCGCCAAGGTGCTGGTGGCGTTGGCGGGCACGGGGCTAAGGAGAATCAGCAGAGAGGGAAATGTGAGCAGGGTGCCGCCGCCGGCAATCGAATTGATGGCGCCGCCAAAGAAAGCCGCTACTGAGACCAACAGCAGGTTGAGCGAGAAATCCGGCATTGGGGGAAGGAACCAGAGTAGCACCCTGTCCCGCGCGGACCTCAATCTTCGCTATGAATGTAATGAGGAGACCAATTCCATGATTCTTTGCAGCGTGCGGCGCGACTTCACCAGCGATCTCACTTTCAACAGTTCCGACGAGTTTCGTGAAATTCAGGGAGGCGCCCTGGAACCGTCCACGCCCATGTCACGGGAGGAGGCGATGACGCGGGTGGCCGGCAAGCGCTGCCTGGTTCTGGTGCATGGCTACCGGAACGAAGCCTCGGCCGCGGCCCAAGCCTATGACAAGGTGCAACAGATGCTGGCCGCCAGTGGTTTGATGGGAGGCGCCCGGGGCTATGAGGAGGTTATCGGCTTTCTCTGGCCGGGCGGGTTCACGCGCACGCTCTCGTTCTTTGTGAGCATTCTACGCGCCAACCGCGCCGGCAAGCGGTTCGAGAAGCTGCTGGTGGATCTGGAAGCGGCCGGGGCCACCGTCGATATTCAGACGCACAGTCTGGGCGGCCGCGTGGCGCTGGAGGCGCTGGACCGGGAGCGCGCGAGGGTGCGGTGGTTGCTGCTGACAGCGCCGGCCGTCGACAACGAGTCGATTGAGGTGGACGAGGAGTATGAGGAGGCTGTTGGCCGGTGCCAACGGGTCTATGTATCCGGGATTTCCATTTTGGGTCTCCCGGACCCCGACAGTATACACCAACGCCTCACTCCCGTGCCGGATTTGATCAGAATCCCCTTTCCGAGGGCGGGCCAGTGCCTGCGGATGGCTTCTTTCGACC
>VFZY01000024.1 GCA_016870915.1 Acidobacteriota bacterium | reverse complement strand
TGAGCAGGTGTGGAACTACGTGAAGAACCACGGAATCGGGCGGATGTTGCTGCGCCAAGCGGACGACCTCAAGTGCGCCGTCCTGGCGCGCCTACGATCCCTGCAACGCCTGCCCTGGACTATCAAAATGTTCTTCCTGACCAAGGACACCGTGTACGCCGCAGGTTGAACTCAATGTCTACTAACCAACGGTCTGATTAATAGCTAACTCATTTGTCGAGGCCACTCATGAAGCGCGCCGCCCGCCCGGTCTCCCCGGCAGGCGGCGCGGCCCCTCATCGCCAGCCTAACGCGGTATCAGCGTAGTCCCCACCGGAACATCACCCAGGTGCCCGCCCCAGTAGATCGCCGTGCCGCCTTCCATACTCCGTCGCAAACTCCACGGACCCCCGCCCACCTTGCTGTGGTACACCGCAAGGTCCGTCTCGCCGTCCCCGTCATAGTCGCCAGGCGCCGGTATGTCGCCATTGTGACCGCCCCAGGAGATGGCGAAACCGGTTCCATTCGAACTCCGCCGGATACTCCACGGATTTCCCCCGATCTTGCTGTGAAAGACCGCTACGTCTGTTACACCGTCGCGGTCGAAATCTCCCGAAACCGGCAGGTCGCCGTCAAGGCCACCCCAATTGAGACGCCACACGCTCTCGTCCGAACTACGAATGATCGACCACGGCCCCCCACCCTTCTGGCTGTGATAAATCGCCAAATCCGTCGTGCCGTCGCCATCGTAGTCGCCAACCACCGGAATGTCGCCCCCACTGCCCCCCAGCAACTTCTCTTCCACCCACCCGTCCCCGGTGTGGCGGATCGTCCACAAACCGCTATTGCGGTTGTAGACCGCCAGGTCGCACTGGAAGTCGCCGTCGTAGTCGCCAAGCAGCGGAACGTCGCCGCTCCTGCCTCCCAACCGGAATACCTGAACAGCCCCGTTTGCGGAGTCCCGCACCGACCATATGCCGTTCGCCGAGTAAATGGCAAGATCGCTCATTCCGTCCCCATTCACATCACCGCAAAGCGGAATGTCTCCCGCCGCGCCACCCAGCGTAACTCCCATCCCGCTGCCGCTGCTCGGTCGCAGGCTCCACACGCCGCCATGATTGGAATGAAAGATCACCAGATCCTGGATCCCATCATCGTCAATGTCGCACCGCGGCATCGCGTTCGAAGGATAGTATTCGGACTCCCGTTCGTCCTCCGTCATATCCTCCTCCTCCGTGGTGGGACCGGCCAGTTCGCCGGCCTGGAAAGTCTTCACATCGTCCTCCGGCGGGTCCGACGCGGCACTCGATGTTGTCGGCCCCGCCTGCACACTGATTCCGTGGAGGATTCTGAATCCTTGCACCCTGGTTGCTGGTGTCTTCAAAAGCCCGTAATGGATCGAAAAGGTGAACTGCCGCTTTTTCCCCGAATTGGCTTGAAGGGTGAAGCCAACCCTGCAGTCCACTCCCGCTTGGTAGAACTCCGGCCCGCCTGGCTTGGTCAACACCGCCTTGCAGCCACGGCTTACCGTCACCATCCCCTGGCGTACCGCCTTGCCTTTGACCATAACAAACTTCTTCGTCCAACCCGAGCCGGAAACAATGCCCGGCGAGAACATGCAGCCCGCCGGTTGCGTAATGGTCGTCCGATAGATGTTCCTCCCCTGGGAGTAGACCTCCCGTTTGGCCGCGGTCCTCCACCGTGTGCCCAGAATTGGCTCGCACTCCTTGTTCGATGTCGCCTCAAGGCTTCCTGCCCCGAGTATGCTTCCCGCTAAAACAACCGCGGCATGAATAACTTTTTTCACAGTAGTCTCCATTGGCTCATTAAGTAGATAGGCAGAGTTATCTGCCGACACGAATGTAGTGGCAGGGGAAGCGGCAAGTATTACCAGTACCGGCAAAGAGTACGGCCATCGTTCGTCCCCTGGGCTTCGGCCCCGGGGGCACTTTCCAGATCCAGATCTCTGCCATAGAGAGTCTCGTTGACTTCGCCCGTTGTGGGCCTCGCCTCAGGGCCGCCGGCTCCTTACCGGCGGCCATGGCATCGCTTGTGGATGGCCGCCTTCGGACTCTCCGGGGTCGCCGCATTTCTCGCCTCGCGGCACAGGCGCGAAATCGGCGTGCTCATGGCGCTCGGCGCCCGCCTCATCGCCGTGTTGCTGCTCATGGTCCGCCAAGCCGTCTGGCTCATCGCCCTCGGACTCGCCACCGGTACCCTCTTGGCGGCCGCCGTCGAAAAGTCTATGGCTTCCGGCTTGCGACTCCTCGCGGTGGGTACCTACCTCGCCGTTGCCGCATTTCTCGCCGCCGTAGCCCTGCTCGCCATGTTGTCCCCCCACTGCGCGCCAGGCTGGATCAATCTTGGTAATTGCCCTCCGCGAGGCCCGCTGAGATCGACTCCGCCTAGCTAGGTCTGACCGGGCCGTCTTGGGGCCAAGAAAAATACGGTAACAGCCGGCTGAAAAATTGATCTGTCGATTTTTCAATGACTTGGCGATTTGGACCCCACTTTTGCCGCCCATCGTCGGTTATACTCCCCACGACAGAACGTCTTCGACTTGTGAAGGATCTCTCACGATGGGTTCGTTTCGCACACATCAGGCTCCCCTGCGCCCGACTGGCCCGGGTTCGTTTCCCCAGCGCGCTTTCCCGGGTTCGTTTCCCCAGCGCGCTTTCGCGGGTGCGTTTCCTCAAATCCTGCGACCCCGGGTTCGTTTCTACAGGTCCTGTCTCGGGTTCGTTCCTACGAACGCTTGGCCTCAAAAAAGCACTTGACTTTCAAGAAGTCATACGTATAAGTGAAACAGCCGTATGAATCCGGAAATCGCCACCCAGGAGGCCGTCAACCCCGACCCACGCGACACCAAGGACCGCATCCTCGATGCCGCCGAAGTCCTCTTCGCCCAATACGGCTTCGACGGCGCCTCCCTCCGTGCCATCACTCAACTCGCCTCCGTCAACCTCGCCGCCGTCAACTATCACTTCCAGACCAAGGAAGCCCTCCTCAAAGCCGTCTACCTCCGCCGCCTGCGCCCCCTCAACGCCGACCGCCTCGCCCGCCTCGACCAGCTCGAATCCCAAGCCCAGGGTCATCCCATCCCCCCCGCTGCCATCGTCCGGGCCCTCATCGCCCCTGCCTTCGCCGCCCTCGAAGCCGGCAATCCCGCCATCGCCCTCATGGGCCGCGCCTTCGCCGACCCCTCCGACTCCCTCCGCGCCATCCTCCCCGAAATCCTCGGCGAAGTCGCCGCCCGCTTCCTCGCCGCCCTTCGCCAGTCCCTCCCGCACATGCCGCCGGACCTCCTCGCCTGCCGCATGCACTTCGTCATCGGATCCATGGCCATCACCCTCATGGCGCCCAACCTCCTGGAATCCGTTTCCCACGGCCGCGCCCGGCTGCCCGAACACCCCATCCTTCTCGAAGAACTGGTCCAATTCACTGCGGCCGGCCTGGCCGCTGAAAGGGGCGCCCACGCATGATCCACCTCCTCTGCGCCGCAGCCATTCTGGTCACCGCGCAAACCCCGCCCGAAGTCGAGCTCACCCTCGCCCGTGCCACCGAACTCGCTCTCGCCCCCGACGGGAACGCGCGGGCTCTTCTCGCCCGCGAGTTCGTCCGAGCCGCCGAAATCCGTTCGAAGCAGGCCCGTTCCGCCTTCCTCCCGGACCTCGCCTCTTCGTTCACCTACGCCAGCCAGACCCGCAATCTCCAGGCCTTCGGCTTCGACGTTCGCCTCCCATTCCCCGGCGTCTCCATCCCAACCTTCGTCGGCCCGTTCACCGTCGCCGACGCCCGCGCCACCGTTTCCCAAACCGTCTTCGACCTCGCCGCCATGCGCCGTTACAAAGCCGCCCGGCTCCACATCGAACAGGCCCGTGCCGAAGAGCGGGCCGCCCAGGAAGCCGTCCGCCAGCAGGTGGCCAGAGCCTGGCTCTGGACTCTCCGCGCTAAAGCTCTCGCCGACGCCGCCCGTGCCTCGGTTGATCTCGGCGAATCGCTTCTCAAGCTTGCCGAAAATCAGAAGGCCGCCGGCACCGGAACCGGCATCGACGTCACCCGCGCTCGCGCCGAACTTGCCGCCGGCCGCCAGCGCCTCGCCGCGGCCACCAACGAATCGGACCGCGCCCGGCTCGGCCTGCTCCGCGCCACCGGGCTTCGCCTCGATACACCCTTCCATATCGCCGGCACACTCGCTGTCCACCCTGTCGATCAACTCGATCCAGCCCAAGCCACCGGCCACGCGCGCGCCAACCGCCAGGACCTCGCCGCTCAGCGCCAACGCCAGTCTGCCGCCCAAGTCTCTCTCGGCGCCGTATCCGCCGAACGCCTCCCCTCAGTCCACGCCGGCGGCGACTACGGAACCATCGGCCGCGGTCTCGATCGCACCCTTCCTACTCGCACCATCGGGCTCTCCGTCCGCGTGCCTCTCTGGGATGCCGGCCGCCGCGACCTCCGCCGCGCCGAAAGCGCCATCAACATGCGCACGGAACGCATTCGCGTGGCCGACCTCGAACAGCAGGTGGAATACGAAGTGCGCGCCGCCCTCGAAGCCATCGACTCCGCCGTCCAGCAGATCGGTGCCGCCGAAGAGGGTCTCACACTCTCTGAGAACGAACTCGCCCAGGCCCGCCGCCGCTACGAGGCCGGCTTTGCCGCCAGCATCGAACTCCATGGCGCCCAGACCCGTCTGGCCGCAGCCCGCGACGCCCGCATTGCGGCCCTCTACAACCACAACCTCGCCCGGCTCGAACTCGGCGCGGCCATGGGCACCCTTCAGCAATTTGTTCAGTAACTGGAGTAACGAAGGAGATTAGCCACCATGAAGAAACTGCTCCCGGTAATTGGTATCCTCTGCGCGGCCGTGGCCCTCTTTTTCTACTTTCGGAAGGCCAATGTCGAAGACACCGCCATCCGCCTCTCCGGCAACATTGAACTTCGCCAGGTGGACATCGCATTCAAGCCCCCCGGCCGCCTGGTGGAACTCGCCGTCGAAGAAGGCGATTCCGTCAAACAGGGCGCCCTCATCGCCCGGCTCGATCCGGAAATCCTCACCCGCTCCAGGCAGCGCGAAGAGGCCGCCATCGCCGCCGCACAGTCCGGCATCGCCCAACTCCACACCGCCATCGGCTTCCAGAAGGAGACCATGGCCGGGGAAACCGATCTGCGCCGTGCCGATCTCGCCGCCGCGGAAGCGCGCCTGAAGGATCTCGAAGCCGGCGCCCGCCCCCAGGAAATCGAACAGGCGGAAGCCGCCCTGGCCGAAGTCCGCGCCCGCAACCTCCAGGCACGGCGCGACTATGAACGGGCTCACAAGCTCTACCAGGCCGACGACATCTCCACCGCCCAGCATGATCAGTTCAAGACCCTGCTCGACTCGACAACCGCCGCCGCCCATGCCGCCGCGCAGCGGCTTAGTCTGCTTCGCGCCGGCGCCCGCCCCAATGATCTCGAGGCCGCCCGCGCTCAGGTGGCCCGCGCCCGCGCCGCTCTTACGCTCACCGGCGCCCAACGCCTCGACATCCAGCGCCGGGAGCAGGAGGTTACGGCCCGCCGCGCTGAACTGGAACGCGCCCGCCTCAACGTCTCCGTGCTCGACGCCCAACTCGGCGACCTCACCATCCACGCCCCCATGGACGGCGTCGTCCTCTCGAAACCAGCCGACCCCGGCGAGGTTCTCGCCGCCGGCACTACCGTCATCTCCCTCGGCGACCTCGACCACCCCTGGCTTCGCGGCTACGTCAGTGAGCGCAACCTGGGCCGCATCCGCCTGGGCCAGGCCGTCCGCATCACGACGGACTCACACCCCGGCAAGGTCTATGAAGGCCGCCTCAGCTTCATCTCCGCCGAAGCCGAGTTCACCCCCAAGCAGATCCAGACCAACGAGGAGCGCCAGAAACTGGTCTACCGCATCAAGGTAGACGTCAGGAACCCTGGCCGTGAACTCAAGGCCAACATGCCGGCCGACGCGGAGATTGTGCTCAATGGCGCCCAGTGAACTTGCCATCAACGCCCACAGTCTCGCCCGTCGCTTCGGCTCCATCGAAGCCGTCAGCGGATTCTCGGTTGCCATCCCGCGCGGCGAAATCTTCGGCCTCGTAGGCCCCGACGGCGCTGGCAAAACCACGGCAATCCGTATGCTCGCCGGCCTCGTCGACCCCGATAGCGGCACGCGGAGCGTGGCGGGCCTCGACGTCGCAAGCCAACCCGATGCCGTTAAGGACCGCATCGGTTACATGGCCCAGCGCTTCGGCCTCTACCAGGACCTCACCGTCGAAGAGAACATGGCCTTCTACGCCGAACTGTTCGGCATCTCTCGCACCGAACGCGAGCAACTCTCACGGCGCCTCCTCGCCATGACCCGCATGCAGCCCTTCTGCCGCCGCGCCGCCGGCAAGCTATCCGGCGGCATGAAGCAGAAGCTCGCCCTCATGTGCACCCTTCTGCATAAGCCCGAAGTCCTGCTCCTTGACGAGCCCACCAATGGCGTCGACCCGCTCTCCCGCCGCAACTTCTGGGTCATCCTCACCGAACTCGCCGCCGAAGGCCTCACCGTCTTCGTCACCACTACCTATCTCGATGAAGCCGAGCGCTGCCACCGCGTCGGCCTCATGCACCGCGGCTGCATCATCCGCTGCGATACACCCGCGGGCCTCCGTGCCGCGCTTCCGGAATCCTGCTACGCCCTCACCTGCGCCCAGCCCCGCCAGGCCCGCCGCCTGCTGCTTGATCTGCCGGCGGTTCTCGCCGCCGAACCCGCCGGCGCCGTGCTCCACGTCTTCCTCAAACCGGGCCACGCGGCCGGGGCCATCGAGTCCGGGCTCACCGCCGCCGGCATCTCCGGCTTCGAACTCCACTCGGTCGAACCCTCACTCGAAGATGTGTTCATCGCCGAGATCCGGAGGGCCGCGTGAATCCCGCCGTTGTACTCGAAGGCCTTTCCAAGCACTTCGGCGGCTTCACCGCCGTCGATGACGTCTCGCTCACCGTCGCGCGCGGCGAAATCTTCGGGTTCCTGGGCCCCAACGGGGCGGGGAAGTCCACCACCATCCGCATCCTCTGCGGCCTTCTCGCGCCCAGCGCCGGAAAGGGCTTCGTCGGCGGCTTTGACGTCGCCAGCCAGTCCGAAGAGATCAAACAGAACATCGGCTACATGTCGCAGAAGTTCTCGCTCTATGACGACCTCACCGTCGAAGAGAACCTGGATCTCTTTGCCGGCATCTACGCCGTGCCGCATGAGCGGCGCGAGGAGCGCAAGGCCTTCGCGCTCGGTCTCGCCGGCCTTGAGGACCGGCGCGGCACCATGACCCGTCTGCTGCCCGGCGGGCTCAAGCAGCGTCTGGCCCTGGGCTGCGCCGTGCTCCACGATCCGTCCATCGTCTTCCTGGATGAGCCCACCTCAGGTGTCGATCCCATTGCCCGCCGTGCCTTCTGGGATCTCATCTACCAACTCTCCGAATCCGGCCGCACCGTCTTCGTCACCACGCACTACATGGAAGAGGCGGAATACTGCCACCGCCTCGCGCTCATGTACCGCGGCCGCGTCATTGCCCTCGGCTCACCCGCCGGGATGAAGCAGACGGCCGGCGCCGGTTCGATGGAAGAGGTCTTCGTCACCCTCATTGAACGCGAGGAAGCCTCGCCCGACCGGAGGAAGACCGAATGAACCTCCGCCGCATCCGTGCCGTGGCCCGCAAGGAGTTTCTCCACATCCTCCGCGATCCGCGCAGCCTCGTCATGGCGCTCGCCATGCCTCTGTCACTGCTGCTGCTGTTCGGCTACGCGCTCACGCTTGACGTCGACCGCATCCCGATGCTGATCGAGGACCAGGACGGCACGCCCGAAAGCCGGGAACTCGCGCGCCGCTTCGCCGGCTCGCGCTACTTCACCGTCAAGGCACAGGTGGATTCTCCTCGCGCCATCGACAGGGCCATTGACCGCGGCGAGATCCTCATGGGTGCCGTCATCCCGCGCGGCTTCGGGGAACAGATGCAGAAGGGCGGCCAGGCCACCGTTCAACTGCTGCTCGACGGCGGCGATTCGAACACCGCCGCCATCGCCCTGGGCTATGCCGATGCCTTGGTCCAGCTTTATGGGGCCGAACTGCGCCTGGAGTGGCAGTCCCGGCGCGGCGCGCCCAAACTCGAGATGCCCGTCGATGCGCGGCTCCGCGTGCTGTACAACGAGGAACTCAAGTCCAAGAACTACATCGTGCCGGGGCTCATTGCCGTCATCCTGATGCTCATCGCCTCCATGCTTACTTCGCTCTGCGTGGCCCGTGAGTGGGAGTCCGGCACCATGGAGCAGCTTCTGTCCACGCCCGTGCGCCCGTTCGAACTACTGCTCGGCAAGCTCAGCGCGTACTTTGTCCTGGGTATCGCCGACATGGTCATCTCCCTGGTGGCCGGTGTCGGGATCTTCGGCGTCCCGCTGCACGGCAGCGTCTGGGTGCTGTTTCTTTCCGCCTGCGTCTTTCTGTTCGGCGCGCTCTGCTGGGGCCTGATGCTCTCGGCCGCCATGCGCAATCAATTGATGGCGTATCAGGCGGCCCTGCTCAGTTCCTTCCTGCCGGCGTTCCTGCTCTCGGGCTTTGTCTACGCCATTGAGACTATGCCCCTTCCGCCGCGCATCATCTCGCACATCGTGCCCTCCCGCTACTTCGTCACCATCCTCAAGGGGATCTTCCTCAAGGGCATCGGACTGGAGTTGCTGTGGGGTGAGTTGCTTCTGCTCGCTGTCTACGCCGCCATCGTGATGACGCTCGCAGTGCGCAAGCTGCGCCAGAAGGTGGCCTGACCATGAACTGGGAACGCATCTTCGTCCTGCTGCGCAAGGAGCTGAAGCAGGCTCTCCGTGAACCCCGCATGCGGGTGATGCTGGTGATGCCGCCTCTGCTCCAACTGATCATCTTCGGCTTCGCCGTGAATCTCGATGTCGATCACGCCTCCATCGCGTGGATGGATCAGGACCGCTCCCCGCAGAGCCGCGAGTTGCTTGCCGCCTTCACCGGCAGCGGCCGCTTCGAAGTGGTGCGCACGCCTGCCAGTGAACGCGAGGCCTCCCTGGTGCTTGACCGTGGTGAGGCTCAGGCCGTGGTCCGTGTTCTGCCCGGCTTCGGCCGCGACCTTCTGCGCGCGCGCCCCACCGAAGTGCAGGTCCTGGTGGACGGCACCAACTCGAACACCGCTCAACTCATCGGCTCGCAAACCCGCGCCATTGTTCAGCGCTATGCAAGCGGCGTGCTGGCCGATTGGCAGAGGCAGAAACTGGTGGGCGCCACCGCCGATGGCCCCGTGCGGCTGGCCGTGCCGCGTCTGGCCAGCGAACCGCGCGTCTGGTTCAACCCCGAGTTGCGGAGCCGGAACTACTTCGTCCCGGGCGTGCTGGTGAACATCATCGCGCTCATCACCATCATGCTCACCTCCATGGCCATCGTGCGTGAAAAGGAGATCGGCACCATGGAGCAGTTGATGGTCTCGCCCGTGCGGCCCCTGGAACTGGTGCTCGGCAAGACGCTGCCGTTCGCGTTGGTGGGCATCTTTGACCTGTTCCTGGTGACGGCCGCCGCGCTCATCATCTTCAAGGTGCCTTTCCGGGGCAGCGCTGCTTTCCTGCTCGCCAGTGCCTGCCTGTTCATCCTCAGCACCCTCGGCTTCGGACTGTTCATCTCCACGGTGTCGCGCACCCAGCAGCAGGCCATGATGTCCACGTTCTTCTTCTTCCAACCGGCCTTTATGCTGAGCGGCTTTGCCTTCCCCATCCGCAACATGCCGGAAGCCGTCCAGTGGCTCACGCTGATTAACCCAAACCGCTACTTTCTGGAGATCGTCCGCGGTGTCTTCCTGAAGGGCTCGGGCTTTGATGTTCACTGGCCGCAGTTCGCCACGCTGGCCGTGTTCGGCGTGGTGATTCTCACCCTGAGCGCGGCCCGGTTCCGTAAGAGGCTGGACTGATGGGCTAGAACACCACACGCGCGCCAAGCTGGATCTGCCGGGCCGGCCGCGCCGCGCTGATCACGCCGAAGCCCGGGCCCTGAAACACGTTGGCGGGCGTGTTCCAGTTCGTGAGATTGGGCAGATTGAAGCTTTCGGCGCGCACTTGCACCCGCTTCCCCTCACCCAGCCGGAAATCCCGCAGCAGGGCCGCGTTGAGGGTGATCAAACCCGGTGCGCGGATGTGGCCCATGCCCTGATTGCCAAAAGTGTAGTCCGCGGGCTGGGCAAAAGCTGAAGTATCGAACCATCGAAGGATGGTGCGTTGGCCCGGGGGCAGATTCGGGTTCCTGAGAATGTCGGCCCGCTGGGGCCCGGCTGAAAAGGCGAAGGTGTTGTTCACCTGCGTGGCCACCGTGACGGGTCCTCCGGTCTGAACCACGTAGACGCCGCTCAGGCTCCAGCCGCCGGCCAGGCGTTGAAGCAGGCCCGGACGGTTGAGGAACGCGCGGCCTGGACCGAACGGAAGTTGCAGTACGCTGCTCATCGTCGCGCGGTGCCGGATGTCGATGGTGGAGGGGCCGTAATCGGCCCGGCGGTTGTAGAAGTTGGAGAAACTGCCCTCCTCGTCACCGAAGGCAGACGTGCCGGAATCCATGTTGTCCAGCGTCTTCGACCACGTGTAGGTGCCCATCGCGTTGAACCCGCGCGAGAAGCGTTTTTCGCTCCGCACCAGCAGCGCGTGATAGCTGCTCACACCCAGAGCGGGCGCCACCAGCGTTACCTGGCTGAACTGAGGGAAGGGCCGGTGCAGGCGGTTTGCTCCGGGCGCCAACAGAGCCGGTGGAATCTGGTTCGTATTCATGTTGTCGGAAGCCAGTTTGCGCGACAGATTGCCAATGTAGCCATACTCCACCATCGCCCGGCCGGGCAGTTCATGCTGAATGCGAAGGCTCGGCTGCAGGGAGTATCCGGTGCGCCGCTTGGACTCGAAGTAAGTAACGGCCTGCGTTGGATTGACGGCCAGCGGTGTTGCCCCGAAGCGGTCATCCAGCGGCAGCCGCTCAAGGCTCGGCACGGGAAGATTGCTGGTGAGCGTATACGGGATCGCCGTGATGTTGTCCTGCAGCACCAGGTTGGCCGAACGCTCAAACCCCAGCGTGGCGGAGTTGGGCACCGCCCGGTCAAACGGGTGGGCGAAGAACGCACCAAAGCCGCCGCGAACCACCGTCTTCTCCAGGCCGAAAGGCCGCCAGGCAAAGCCGGCTCGCGGCGCGAAGTTGTTCCAGTCACCATCGAAGGGAGAGGTGCGGTAACCTCCCACACCGAGGAATTTCACCACGCCCGGCGTGCCGGACACGGGATTGATGGCCAGGGGATCGAAGCTGTTGATCCGGTTGTTGGCATCGGCCATCGGCGTGTCGGCTTCCCAGCGAACGCCCAGGTTGAGCGTGAGCGAGCGGTTCACCTGCCAGTCATTCTGCGCGAACCAGGCGATGTAGTAGCTGTGACGGTCGAGTTCATCGGTGTCGCGGATGTTGTAGGTGGTGGGGACGCCCAGAAGCAGGGTGGCGAAGCCGTTGCCGGAGTTTGTGTTGCCTGGAATGCCAGACATGCCGCGCGAGAACACAAAGCGCCCGGACACCGTGGCCCGCAGCACCTCGAAGTTGTTCGAAGGCCGGAACTCTCCGCCGAACTTCCAGTTGTTGCGCCCACGCAGCACGGAGATGTTTTCGATGAACTGCATCTGGCGGATGGGGAACTGACGGCGTTCCTGCGACGATGCTCCCAGCGGGGCGTAGGCGGCCGGCGCCATGTTCGGAAAGAAGTCGTCGGAGACGCCCTTCAGGCCCAGCTTGCCGGGCCAACCCTCGCGGTAGCCGCGCGCGAAGCTGCGGAAGCTGCGGGCGCCATAGGTAAAGCGCAGTTCGTTCACCACGCTGGGCGTCAGCACACGGGTCCAGGCGCCGTAGTAGAAAGACGTCGCGCCTTCGGACTGATTGACGGTATCGGCCGCGGCCACCGGATAGACGCTGCTGCGCGCCGACTCGCTGGTGCTCCACAGCCAGCGGAACGTGAGCCGGTCATTGCTGTTGAACGCATGGTCGATCTTCACCGTGACGTTCTCGCCCCGCGTGCGGTTCACTTCGTTGGCGCGGTAGTTGTTGACGCCGGTCACATCGTCCGGCGCGCGGTTCGGCAGCGGGTAAAACGGGATGAGTGCCGCGCCCACGCTGTTGAATCGCGAACGCGGCACGATGTTGCCAGGGAACGCCGTACGCCGCACGGCGGTCCCTTCCAGGCGTCCGCTGAACGGATCGTAGACGGGCGTCACGCCGCGGGCAGTGGCACTGGCGGAGAAGTCTCCCTCGCGTTCGATCAGCGACGGCACGGTGAGGCTGCGGATGACACCGTCATTGCGCCGCGTGCCCTGATGCGCCACGAAGTAGAACGTCTGGTCCCGCCGGATGGGTCCGCCGAGCGAGCCGCCGTAGAGGTTGAAGCGCAGGGCGGGCTTCTCGCGGCGCGTGCCGGAGACGGGCGAAAAGAAGTTGGCCGCATCCAGAACCTCGTTGCGGAAGTACTCAAACAGAGACCCGTGCAGCTTGTTTGTGCCGGCCTTGGTGTTGGCGATGATGATGCCGCCGGCCGAGGCGCCGAACTCCGAGGAGAAGCCGTTGCCCATGATCCGGATCTCCTGCAAGGTCTCAATGGGCGGGTCCCAATTCGAACTGGCGATACCCAGGCGCATGTTCTGGCCGGCGCCGCCGTCAATCCAGAACATCTGGGAACCGACGCGCCCGCCCGCGAGCGAGAAGGTGGGCGAGCCGCCGGTCTCGTTCTGCACGAAGACGGCCGCGCCCGCAACCTCCACGATGTTCAACGCCCGGCGATCCCCCATGGGCATGTCTTCAATGGTCTTGGCCTCAATCAACTGACTGGCGTCGGAGGTGCGCGTTTCAATGAGCGGCGGGTCGGCTTCCACGGTTACCACCTCCGAGGTTGCGCCCAGTTCCAGCTTCAATGTCAGTTCCAGCGTCTGGCCCGTGGTGAGCACGATGCCCGAGCGCTGCAGCTTGCGGAATCCGGTGGCCTCCGCCTCGACGCGGTAGCCGCCGATGGGCAGCGCCCGGAACACAAAGGCGCCTTCCTGGTTGGACTGCGTGGGATACTCCTGCGCGGTCTCCAGTTGCACGGCCACCACGCGCGCGCCCGGCATCGGCGCGCCTTGGGCGTCCGTGATCAGACCGGCAATCGAAGCACCCGTCTGTTGTGCCACCGCCGCGGCGGCAGCCAGCAGCCAGAATGCGAGCACCCTCACCATGAGAATCATCTTACCGGGCGGTCAGCAGCCGAGCGCGGTGGCCAGGGCGGGGAAGTCCCGCGCGGTGACGTCGAACTCCCCGGCCGGCGCCGCATCGCGCTTGACGCCGGGGCCGAATTCGAGGGGCCGCGGGACATAGCCCGTGCGCATGCCGACGCGCCGGGCTGCATGCAGGTCGTTCGGATGCGCGGCGACCATCATCACCTCGCCGGGCGGCAGGTCCAGCAGTTGGCACGCGGTGAGATAAGCTTCCGGGTCCGGCTTGTAGTGCCGCGCCAGTTCCGCCGACAGGATGCAATCCCACGGCAGCCCGGCCCGCTTGGCCATGTTGGTGAGCAGGGAGAGGTTGCCGTTCGAAAGCGGCGCGATGGTGTACTTCGTCTTCAGACGGGCCAGGCCGGCAACCGCGTCAGGCCACGGGTCCAGGCGGTGCCAGACGAAGTTCAGATGGCGCCGTGCGGCCTCATCGAGTTTCCCCAACCCGAACTCGTCAAGAAGGGAATCGAGGATCATGCGATGCAACTCATCGATCTTCTTCCAGCCCAGTTCGCCGGTGCGGACACGGTTCATGGCGGGGCCATAGCCCGCGCGCCAGCGGTCCGCCAGGCGCGCCCAGTCCACCTCGAGGCCACGGGATTTGTTGAACGACGCACCCTCGCGGATGATGCTGCCGCGCCAGTCAACCACGGTGCCGAATACATCGAACGTCAGGGCCTTCACGGCCGGAGCGGCTGCCAGCGCGGCTGGCGCGGCAAGAAATTCGCGGCGTCTCATCGCAGCCACCTCGCGAACCAGGCATGCACTTCGCCGTAGAAGAACCGGTTGTCCTCGCCCTTGAGAATCCAATGATTGGCATCGGGAAAGACGATCAGCTGGCGGGGGATCTTCAGCCTCTGCAGCACACTCCAGTTCTCAAGCGTCTGGTTCAGCGGCACCCGGAAGTCGTTCTCGCCCACGGTGAGCATCATGGGCGTCCTGAAGCGGGCAGCGTGGCGAATGGGGTTCTGCTCCCGCCACACGGGGCCCTGTTCCCAGACCGGCCCGCCGTTCGATACCTCGCGTGAGTAGATGGTGTCGCTGGTGCCCCACTGGGATTCCAGGTTGATGAGGCCCGCGTGGCTCAGCAGGCACTTGTAGCGCGTGGTGCTGGCCTGCAGCCAGTTGGCAAGATGTCCGCCGTAGCTGGCGCCGCCGGCGGCCAGGCGCGTGGCGTCGATGTAGGGATAGCGCTTGACGGCCTCATCGGCGGCCTGATCGATCTCGGCGCCGGGCGTACGGAGAGGGTCGCCTTGAATGGCCTGGGCGAAGGCTTCGCCGAAGCCGGTGGAGCCGGTGTAGTTGGTCATCAGGATGACGTAGCCCGGCGCGGCGAGCAGGTGAGGGTTCCAGCGCAGGAAGAAATAGTCCTTGTGCATGGTGTGCGGGCCACCATGGATGATCGAGATGAGCGGATACTTCCGGCTGGGGTCAAAGCCGGGAGGCAGCGCGATCAGGTTGTGGATGCGGCGTCCGCCCTTGCTGGTGAACCAGAACTCCTCCAGCGGCTTCCAATCGATGCGCGCAGCGGCATCCGCGTTGAAGCGGGTTAATGCCTGGTGCCGCCCGGCGGCGATGTCGATGCGGACAACCTCCGGCGGTTGGACGGCGCTGTCGAAGGTGGCGGCCATCACCGCGCCGCCGATAGCCAGGTTGGTGTACTGGCCCCTGGGAGCATCCAGGGCAAGCGTCGCGGCGCCACCCTCGGCGGGCAGGCTGTAGACCTTGACGTGGCCGGCGTCTTCCGCCGTGGTGTAGACGGTTTTCGAATCGGGGCTGAAAGCGATGGTGTCGGCCGAACGGTCAAAGGCCGGGGCGATGACTTGGGGACGGCCCGCTTGCGGCCATGAGAACCGTACAATCCTTGCGAGGTTGTAGTTCTTGCCCGTTCCGGCTTCGGCGAGCGCGTAGAACGCCTTGCCGTCCGGCCGGAACACGGGATTGGTGAAGCTGTCGCTGCCGGCAGTGATGGCGGCAGGCTCCCCGCCGTTCGCACTGACCTGGTAGAGATGGGTGCGAACCTCGGCGAACGCGGCGGTGTCGCGGCCGGTGGTCGCCGCGAAGATGACGGACTGTCCGTCCGGAGTCCAGACGGCAGGCAACTCGTCGGAGGTGGAGCCCATCACGCCGCCGAAGCCGGGCGCCGCGGCGAGCTTCGAGCCCGCGAACAGGTCGCGAGCCTTGGAGCCTTCGGCCAGTTCCTGCACCAGCAGATGCACACGCGGCTCATCGATCCAGTGATCCCAGTGGCGCACCGGGAACGACTCATAGACCCGTGCCTTGTGCTTTCTCGCCTTCCGTTCGCCGGCAATCGCGCGGTTGGCTTCATCGTCCGCGGCTCCTGGATAGACGGTGCTGGTGAAGAGCAAGGCGCCGCCATCGGGACGCCAGCGGGGCGCCGAGGCTCCGTGCAGAAGATTCGTGATGCGGCGAGCCTCGCCGGGCTGGCTGACATGCAGTACGTAAACCTGCGAGGCCTCATCGCCTTCGCGGCGGGAGGTGAAGGCGATGGAGGAACTGTCGGGGCTCCAGACGACGCCCGATTCACCGGCCTTGGTGTGAGTGAGTCGGCGCGCGGGCGCGGAGCCATCGGCGGGGACGATCCACAGATCGGAAACCTGGTCGCGTTCGTCGTAGGCCGGCTCAAGAACGGGAAACACCACCCATTTGCCATTCGGACTGACCGCCGGGGCGCCCACCCGTTTCATGAGCCAGATGGCACGGTGGGTGACGGGATCCGCGGCATGGACAAGGGGCAGGGCGAGGAGGATGAAGGCGGCGGCGCGCATTGTTCTATTGTCGCGCGGAGAGCCGCGCCTTATTGCCGTGCGGAGACCCGCGGCCTATTCTTGCGCGGAGAGCCGCGGACTACAATAAAAAAGGTGCGCGTCAAGGTTCTGTTTTTCGGCCAGTTGAAGGATATCGTCTCTCGCGCCGAAGAGGTGATTGAACTTGACGGCCCCGCCACGCTTGAAACCGTGTTCAAGCGCTATGCGTCGATGTATCCGCGGTTGGAACAGATGTCGAGGAGCATTGTGCTTGCACGGAACCAGAATTTCGCCCCGGTGACAGCGGCCGTGGAGGATGGCGACGAGATCGCTCTGCTTCCCCCGGTGAGCGGCGGGCGCGGGTTCACACACCTGATTGAAGACGAGGCCGGCCACTTCTTCGCGCTGACCCGGGAGCCCATCGATTCGGCGGCCGCGGCGCGGCGCGTTCAGCAGGGCTCCGACGGCGCGGTGATCACGTTTGAAGGCATTGTGCGCGACAACACGCGCGGGCGCCGCACGCGCTTTCTCGACTACGAGTGTTATGAGGCGATGGCGGTGCGCGTGATGGCGGAGATCGGCCGCGAGATCGCAGCCGGGCACAGCGTGGGGCGCGTGGCGATGATCCACCGTCTGGGGCGGCTTGAAATTGGCGAGGCGAGTGTGACGGTGATCGTGGCGTCGCCGCACCGGCGCGCGGCGTTCGATGCGGCGCTGGAGGGCATCAACCGGTTGAAGAAAGCGGTGCCGATCTGGAAGAAAGAGTACTTCGAGGACGGCGAGGTGTGGGTGGAGGGGGACTGGGACAACACGCTGCAGAAGGCGTCTGGCGGCCCTGCATGATGCTGTCCGTCTGGCTTGCGGCGGCATTGGCAGGGGCGGCGGCGCAGGATCCCGTGATTCGCGTGGACGTGAAGCTGGTGCGTGTGCTGGCCACGGTGACGGACGGCAGCCGCCCGGTGGGTGATCTCACCCGCGATGAATTCACGCTCACCGACAACGGCGCCCGCCAGGAGATCGCGCTCTTTGAGCGGTCGAGCGAACAGACGCTCTCGGTTGCAGTTCTGGTTGACACCAGCGGCTCGACGGCGAAGGATTTGAAGGTGGAAGTGGAAAGCGTCCAGCGCTTTCTGAAAGCCTTTCTTGGAGAGGGCAATGAGAAGGACTCAGTGGCGATCTACAGCTTCAACTGGCAGGTGAAGCAGGAGAGCGGATTTACGCGCAGGATGGGGCGGCTCGAATCGGCTTTGAATAACCTGCGGGGCGAGGCGGGGACGTCGCTCTACGACGGGATTTATCTGGCGGCCCAGGACCTGGCCCAGCGTGATGGCCGGAAGGTGATGATTGTGGTGACGGATGGCGGCGATACCACCAGCCGGATCAAGTTCCACGATGCCATGGAGGCGGCGCATCGCGCCGACGGGGTGATCTATCCGATTGTCGTTGTGCCGGTGAAGAACCCTGCCGGGCGGAACACCGGCGGCGAGAACGCACTGGCGCAGTTTGCGGCAGGAACGGGCGGGCAGAGCTTTTCCGTGACCGCGGGAGCGGCCCTGGACGCTGCCTTCGGGCGCATTCTGAATGACCTGCGCACGCAGTACCTGCTTGGATATTATCCGCGCCAGGTGCCGCTGACACGCAATCGTTTCCATACGCTCAAGCTCACGGTGACGCGGCCGGGTTTGCAGGTGCGGGCCCGCAGTGGCTATTATGGGGATGCGGATCCCGCCGCACGCTGACTCCTTCCGCTTCTTCTTCCATGGCCCACAAAAAGACCCGCGCACCGGAAACGACGCTCAAGGAAACCGAGTATCTCAAGGCCCTGGCTGCCGCCGCGAAGCCGGTTGGGGTGAAACTGGATGACGGACGTGAGTTGACCGGCGTGGTGGAGTTCTTCGATGCCACCTTTCTGCGTTTGACGCGGGAGGGTGAACCGAATCTGTTCCTGTTCAAGGACCGGGTGAAGTATCTGTGGGAACTGGATTCCTCCTCTTCCGTCTGAAGCATGGCTTCTTATCTCGACACCGCCATTGAGACCGCCCGCGAAGCCGGCGCCGTTCTCATCCACTACCTGGGCCGTACAGGATTCGAACTAAAGGGCGACTTCGATCTGGTGACTGAAGCCGACCGCGCCAGCGAGCGGCTGGTTGTGGAGCGGCTGCAGGCGCGCTACCCAAGCCATGGGATTGTCGCCGAGGAAGGCGGGGGCAATGAATCGGCCTCCGAATACCGCTGGTACGTCGATCCGTTGGATGGAACGACCAACTTCGCGCACGGCTTTCCCATGTTCAACGTGACGCTGGGCCTGGAACGGGCCGGTGAACTGATCGCGGGCGTGGTGTACGATCCGGTGCGCGATGAGATGTTTCACGCCGCCAAGGGTGAAGGCGCCTGGCTGAACAACCGGCGGATCCATGTGTCGAAGGCGAAGCGCGTGGAAGACAGCCTGGTGGCGACCGGGTTTCCCAGCCGCAAGCGGCACCTGAACGTCAACGTGCACTTCTACTATCAACTGGCGATGCTGAGCCATGGGGTGCGCCGGGCGGGCGCGGCGGCGCTGGACCTGGCCTATGTTGCCTGCGGGCGGCTGGAGGCTTTTTGGGAGTTCGGCCTGAATCCCTGGGACATGGCGGCGGGCGCACTTCTGGTGCGTGAGGCGGGCGGGGAAGTGTCGGCGATGACGGGTTCGCCGCTCGACCTGCGGGGCCGTCATCTTCTGGCGGATAACGGAACGATTCACAGCGAGATGCTGGGGATCTTTGATGAGATCTTCGAAGGGCGGTTCCGGCACCCGATGCCCGAGGTTACGCCGGCGAACCGCTGAGAGCGGCCTTCAGATCCTTCGAAAAAGCCTGGATTTCGGCCGCCTGGTCCGCGGTGGCCGGTTTTTCATGTCCGCGCCCCACCAGCCAGACCTCCGCACCGCGCCATTGCAGCACGGCGAATCCTTGCTCGGTGAGACGGCCCGATGCGCCAATGCGCCCGAACTCGTCGCCGGTCCGTTCCACAAGAGCGACGCAGCCGTTGCGTTCAAAGACGAAGAACTTTGCCGATTCCGAAGCGGGTGCGAGTTGGATGCCGGCCGAGGCCAGGCGTTCGAAAAGGGCGGTCACATCTTGTAGCGGCCGAGATCCTCGTCGTTCAGGTTCTCAAGCCAGCGCTTCAACTCTTCGTTGTTCACCTTATCCGAGGCCTGGGAGGCGACGCGCGAGGATTTGAGCACGCTCTCTTCCACGTAGATGGGGCAATCGAGCCGCAGCGCGAGGGCCAGTGCGTCGCTGGGCCGCGCATCCACGCACATGTACTCGCCGTTCTTCTCGATCCAGATGAGGGCGTAGAAGGTATCGTCCTTCAGTTCGTTGACAACCACTTTCTGCACGCGCGCTTCCAGCCCCATGAGCAGCATCTTGATGAGGTCATGGGTCATGGGCCGCGGCGTGGCGACCTTTTCGATCTCAAGCGCGATGGCATTGGCCTCGTAGACGCCCACCCAGATGGGCAGGATGGTGTTGCCGCCCAGATCGCGAAGAATGACGATGGGCATCTGCGTGACCGGGTCCATCATGAGCGTTCGGATCTTCATTTCGACTTCCATTGTCGTCCCCCCACTTTCATTACAACAGAATTCGTCACGCTGTCCGCACCGCTTCGCCGGCCAGGGAGTTCGCACCCGCCCGGGTCACCAGGACCGGCATGTACCGGCCCGGCGCCGGGACGGGCAAGCCATCGGGCAGAGTGAAGTTGAGCGTACGGTTCTGGGCCGTGCGCCCGATCCACTGCCCGGTTGCCTTGTTGAAGCCTTCGATCATCGCCTCTTCGGTCCTGCCCACAAGATCGGCATTGCGGCGAATCTGTATAGCCCGCTGCTTCTCCTGGAGGATGGTGAGACGGGCGCCCTTTTCGTCCTCGCTCAGGTGTTCGTCGAGTGCGAGGGCCGGCGTGTTGGGCCGTTTGGAGTATTTGAAGCTGAAGAGCGAATCGTATTCCACTTCGTCGAGAAGAGCGAGAGTCTGCTTGAAGTCGTCTTCGGTTTCTCCGGGAAAGCCGACGATGATGTCGGTGGTGATGGCGATCTGGCGTGGAGAGTTCTTCATCCAGTCGATGCGCCGCATGTAATCGGACCGTGTGTAGAGGCGCTGCATGCGGGCCAGAACGGAGTCCGCCCCGGATTGCACGGGCAGGTGCACGTGGTTGCAGAGGACCGGATTTTCATCGATCGCTTCGATGATGTCCCGCCCGAAGTCTCGCGGGTGCGAGGTGGTGAAGCGGACGCGGCGAAGACCGGGCACGCGGGCGATTTCGCGCAGAAGGCGGGCTAAGTTCCAGCCTTCGGGCGACGGGTCGAGGTAGCTGTTGACGTTCTGGCCGAGCAGCTGGATCTCGGTGTAGCCCATGGATGCGAGCTGCCGCGCTTCCTCGATGATGGAAGCGCCGGTGCGGCTGCGTTCGGGGCCGCGTGTGAACGGCACCACGCAGTAGGCGCAGGACTTGTCGCAGCCTTCGATGATGGTGATGTAGGCCCGGTGGGGATTGTCGCGCCGGGTCAAGGGGGTTTCGAAGGTCTCTTCGGTATCAAGGCTGAGGCCGGTGACGCGGCGGTCGCCGCGTTCGATCTGGACGAGGAGTTCAGGCAGACGCGTGTAGCTGGCTGAGCCGCAGACCAGGCTGACGTGGGGCGCACGCTCGAAGATACGCTCACCTTCCTGCTGCGCCACGCAGCCAAGCACCCCGAACACCTTGCCTTTCGATTCCTTCTTGAACTGCTGCAGGCGGGAGAAGACTTTTTGTTCGGCCTTGTCCCGAATGCTGCAGGTGTTGTAAAGGACGAGGTCTGCCCCGGCGGGCTCCTCCACCTGTTCGTAGCCCCGTTCGAGCAGGGTGCCGACGACCTTCTCCGAGTCATGGGCGTTCATCTGGCAACCGAACGTTTCGATGTAAAAGCTTTTCATGGCGGCGCGTCTCCTAATAACAGCCGGCAAAACGGACACTGGGCGGCGGCGTTGGCTGGACGCCGCGAGGCTGCCCCGGCCTTTGCCGGCCAGTTGGCGGCAACCCTCTAGAGGTGCATGAAGTACATCACCCAGCCGGCGCCGAAAATGCTGCCAGCAAAGCAGGCCAGACAGTAGAGGCCGTAGCGGAGGCGCTCGCGGTCGGTGCGCTTGGTGACCACGCCCAGCACGACGCTGGCCAGGATGCTGAACAGCAGCGTGGCTTCAAAGTGGGAAAGGCTCATTTTGGGCATGGCGGGTCAGTCCTTTTGTCCGGTGGCGATTTCGAAGGCATCCACCATGGCGAGCACATTCATGAGTCCGGCCGCGGCCAGGAACTTGGTGCCATAGTCATGGACGTGGCCCGCGACATCGGGCTGATCGTAGCCGAGCCACGTGGCCAGGAAGTAGAGCAGGCCGCTGCACATGTCGGCGATATAGCCGCCGCGGTGAATCACCACGGTCAGCAGGTCGCCTTCCTGGGGGACGAAGAACGCTCCGCGCATCAACAGACCCAGCAGGAAAGTGATGGCCACGGCTCCGCCCAGCATGGCGGCGCGCAGGGGCCGCTTGAGCATCAGATGTCCCCCGCCGGGCACCAGCCAGCCCACCGCGACGGGCGGCGCCCAGGCGCCGACATCGGCGAGGGCGTTCTTTTCCGGTTCAGGTTGCTTGGAAGCCATGTGTCTTGTACTAGTTTATCAGGGCAGTTTGCCGGATGAGCGTGAGTTCAAGATGGCGGGCGGCGGCGCCGAGTCTGCTTGCGCCGGGAGCGGGCGTTTTGACACGATGGAGGTCCGCTTTGCGCACGCTCGCCGAGATTTCCCTGGTTGCCGCCACGCTCGTCTGGGGTGTGACGTTTGTTGTCATCAAAGAGTCACTCCGGGACACCTCGACGCTGGTGTTTCTGGCGGTGCGATTCACGCTGGCGAGTGTGTTTCTGGCTTCCGGCATGGCGGCGTTGCGCCGGAAGTTCGAGTGGTCGGGGCCGGCGCTGAAGGCGGGGCTTCTGGGCGGCGTTTTCCTGGCACTGGGCCACTTGTTGCAGACGGCAGGGCTGCGATACACGTCAGCCCCGAAATCGGCCTTCCTGACGGGACTGTACATCGTGGTGGTACCTTTGGCGGCGAGCGCCGTCTATCGCAGTAGACCCGGGGTGAACGAGATCCTGGGAACGCTGATTGCCACTCTTGGCATGGCGTTCATGACCTTTGACGGGTTGGGGAGCGCGCTGAAGTTCGAGATGGGAAAGGGCGATCTGATGACCGTGGGGTGCGCCATTGCTTTTGCCGGCCAACTGATTGTGCTGGCGGATCCGCGCGCCCGGGCGAACCCGGATTCCCTGACCCTGATTCAGCTTTTGGTGACGGCGGGGGCCGCGTTGGGTACGTTCTGGTGGGTGGAAGAGCCTTATTTCCGGCTGTCGCCCAGGCTGGGCTGGTGGCTGGTGTGGACCAGTCTGCTCGCCACCACGGTGGCGATTGGGGTGCAGACGTGGGCCCAGCAGCACACAACCGCGACACGGGCGGCTCTGTTGTTCGCCACGGAACCGGTTTTCGCCTGGCTTGCGTCTGTGTGGATGACGGGAGAAGGCCTGGCGGTGAATGCGGCCTGGGGCGCGGCTTTGATTCTGGCTGGCGTGCTGGTGGTGGAACTTGCGCCGGGGAGGGGCCGGGTGGTGTAAGGGCAGGGGAAGATTTCACGCCCGATCGGGCATATCTATAATGAGAACATTGGAGTAGTCTCACCATGAACGTACTGGACAAAGTGAAACAACAGAAGTTTCTTTCCATGAGCATGCTGCTCGCGACGCTTGCCATAGGCATCCTGATTGGAACGGTGGTCAACACCGGAGTGAAGGCCGCCAAGGAGCAACAGGCCGCTCCTGACGCGACGCCGCTGGTTGTGCCGGCCGCGCAGACGGCGCCCAACGAATTTACGGCTTTGGCCAAGAGGCTTGAGCCCACCGTGGTGAACATCAGCACGGACTATACGCCGAAGGCCGCCAGCCAGCGCAAGCGCCGCCCGCAGGCGGATGACGATGACGACGAGGGTGGGGACGAACCGACGCCCGATTTTCTCCGCCGGTTTTTTGGCAATCAACCCTTCGGCGGCGGTGGCGGTGGCGGCCCCCAGGCGGGTCCACGGCCGTTCAAGCGGCAGGGCACGGGCACGGGATTTATCGTGGATCCGAACGGCTACATCATCACGAACCATCACGTGATCGACAAGGCCGACCATATCAAGGTAAAGATCCAGGGCGATGCGGTGGAGCACAAGGCGAAGGTGATCGGCAGCGATATCGAGACTGACATCGCGGTGATCAAGATTGCCGCGGGCCGGCAGTTGCTGCCTGCCAAGATCGGCAACTCGGAAGCGGTGCAGGTGGGCGATTGGGCGGTGGCGATCGGTTCGCCGTTCGGTCTGGAGGCCACGGTGACGGCGGGCATTGTCAGCGCGAAGGGCCGGGACATCAACTCACCGGCGCAGTTCCAGCGCTTCATTCAGACCGATGCCGCCATCAACCCTGGGAACAGCGGCGGCCCGCTGCTGAACATCCGCGGAGAGGTGATTGGCGTGAACACGGCGATCGCCACCGAGTCCGGCGGGAATCAGGGCGTGGGATTCGCTCTGCCGATGAATCTGGCGGTGAAGGTTTACAACTCCATCATCAAGCACGGCCGGGTGACACGCGGGTCGATTGGCATCACGTTCAATAAGAACGACAAGCCGGAGACACTGAAGGCCATGGGGTACTCGGGCGGAGTGATTGTGGGCGACGTGAAGAAAGACGGCCCGGCGCACAAGGCGGGCCTTCGCGCCGAGGATATCATTCTGGCGATCAACGGGAAGTCCGTGAAGGACGGCGACGACCTGGTGGCCCGTGTGGCCGATACGCCCATCGGCGACAGCGTTACGTTGCAGGTGGACCGCAATGGAGTGAAGCAGGACTTCAAGGTGGTGATCGCCGATCGCCTTGAGATTTTCCGTGACGATCCACGCGTTTCCGGCAACAGGACACCGGAACCCACGCGTGAGGAATCGGCGTCGCAGGCCAAGTTCGGCATCGCGATCCGGCCTTTGGGTGACCAGGAGCGGGAGCGGTTCGGGTTGAAGGACGATATCAAAGGCGTGCTGGTAACCCGCGTGGAAGAGGACTCGTTCGCCGACGAGATCGGGTTGCAGGACAATGACCTGATCGTTTCGATCAACCGGCAGCCGGTTGGGTCAACGGACGATGTTCGCCGGGTGCAGTCATCCCTGAAGCCGGGAGATCCCGTGGCGTTCCGTGTGATGCGGACCCCTGCCGCGGCACTGCGAGGCCAGGGCCGGGCGGAGTGGCAGACGTTCTACGTCTCCGGCACGCTGCCGAACAACTAACCGTGGCGATGCCGTACTCCTTTACCGCGCCAGTGATGTGCACGGTAGGGGTGCGGGACGCCGCCAACAGCCAGAGCCCGGCGGCCGTGTTCTACCGGAACGTGCTGGGCTTTGAGATTCTGATGAACGAAGGGGCCGTGGAGGCGATCCACGGCCCGGTTCGTTTGCGCTTCGAAGCCGTTGAGCCGGCGATGGTTTTTCTTGAGGTGCAAGGGCTGGAGGCTCTACGCCGGGCGCTTGAGGACGGGGGCGCGCACCCGGGACCGGTGGCGCGGGTGAACTGGATCAAGTACCGGCTGTTTGGCCTCACAGACCCGGAGGGCAATCAGCTTTGGTTCGGTGAAACGTTCGCGGAGCCCGATGCGCCATGCCCGGCTCCCATGCTGCAACAGACGCTGCCCGAACTGCCGTGCGGGGACGTTGCGGCGGCGGTTGACTATTACCGGGATGTGCTGGGATTTCGGATCAACCACCAGCAGGACGATCTGGGCGTGATGGATCGCGACCTGATCACTGTGCTGCTGGTTCCACGGTCGCCAGCGAATCCGGGGCCGGCGGGGTTCGAGGTCTACATTGAGAACGCTGACCAGCTTCACGCGGAGTTGACGGCCAGCGGCGCTCGTGTGCTGGGCGTTCCGGTAAGCCGGGCCTGGGGACTTCGCGACTTCCAGGTGCTGGATAGGGACGGGAACCGGATTACGTTCGCTCAGCGATTCGAATAGCCGGGCGGCGTGGAATCGCGCGCCCCCCTGGCATAGAATAGAGCAATGCGGCGCGATGGCAACCTCCGGGAACTGTGGACCAAGGCATGGCTTCGGCCTGTGGCGGCCGTCGGGCTTCTGCCCGTATTTCTGCCGGCCCAGGAAGTTACGTTTATCCGGGACGTGATGCCGGTGTTGAACAAGGTGGGCTGCACCTCGGGCCCCTGCCATGGCGGGGCTAAGGGTAAGGCTGGCTTCAAGCTTTCCTTGCGCGGCTACGACACGGAGTTCGATTACCGGGCGATTCTCCACGACATGGCGGGGCGGCGCTACAACCGCACGGAGCCCGAGAATTCGCTGATCCTGTTGAAGCCGACGATGTCGATTCCGCACGGGGGCGGCCTGCGGCTGGACCCGGCCTCCACCTACTATCAGACCGTGCTGCGGTGGCTGCGCGACGGCGCGCCATACGGCGATCCGGTATCGGCCCAGGTGACGCGTTTGGACGTCACGCCTGGCGATCTGTTCTTTGAAAAGCCCACCGCGGCGGCGGCGATGAAGGTGATCGCGCACTATGCCGACGGGAAGCAGCGCGATGTGTCGCAGGATGCGCAGTATTCCTCCACCGTTCCGCAAGTGGCCGATGTGGCGGGTGACGGAAGAGTGTCGACCTTCCGGCAGGGCGAAGCCGCGCTGCTGGTGCGGTATGAGGGCAAGCTTTCGGTGATCAACATCACCGTGCTGAGCGACAAGCCCGGCTTTGCCTGGCAGGCGCCGGCCGAGTTCAACTATATCGACAAGTTCATCCACGCCAAGCTGCAGCGGGTTCGTGTTCAGCCGTCGCCGCTTGCCACCGATGCGGAGTTCCTGCGCCGGGTCTCGCTGGACCTGGCAGGGCTGCCTCCCACGCCTGAAGAGCTTCGCGCCTTCGTGGCCGACAAGACGGAGACGCGCCGCAAGCGGGCGGCCGCGATTGACCGTTTGATGGCGCGGCCCGAGTTCGTGAACCACTGGTCCGTGAAGTGGGGCGACCTGCTGCAAGTGAATCGCAACAAGCTGGGCGACAAGGGAATGTGGGCGTTTCGCGACTGGATCCGCGAATCGCTGGCGGCGAACCGTCCCTATGACCAGATGGTACGTGAACTGGTGACCGCCAAGGGTTCGACGTTCCAGAATCCTCCGGCCAACTTCTTCCGCTTCAACAAGGAAGCCAAGGTGGCCATGGAGAACATGACGCAACTGTTCATGGGTGTGCGGATGGTGTGCGCGCAGTGCCACGACCATCCCTTCGAGCAATGGACCCAGAATCAGTATTTCCAGATGGCGGCCTTCTTCGCGGGCGTAGGTTCGAAGACCGGCGCCGACGCCGAGGAGGAAGTGATCTTCGATAAGCGCGAGGACGCCCACATCATGCACCCGAAGGACGGCCGGGTGATGGACGCCAAGTTCCTGTTTGGCGGCGGGAAGTTCAGTGTGCGCGAAGCCGAGCTTCGCGAGAGCCTGGCCGAATGGCTTACCGCGAAGGAGAATCCGTACTTCGCCAAGGCCCTGGTGAACCGGTTCTGGAGCTACTTCATGGGACGCGGCATCATTGACCCGGTGGATGACATCCGGGCCTCGAATCCTCCCTCGAATCCGGCGCTGCTTGAAGCGCTGACCGCGGATTTCGCGGCGCACAACCATGACCTGCGCCACCTGATCAAGACCATTGTCAATTCGCGGGCGTATCAGCTGAGCTTTCAGCCCAATGAATGGAACGCGAACGATGAGATCAACTTCTCGCGTGCCTATGCGCGGCGTCTTTCCGCCGAGCAGCTTTATGACGCTATCTATATTGCCGCGGGCGTGAAGCCGCGTGTGGCCACGCTGCCCGACGATTCCAAGGCACAGGACTTCCCGGATGCCAACGTCGACAAGGGCGGCTTCCTGGATCTATTCGGCCGGCCGGAGCGGCAGACAAGCTGCGAGTGCGAACGGCGTTCCGATGTCAGCCTGGTGCAGGCCTTGAACCTGGTGAACGGTTCGACGATTGCGGACGCCATTGCGGATTCGGAAGGCCGTGTGGCGAAGCTGGTGCTTTCAGGCGCGACGGATCGCAAGATTGTCGAGGAGTTGTACCAGGCGGCGTTGAGCCGGCCGCCGGAGCCAGCCGAGATCGACTACGCGCAGACTTATCTTCGCAAGGGGTCGAACCGGGCCGAACGCGCTCAGGATCTTCTCTGGGCCCTGCTGAACAGCAACGCATTCCTGTTCAACCGGTAGACCGGGAGCCCTTTCCAACCACATCATGATTCAACGCTACACGCGGCCCGCCATGCGCCGCATCTGGGGTGAGGACAACAAGTACCGGCAGTGGCTGGAGGTGGAACTTGCCGCCTCCGAGGCCCTGGCGGACATGGGCGACGTGCCCGTGGAGGCGGCCCGATTGCTGCGGGCGCACGCCGGATTCACGGTGGAACGCATTCAGGCGATTGAAGCCGAGGTGAAGCACGATGTGATCGCTTTCACGACGGCGGTGGCGGAGACCATGAAGGCGGCCGGGCATGCCGAGGCTTCGCGTTGGCTGCATTACGGGCTGACGTCGAATGACGTGGTGGACACGGCGCAGGCGCTGCAGATTGCGCAGGCTTCGACGTTGATCAGCACGGGGCTGGCCGGACTGCTTGAGGCGCTTCGGACGCTGGCGTTCGCCCATCGCGACACGGTGGAGATTGGCCGCACGCATGGCATCCACGCCGAGCCGGTGACGTTTGGTCTGAAGGCGGCGCTTTGGTTTGACGAACTGCGGCGCAATGCCGCCCGCTTCGACCGTGCCGCCGATGAGATGCGGACGGGAAAAATCTCCGGCGCGGTGGGTACGTTCGCGCATCTGGATCCGGAGGCCGAGGAGCGGATCTGCGCGCGGATCGGGCTGCGCGCGGCGCCGATCTCGTCGCAGGTTCTTTCACGGGATCTGCATGCGCACTACACGGCGGTGCTGGCGCTGATTGCCGCCACCTGCGAGAAGATCGCGCTTGAGGTACGCCACCTGCAGAGGACCGAGGTGCGGGAGGCAGAGGAGCCGTTCGCCGCCGGACAGAAGGGGTCATCCGCGATGCCGCACAAGCGGAATCCGGTGACGTGCGAGCAGATCTGCGGGCTGGCGCGTCTGATCCGGTCCAACGTACAGGCGGCGTATGAGAACATTGCGCTGTGGCATGAGCGGGATATCTCGCACTCTTCGGTTGAGCGCGTGATCCTGCCTGATTCGACGATCCTTACGGACTATCTGCTGGCCAAGACAACGTGGCTGGTATCGGGCATGGTTGTGGATGCGACGCGCATGCAGCAGAACGTGGACCTGACGCGAGGGCTGGTCTTTTCCGGGCAGCTTCTGCTGGACCTGGCGGCGGCCGGCATGCTGCGGGAGACGGCGTACCGGGTGGTGCAGGGCCATGCGATGCGCTGCTGGAAGGAAGGCGGCGATTTCCGCGCGGCGATTGAGGCTGATCCCGATATCCGGGCGCACCTGGCTCCGGACCAGATCGCCAAGGCGTTCGCGCTTGACCGCCAGCTGCGTAACGTGGGCAAGATCTTCGACCGCGTCTTCGGCAACACTTCGGATTAGCGTTGGCGGGCGGCGCTAGTCGAGGCGTGCGGCGGCCTTGGCGAGGCGCGGTTTCGCGAACTCCAGGTACTCCTGCTTGGGGACGCCAGGCTCAAAGCAGCGCCGGCAGCGGGCTTCGTACAACCCGGCGGCGCCAACGACGATGAGGTCATCGGATTCGACCAGACGCTGGGTGTGCTTGCCGGGGTTGCCGCAGCGCATGCAGATGGCGAGCATCTTGGTGATGGATTCGGCGTGCGCGAGCAGTTCCGGGATGGGAGCGAACGGACGGCCCATGTAGTCGGTATCGAGTCCGGAAAGGATGACCTGCTTGCCGCTGTCGGCCAACTGGTTGGCCACCTCCACCAGGCCTTCGGCGACGAAGTTCGGCTCATCGATTCCAACCACTTGCGTGCGCCAGTCGAGCTTCTTGAGAATTTCGGCTGCGCTGGTTACCGTTTCGGCGGGGAGGCGGCTGTCGCCATGGGAGACGATTTCGGTAACCGAGTAACGGTCATCGATCGCGGGTTTGAAGACCTGGACACGTTTCCGCGCGATCATAGCCCTGCGCAGCCTTCTGATCAATTCCTCGCTCTTGTCTGAAAACATCGGGCCGCAGATCACTTCAATCCAGCCGGTGTGGCCGCTGATCACTTCCATCCAACCTATCTTGCCACGCTGGGACGTGTGCCGCGTTGATGTTGGTGTACACTGGGCGGCTAAGGGCCTGGCTAATGGCCCAATTTCAATCGGAAGGAACACAGTCCTATGAAAATGCACGTTCTGATGGGTCTTGCCCTCTCACCTGCGGCGCTCAGCGCCGGAATCATCGCCTCGTCCGGCGACGTCGTCCTGGAAACCCAAGCGGCGGCCACCTATATCGCGGACGGGTTCAATGACAACTGCACGGTTTGCCCCATCCATGTTTGGGATGAACTGAAGGGCTTCGCCTTCCGCAGTCCGATCGTGCTCGATTCGGACCTTGCGGATCCCACCAAGTACTACGGAGACGGCTCGGGTACCAGCCAGGTTCAGATCGTCAGCATGGGCGGCCCAACGGTCCCCGCCTTCAAGCGGATCAACAGCTACTACGCTTACCAGGATCCGATCTCGAACCACACCAGCATGGGAACGATTACGTTCGGCGCCAATGAAATGGTGCTTGGAGTACTGGTCCACGACGCGTCGCTTGCCCAAACAGATTTTCTCCGCGTGGCGGCGGCGCCGTATCCGTTGAACCCGTTTTTCCAGGCTCGCGGCCTGGAACTGGGGCCAGAGCGCCTGAAGTTGTCGGCCGACCGGCGAACGCTCTTCCTTGACCTGACGGCAAGCTCTCCCGGGGACCAGTTGAGAATCATCACCATGGAAGCGATTCCCGAGCCTGGCACCGTGGTGCTGGTTGCGGGTGCGCTGCTTGCCGCGTTGATCCGCCGGCGGCGGTAAGCGGTTTCAGGCGACGTCGACCACGGCTTCGGTGATCTGGCCCAGGTATTTCCCGTCGCAGACCACGTCGGCGGCGATGGCGAACCGTGGGCTTGCGCCCGCCCAATCCTTGGGAATGCGCAAGGTAAACGGCGCGTGGGCATGGCCTTTGGCGGGCACATCCACCTTCAGGACGGCAGGCTCCACCTTCCATTCGGCGGGCGCCACCAGGGCCACTTCCACTTTCATCGGGGTGGATTTGTAGTTGGCGACACGCGCTTCGCAGGTCTGTTCGGCGCCGGCCTTGACCAACATCTGGTAGGGGTAGAGTTTCACCCAGCTTGGGTCAAGGCCGAAGTCCGTTTGTCCCTCGGGTAGAAGGTCGAAGAAGAACTGCTGTTGGCGGCGCAGTTTGTGCTCCGTGGCGGTGAGGATGGCGTTGTCGACGGGGTATGGCTTGCCGTGTCCGGGGGCGAGCATGGTGGGCTCGCGCGCGATGAGATTCCGGATTGACTTCAGGTGTGAGTCATTTTCGACGTGATTCCGGAAGACCAGATTGTGGCGCAGGCTTCCATCGTTGCGGGGGTTGGGGAACAGGGCATCGCCGGTGAATGCCACGCGGTTGCCATCGATGTTGACGAAAAGCGCCATCTGATATTCGGTGTGGCCGGGTGAGTGGGCCACTTCGAATTCAAACTCTTCCCAACGGAAGCGCTCGCCGTGTTTGAAGGAGCGGTTCACTTGAAAGGGCTCGCCGAGGATGCAGCCCAGGTTGTGGCCGCGCGGGTTTTGAAAGATGTCCACCATGTTCTCGTAGCACCAGATCTTGGTCCCATGGTGGCGCGCCAGATGCGGGAAGCCGTTCATGTGGTCGTCGTGCATGTGGCTGGGCATGGCGACATCGATGGACTTCAAGCTATAGCTCCGCTTCAGTTCGTCGATGGAGTGCTCGACAAACCGCATCCTGTCCGTGGCTGGCGTTGCCCGCTCGAAGTTTACAAAGTAGCTGCTGGAGGCCGAGCCATAGTCGATGAACATGGCCTTGCCGCTGTTGGAGATGATGGCGTAGCTGGTGGACGTGGTCTGGTCATTGCAGACCAGATGCGGGCTGACGGCGAAGGGCCGGTTGGCTTCAGTGGGCGCGGCGCCGGTCTGAAAACGGTAGTAGTCGATGAGGCGCTGGATGGTGGTGGCCATGGCGGAGTCGGGGTCCTGCATGGGGCCGCCGTGAGAGGGGCAGAGCAGGGCAGGCTTCTGTTCGCGCAGGCGGGCGAGCGAATAGATCCCGAAGTCGATGCCTTCGGCTCCGCCGTAGTTGATCTGGGTGTCGTAGAGGTTCTGGATCTTGCCGGGGGAGTGGATGAGGTCGCCGGTGAAGGCGGTTTTCCGGCCATCAATGGTGGCGATGAGTGTGATGGACCCCACGGTGTGCCCCGGGGTGGGGAGGACGAAGATGTCCAGCTTGTCGTTCCACCGGAAGGTGGAGTAGTCCGCCAGGCGGCGCGCCACGGGGATGTTTTCGGTGATGGTGTTGAAGTCGTTGCGGACGTAGTAGAGGTGGTAGACGCGGCGATTTCGCCAGAAGTTTTCGGCGTCGTCGAACAGGTGATGTTCGTGGGCGGGCACGGCGATGGGGATGCCGCGCGCGGCGGCTTTGGCGTCGCCCTGGCATTGGTCGCGATGGTGGTGGGTGTGGATGACCCAGTCGACCTGGGAGATGCCCAGGGCACTGAGGTGATTCAGCACGGCGCCACTGCCGAAGTCGATCAGGATGGCCCGGCGCCCGTCGCGGATGATGTAGACGTTCGCGGTGTCCTCAAACAGGAAGAGGTTCTCGCTGATCTTGACGGGGGCGCCGGCGGGTGCGAACCCGGAGGCACGGTACGGCTTGCGTGCGCCGTTCTTTGCGTTCCTGGCTTCCGCGGCGGCGGCCAGGGGAGCAGCGGCTGGAGCGGCCGCCGCCGATTTGATGAAGTTCCTTCGGCTGGATTGGCACATGGCGAACCATGTTACCGGAAACCGGGCCAGGCCGGAAGGCGGGTTAGATTTTCAGGACCGCCGCACGCTCCGCCGCTTCGCGCGCCTTGAGTGAGATGAGGTTCACGCGGATGCAATCGGCCGTTGGCAGGAGCGTTGGTTTGCCGAGGTAGACGTGCTCAAGGAAATCGGCGAAGAGCGACCCTTCTTCGGGCAGATTTTCGATCACGCGGCTTTTCGATCCACTGGTGACGATGGTGACGCCCGTGGTGTACTGATACTCGGCCACGCCCAGGGTTCCCGCCAGCCGAAGGCGGTCATCGCCATGGGTCTGGGCCGTATCCGGCCTCAGGTAGTCCATGCGCAGTTCGCCCACGCCTGAGTTGTCCAGCCGGAAGAGAGCGGCCGCCGTGTTTTCGCGGTCGCCGAGTTCGGGAAAGCCCACGCGGCTCTGAAACGCGGCGACTTCGGTGAACTCACGGCCGCTGGTCCAGCGCATCAGGTCAATCATGTGAATGCCCACCCAGGGGATGGTCCCGCTGTAGGAGGCTTTCCTGTTCCGCCAGGAGGTGCCGGCCCCGGCTTTGTACGACTTCTGTCCGCCCACCAGCGCTACTTCGCCGATTTCGCCCGATTCGACGATCCTGCGCAACGCCAGGAAGGGCGGCGTGAAGCGCAGGGGCAGCATCAGTGTGAACCGTCCTTTGCCGCGGGCGGCGGCGCGTTCCACGGCACGGTGGTCATCCAGGGTCATGGCGAAGGGCTTCTCGGCGACCACATGCAGACCACGTTCCAGGCAAGCCAGAATTGCCTTCGCGCGCGCGCCGTCGTCGGTGCAGACGCCAACGACATCGAGTTTTTCGCGGTCGAGCATTTCCTGATAGCCGCTGTAGGCCTTCACACCCGAGGGCGTTTTCGCCGCGTTCGACCATGCCGCCAGTTCCACGTCCGGAAGAAGCGGCAGGGGTTTGGTGATCTCACCCGTGTGTCCTTCCGTGCCGATGATTGCCACGCGAACCCGGCGGCCCAGTTTCATGGGCGCGGCACTGCCGGCGCCGGCGGCCAACCCCCCGAGCATCGCGCGCCGGCTCACCCTTTGCAACGTGTGTTGTGGCATGCGTCGATCTTCCCATAGAATGGGTTGCGATGGCGCGCTTTGCGATCCTTTTCTGCCTGCTTGCCGGACAGTTGGCCGCCCAACCTGTCTACGTGACACTGTGGTTCGACACGGAAGACTACGTTGAGCCTTCCGACGATGAAGCCACATTGCGGCTGGCCCGGGACCTGACTGCGTTGGGCGTCCGCGCCACGTTCAAGGTGGTGGGCGAGAAGGCTCGTGTGCTCGAACAGAGAAAACGCCAGGACGTCATTCGCGCCCTGGCCGCTCACGATATCGGCTACCATTCGAACTACCACAGCTTCCAGCCCACGCCCGCGGTCTACATGAACGGCTATGGGTTGCTGGACGGGGCCAGGGAATTCGAGCGGCGCGAACTTCCCGGGGTGCGCGACATTGAGCGAATCTGGGGTGTGACGCCCAGTTCCTACGGGCAGCCGGGCTCCTCCTGGGGACCGCAAAGCAATATCGCTCTTCGGCGCATGGGTATCCCGGTTTACCTGGATGAGGGATCCCATGTGACGCTGCGCGACCAGCCGTTTTTCTATGGAGGTCTGCTGTACGTTTTCGGCATCGGCCGCTACGTGTTCCGGCCATCGCTTGAGGACGAAGCCGCGCTCACGCCCTATCTCGCGCGTTTCGATGCCGCCGCGGCGGAGCTTCGAGCCAAGGGCGGCGGGCTCATCTCGTCGTATTACCACCCGAACGAATGGGTGACCACGGAGTTCTGGGATGGCGTGAACTTTTCGCGCGGGGCTTTTCCCGAGAGGGCCGATTGGAAGCGGCCCAAAACGCGAACGCCGGAGGCCACCGAGCGGGCGTTCCGGATTTTCCGGCGCTACGTGGAGCACGCCTTGAAGGTACCCGGCGTGCGGTTCATTACGGCTCGCGAGTTCCACCAGATTTACGCCAGCCGTGAGGGCGCCGCGGTGGACCGCCCCCGGCTGGCCGCGCACTTTCAGCATGGCATCAACTTCTATGAATCGCCGGAAACGGATCTCTCGGCGGCGGAAGTCTTGCTGCAACTGCTGGGACTACCGGCGCAGCATGTCGATGGGCCGTCGCAGCGCTGGCAGACCAGTGTCACTGCCGGCGTCATTACGCGGGCGCAATTCGACCGGGCGCGGGAGGATGTTGTCTCGTACATCCGTTTCAACCGGATGCTCCCGCCCGGGACCTGGGTGGCGACCGGACGGCTTTCGCTGCCGGATTTCGCGGCGACGCTGGCATTCGACGATGGCCGGTCGCCCAGCGTGACGATCCACAAGGGGGCGCCGTTGTTCGAAAAGCAGGTCTCGACGGAACCGAAGCGTCACTTCAACTGGGTGATCCACCCGGAGGATTTTGATGGAAGCGCGCTGCACGAACTCGGCCGGCTCCAGGCGTGGACTTTGAAGCCTGCACGGCTGAGGTGACGGCGGGGTCAAGGCGGGCGGCAGGCGGCCGATGAGACGGATAGAGTGTCGCTTTTTCACGACATCTTTCAGCGCGGCCGGTTGTTCGCCAAGATCCTGCTTGGGCATGTATTCCTGACTTTTCTCTATGCCCGCTGGCTGTGGGTGAGTGAGCACACGCCGCTTCATCTGGCTATCGCCGCGTTTGTCGGAGTGATGATTGTTCTGGGGTTGGCCTGGTTGCAGGCAGCCGCCTTCGCCACGTTTCAGCCGGGCGTCACGGAGCCGTTCCACTACACCAGCCGCAGGCTGCCGAAGGTGCTGGCCCTGACCACTCTGACTCTTGGATTGGGATTACTACTCAGTTGGCTGGGCGGACGCGAATCGGCGGGTGCGGCCTGGTTCCACACGGCACTGTGGAGCTTTTTCGGTCTGGCCCTGCTGCTGCTGGCGCCTTGGGTGGCGGAGTTTTCCGGCGTTGCACTGGATGCCGCGGCGGTTCTGCGCCATCCTCGCTACTGGTTGGGCGCGGTACCGCTGCTGTTCCTGGCGACCGTGATTCCGTTCAAGCTGGTGTGGTGGGCTGCGCCGGCGGACAATCTGTTGATCCAACTGGTGGCGTCGTCGTTCCGCTTCTCACTGGCGCTGCTGATGGGTGTTGCGGCCTGGATGGGACTGGCCGGCTGGATTGCCCGCATAGGCCTCGGAGGGCAGGCCCAGCTTGACCCAGGAAAGGACACGCTTCCGGCCGAAGCGGCGTGACAGCGTGACCATCCCGGGCACCGTTCGCGGATCGACCAGATAGTTCACGACGCCGTCCCGGAACCACTGCGGCGTTTCCGGATGGGCGTTTGACTCAACCACGCCGCGTAGCAACTCACGCAGGACCGCGGATTCCAGGGCCAATGGTGCGGTGAAACTCTCACGGGGCGCCAGGTGCAGGCCCGTGGTCCCCTGGCTGGCCTCAAACGAAGCCGCGGTGGGATAGAGGCGCAGCCCAGGGCGGGCGACGAAGGGAACGCCTGCCCGGCGCTCGGCTTCGGGTAATAGTTTTTCTGCTTGCCCGATGAGGACCTGATCCAGGGCGGGCCTCGTGGTCCAAACCTCCAGGCGGGCCGTCTCCAAGCGCTGCCACGCCAGGCCTTCCGAGGTCACGCCCAGAGTGGTGCCAGGGAAGTAGGCTGCCAGAATGGTGCGGTAATCATGTCCGGCACGAGCCCGCTTTTCCGCGCCCACCTGGCAAAGCCCCACGCCGTGGCCGCTGCCGTTGCCTTCAAAGATCAGGCGCCCGGGCTCGGTGCGCATTGTGAATCGTGTGCTGCGGATGAGGTTGAGGCCGGATTCCCGTCCAATCAGGTAGCGGAAGGCGTCGCCGGTCATGCGCTGTCCGTCATCCAGCATCCAGCGGACGTGGCCGCCCGGGCTACGCTCCACCACTTCCACGGTGCGGCCGGGGAGTTCGGCCGACCAGGCTTCGCGCCCGCAATACGAGTCAGCTTTTTCCGCGAGATAAGGAGCCACCGTACCGGGCCAGACCTTAGCCGCCGACTCAGTCATTCCACCGCAGTGGCGATGGTAATAGGCAAGAGCGGGCTTTCCGCGCCACCATAAGATCTCGTGTGCCGTGGCGAGCGCAGCACGGCGGTGGCGGCTGGTAATGCGCTGAGGCCGCAGCACCTGGCAATGCGTGGTGTTGCAGAAGTCGAACCCCTCGCGGGCGTGCCGGCCGGAATGGGCGCGGGCAAAGGTGCGAATGGCGACCGCCATGGCTCGAAGGGAGGCATCCCGCTGGAAGGCGCCATGCTCACCGGCTAGCGCCGCCACGGTGAGTTCCTCGGCGGGCATGCGCACCACGCCCTGCGCCATCCGGACGGTATAGGTGCGCTGCGCGGTGGCGGAAGCAACGGCGAGGAGAGTCAAGGCCAGGAGGCGCCGGGTCATGGAGCGATGGTCTCCAGGAAACTCTCGCCGCGTTCCAGCCGCAAGTTCCAGTTGGCGGCGACGGTCTGCCCGATATCGGAAAGCGAGGCGCGGGTGCCCAGCGGCGCCGGCTTTGCGGCGGGGCCCAACGCGAGGACGGGCACATACTCGCGGCTGTGATCGGTTGAGGGCGTTGTGGGGTCGCAGCCATGATCGGCGGTCAGGATCAGCAGGTCGTCCGGCTGCATCGCGGCTTCGAGCGAGGGCAGCCAGGCATCCACCTCTTCCAACGCACGGGCGTAGCCTTCCACATCGTTGCGATGTCCATAGAGCTGATCGAAGTCGACCAGATTGACGTAGATGAGACCGTCCGGCCAATCGCCCATGGCTTCGAGTGTCTTGGCCATGCCGTCGGCGTTGCTGGTGGTCTTCTCGTAACTTCGAATGCCGCGGCCCAGGAACACATCGAAAATCTTGCCGATGCTGAGCACACCGACGCCCGCGCCCTCCAGTTGATCGAGCAGCATGCCTCGGGGGGCAGGCACCGCGAAGTCCTTGCGATTGGTGGTGCGGGTGAACGCGCCGGGGCTGCCTGTGAACGGCCGGGCGATCACGCGCCCCACCTCATGTTCACCCCGCAGAATATCGCGGGCGGTCTCGCAGATCCGGTACTGCTCCCAGAGCGGGATCACCTCTTCATGGGCCGCCACCTGAAACACGCTGTCGGCCGAGGTGTAGACGATGGGTGATCCGGTACGCACGTGCTCCTCACCCAGTTCGCGAATGATCTCGGTGCCCGAGGCGGCTTTGTTCCCGAGAGAACGGCGGCCGATGGCGTTCTCGAATGCGTCCATCACGGCGGGCGGGAAACCATGCGGATAGAGGGGAAAGGGTGTTGCGAGATGGATTCCGGCCATCTCCCAATGGCCGGTGGTGGTATCCTTGCCCGGTGATGCGAGCGCGCACCGGCCGTAAGCCGCCGCCGGCCGCTCAACAGGCGCCAGGCCGGTGAACTCGGCGATATTGGCCAGGCCGAGGCGGCAGAGGTTCGGCAGCCGCAGGGGGCGCTGCCGTGCGATGTTGCCAAGCGTGTTGCTGCCCACGTCGCCGTAAGCGGCCGCATCCGGCATCTCGCCGATTCCGACGCTATCCAGGACGATCCAGATCACACGATTGAACGACGGCATCCGGTTCACTCCGCCAGGGCCTGCGTGATGCGTTCGGTCAGCATTTCGATGAACCGGTCCGGCACAAACCCGTTCATGCGGCTGACCACATCGCCGTTCTTTCCGAAGATCATGGCCGTGGGAATGGCCGAGATGCGCAGCGCCGCGGACAGTCCGTCTTCGAAGTAGACCGTCTTGGTCCACCGCTGCGCGTCGATGAATGGCCGCACGACGCCGCGATCTTCGTCGGTGGAGATAGCCAGAAATACCACGCGCTGGTCATTGGCGAACTTCTTCTTCACCTGCTCATACATGGGCGCCTGGACGCGGCACGGTCCGCACCAGGTGGCCCAAAAATCCATCACCACCACCTTGCCTCGCAGTGTCTCGAGGGGCAGCTTCGTGCCGTCCGACCCGGTGAGCGTGAACTGGAGCGGGTGCGACGCCCCGGTATTCGGCGCCAGCTTGCGGAACTTCTCCTGGCGATCGGCGACGGCGGCCGCCATACGGTCGTAGGCGGCGAGCATCAGGTCGCCCAGTCCTGCTTCGGAGCCCTTTAGCTGGCGATACATTTCACCCGCCCGCTGACGGTCCTTGGCGCGCTCCACGTCACTCATCCTGGGGTCGAGCAGCGCGAAGGACTCGGCCAGGGTTCGAATGGCGTCCTCGGTCTTTCCCAGCTTGATCTGCCAACGGGCGGCCTCACGGGCAAACTCGGAGGAGAGGTAGATCTCAAAGGCCCGCAGCGCCAGCGCCAGTGCGGCTTCGGCGTTGCCCAGATTCCCGGTTGCGCGTGCCTGCAACGCGTACGCTCTGCCGATGCGATTCTCCAGATCGTCGGCGATCCGTGCGTACTCCGGCGTCCCCTGCTTGCCGGCGCGCATCTTCTCCAGAAGCTCCTGGTATCGTTTCGAATACGCCAGGGCCCGCCCTGCTTCGTCTTTGCCATCGGACTTCAGGAGACCCAGGGACACCCGTTCCAGAACCTGCAGGTCATCCTGTTCACGAGCGAGCACACGCTCGCCGTAGCGGACGACGCGGGCGTTATCGCGAGTTTCGATGGCCGCTTTCACCAGCGCCCTTTCGATCTCCGGCAGCTTCGATGTCTTTGGGTATCGCGCCAGGTGTTTTTCAAGGCCCCGGATGAACTCGATGGGTGAGTTGCCCGCCTCCGCCAGGGCGACGCGCAGGCTTTCCTGCTCCGCTTCGCTCATCTCCTGGGCAGCCAGCGAAGACACCAGAAGCAATGCAGGAAGAAGCCTCATGGCTGCGCCTGCGCCTTGGGCGGCTGCGGCGGAGGCTGGGCGAAGAGATCCAGGATCTTGGCCGCCCGTTCGCGGGCCATGTGCAGATAGCTTTCGTTCTTCACCACGCGCGTGAGAAGGGGCTTGAACTGGTCCACGGCAACCAGACGGCGTTTGTCCCAGGCCGCTTCCAGCAACAGCAGGGAGTGATTGACACCCAACTTGTCGAACTGCACCGTGCGTTCCAGGCCGAAGAACAACTGCTCCGTTTCAGTCATGCGTTCGAACCATTCGTGGACGGCGCGGGCATCCAGATCCTGCGTGTAGTTGAACTTCTGTTCGTTCTTTTCCGCACCCTCTTCCCAGCGCAGGGTCTTCATGCCCATGTTGGCCACTTTGAGGCCGCTTTCGAGCGTGCGCGCAAACTTCCCGGCTTTCTCCGCCGCGGCGAAGATCTCATCCGCCTCCGCCTGCTCCAGCCGGAACCTGGCCGGGGCGTCATCGTCGGGCGCCTCCTTGTAGACAACTGAACCATCACGCGCCAGTTCGATGAGCACGAACGCCGGCGTGGACCCTGGAAACGACTTTGAATAGATGATCCGTGGTGGCTCCGCCAGCGCGGGGGCCGCCAGCAGAAGCAGGGCCGTTGCAGCAGTGCGAAGCGCGCTCATGCGGTCCTCACCCGGGCCAACCGCAGGTGCGTGGCATGGCAGATGGCCACCGCCAGCGCGTCCGCCGCGTCCGCTGACTGGATGCGGCTCTCCATCCGCAAGATCGACTGCACCATCAGTTGCACCTGGCTCTTTTCCGCGCGGCCATACCCTACCACGCTACTTTTTACTTCCATGGGCGAATAGGCGCCCGTCTCAAGGCCCGCCTCGGCCAGCGTGAACAGAGCCACGCCGCGGGCGTGCGCCAGTTTGAGGGCGCTCTGCGCGTTGGCCGCGTGAAAGACCTCTTCCACCGCCGCGCACCCCGGCGTGTGCGTGCGGATGACGTCACGCAGCCCCATTCCGATGGCCAACAGGCGTTCCTCCAACGCTTGGCTGGCGCGAGTGCGAATGGTGCCCTGCGCCACCAAACTATGATCGCGCCCGTCCGTATCAATGAGACCGTAGCCGGTGCACTCCGTGCCGCAATCGATACCGAGGACGCGCATGATGACCAGCGCCCCTTCTAGGCGAGCGCTTCCAGTTCCTTTTCGTCGATGTCGAAGTTCGAATAGACGTTCTGCACGTCATCGTGATCCTCGAGAATCTCGGTGAGCCGGAGCATGCCTTTCGCCTGAGTGCCTTCGAGCTTCACCAGGTTCTTGGGCAACATCCCGATCTCGGCCGATACCGTCGCGATGTTGGCCTTGCCCAGGGCATCCACCACCGCTTCGTGCGCCGAGGAGTCCGACACAACGCTCCAGTTCTCACCCTCATCCCGCAGATCTTCACCGCCTGCGTCGAGAATGACACCCATCATGGTATCCTCGTCGGCCGCTGCCTTTTCCACAATGATGTTGCTCTTGCGCTCGAACATCCACGCCACGCTGCCCTGTTCGCCCAGGTTTCCCCCGTGTTTCGAAAACACATGCCGGATCTCACTCACCGTACGGTTCCGGTTGTCGGTGGCGGTCAACACCAGCACGGCCGCGCCGCCCGGGCCGTAGCCTTCGAACATGATCTCGTCGATCTGGCCGCCGTCCAGTTCGCCCGTTCCGCGCATGATGGCGCGCTTGATGTTGTCGGCGGGCATGGAGACGGCCTTGGCCGCCAGAACCGCCGTTCGCAGCCGCGGGTTCCCGTCCGGGTCGCCGCCCGATCGCGCGGCGATGGTGATTTCCTTAATGATTCGCGTGAAGACCTTGCCCCGCTTGGCGTCGAGCGCGGCCTTCTTGTGTTTGATGGTTGCCCATTTGGAATGGCCTGACATGCTTGTAAGTCCTTTGAAACCAGAGGATCAACCCGCCAGGAGCGGCCCTGTGCCGCGCGCGGGGATCAGACTACCAGGATACCGCACCCTACTCGTTTTCCGCGCGCTGGTACCAGGCAAGCCCGCGTTCGAACAGGGCAAGCACTTCCGCCCGCCGCTGCTCATTGGCAAACCGCGGCGTGGTCCGCGTGCGAGCGATCAGCTTCTCAACCCACTGGCGGTAGAACGCAAGATCCTCCTTCACCCGCACCGGCCGCCCGGAAACGGTGACATAGACAGGACTTGTGTGCACGAACGTCTGGGTGTCATTCAGAATCAGCCGATGGCGGGGCCCCAGGCCGCGCAGCGCGATCCAGGCGCTGCCCTCCACGGCCAACGAATGGGCCAGTTCGATCCGCTGCCGCCCCCCGGCGGCAACACCTTTGACCACCCGGCCGTTGATCACCAGGTCCACGGTGTCCAGGGGCACCGGTGACTCCACCACGCCGCGCACCGCCACGCGACCGGGTCCCCCCAACCGGATCTCATCGCCCGGGCGCGCCTTCTCCACCCAGAGTTCCGCCACCGGTCCGTTGGTCGCAAACGACCGGCCGCGGCGGAATCCGTCGATCCAGCGGCTGTAATCGAACGGAGCGCCTGTGCGCACATAGACCCGATTTGCGCCGGCCAGATAGTGGTCAGCGACGTTCGTGAACGCATCCGTCCCCGCCGAAATGGGCACGCGGAAGCCGCAGTTGAGCAGCCGGTACCACATCTCCGTGGTGGCATTTTCGTCGTTGTTCGAAAGCACGTCCAGGGCCACTGGCTGCCCCAGCGCCAGATCGACGGGCATCTCTTTGATGCTGGCCTGCTCAAAGGCCGGCACCATGCCGGGATGGGCATAGCTCACGGCGCCGCCCTGGTCGAAAACCTCCTGCGACAGGGGATGGTTGGCCGGGTAGTCATCCCAGTGAGGCGTGTCGCGGAAACCGTTGTAGAAGGGTTCCACCAGCCGCTTCAAGCCCAGGAAGCACATGTGTCCGTAGGCGCTGGAGCGGTTCTCTTCGTTCCAGTAGATGAGATAGCCGGGGGCGCTGAGCGCGTGCGGACCGCCGGTGAACCACTGCCGGTCATGGATGAAAGCGCCGCCGGAGTTGGCCACCATCATGTTGGCGTAGTTGAGGTCCTCACCCAGCACCTGAAGCCGCACGTCTTCGGGTTCTATCACCTGATGGTGCGGGGAGGTGTAGTTGGCGTGGATGTGGACGTCCGCCGAGAATTCGCCGGCCGCATTCCGGTGGGTCCAGCGGCGCAGACGGATGGTGATCTCACGCTCACCACCCGCAGGCAGGTCCACCTGTTCGCTGGCCAGGGCATATTCGGTGCCTCGCGCCACCTCAACCCGGGTGAGGCCGGAGGGCAGGGAAGTGGCGAACCCGCCCTCGGCGTGGAAGAACGCCTCCGCGCTCATGGCCGTGAATCGAGCCACGGACCCTCTAGGAACATAGGCCAAGCCATCCGATCCGGTCAGGTAGACACGGGCCACCACCGGGGCGCCGGTCTCATCCTCAATCTTCGCCCGTAGCCGGGCAAGCGCCCGGACGTCAAAACCGGCCCGAGCTTCGGCCCGCGCACCTTGGGCTTCGATGGAAACCGTGCCCGCGACGCTGCCAAGGCTGGTTTCGACAGCCCGCAGGATGATCGCGGCTGTTGCCCCGGCGGCAAGGCGAACCGCCCCTGAGTTGCTTGCCATTGACTGCCCCCGGTACGCGGCCTGCACGGTGACGGCCTCCGGCAGAGTGTTGCGGATCAGCAACGGCAGGTTCACGGTTCGCGACGAACCGGCAACCAACGGGCCGCCGGGAACATGCTTGAACACAGGTCCCTGGGCACGCACTTCGGCCTGATAGACCTCGTCCAGGCGCAGCGTTTCGACGTCTTCGCTCTTGAAACGGAAGCGGTCGCGCAAGGCCTGAATCGCGGGCCCGTTTGAGCGGCGGCGCATGAGGACGCGAGCCAGGTCTCCGAATCCAACCTCACCCTCCACCTCGAACTCGACGAGCCCCCGATGGTGAGCCCAGAAGGAGATGTCCTCTTGCCCCGGGCGGGACATCGAGACAGCGGCCTGGCCCCGGGCAGCATCGCGGGTCAGGAGGCCGGCGGCGGCAAGGAGCGCCAGGCCCCCGAGAGCCAGAAGAAGGCGTGGTCGATTCATTTCTTTTGTGCCGGTCTGGGCTCCGGCTTCGGGTCGAGCCCGGTGGTCAGGTCATCCGGGGAGACGTCGCAGCGTGCGCCGCCGCGCGGGATCTTCGCCTTGGCGGTCCAAAGAATGGCATTCGTCACCAGGCGGCGGAAATCCGGGTTGGCCCAGTTGCGGTGGAAGTGCCCGCCCGTGAAGCCGAAGCCGCGGCCACCGCCGGGACGCTGTTTGGCCCACGCCACCACCTCGCGTTGGGGATCGTTCTTCGGCAGCATGGTGGTCAGGATGGGGATGACGCCCGTGGGCTCAAAGCGCATCCGGTAATACCATTCGTCGCGGATGGAAAAGCCGCTCCAGCCGCGCGAAATCTCATGGGCTGGCGCCCCCGGCTCGAGAGTCGCGTCGTTAACCGGGTTTGTTGAGTAAGGCCGCTCATAGTAACCGCCGATCCATGATAGTAACTCGGCTCCGCCATTATCCTTGGGCACTTCGACGGCGTAATGAAGGCAGGCGATTCCGGCTCCCTTGGCGGCCAGGGTCCTGAGCATCTCCAGACGGCCGGGTTGCAGCATGGGGTGCCGTTCACCGCCATCCATGTAAAAGACGATGGAAGCAGCGTCTTGGAACACCGCTGGATCTTCCGGCCAGCCGCCGCGCACGATCACCGGAAACACCTTGTTCTGACGCAGCACCTTGTCGAGCAGCGTGACGCCCGCGTTGAACTCGTGAGAGCCGGGCGGGTGACTGGGACGGCCGGCGATGAGGACGATCTTCTTCTGCGCCGCGTTGAGCGAGGCTGCAAGCAATGGAACCGCGGCGATTCGCATGGCTCCTACCCCATGTTTTGCCGCAGAAACTTTACGCCGTCATAGGCAATGGAATCGGGAGTGGGGGCGATATCGCGCCAGATGGAAGCGGCCGCGGAGAGTTCGCCCAGCGAGAAGCCGAAGCTTTCGATGGTGAGCCAGCCGTCGTAGCCAATGTCACGGAGAGCGGTGAAGACGCCCGGCCAATCGACGTGGCCGGAGCCCGGAATGCCGCGATCATTCTCGCAGGTGTGAACGTGCTTGAGGTGCCGGGCCACCGTGCGGTAACCCTGGGCGATGTTCTTCTCCTCAATGTTGGCGTGGAACGTGTCGAAGAGGATGCCAACGTTCGGATGGGCTATCTCATCGCACAGCCGGACAGCGTCGGCGGCGGTATTCAGGAAGTAGGTTTCGAAGCGGTTCAGAGGCTCAATAGCCACGGAGACTCCGTGGGAGGCAAGGATGGGCCCGAGCTGCTGGTAGCAGTCGACGCACCACTTCCACTCGTCAGCCGTGCGCCGGCGTCCGGGCAGGTAGCCCACGGGAGAATAGAGCGGTCCCGCGATGAGGCTGGCACCCACCTCGGCGGCGGCAGCCACGCAGTCCTTCATGTGGGCCAGGGAGCGTGCCCGGACATCGGAATCCTCGCTGATGATGCTGAGGCCGCCCGTGAGGACTGAGCAGATGGTCACGCCAAGGTCATGCTGCTCAAGACCGCGCCGGATGTCGGCCGCGGCGAACTCGGCCGGGCGGAAGAGCGGGACTTCGACGCCGTCGAACCCGCCGGCTTTGACCTGGGGCAGGAGGGGAAGGTTGGATGCATCGAAGTTCGCGGTCCAGATGAATGTGTTGACGCCAAATCGCATTGAGAAGAGTGTAGCACCCGGGTCAGGGAGGGGGAGCCTGTCATGTCAGTTTGGAACGAGCGAGGCGATTATGGTGTCGATGGCCGAACTCAGTGTGCAGTAGGACTGTCATCTTGCGAACTGGCGTAGAACTCTGCACGAGTAGGACCATCGGTGGACGCTGGGGAGCAATACAGATGCTCATCCTGCAATCAAGGGCTCAGGTCCACCTTCACCTAGTAGGCGCCCCCCTCCGTGCCAACATAGCTGAGACAACTCCCCTGGCCTTAATTACTGAGCAGGGCGAGAATAGGAATCAGCGTGAATTCTCAGACTCGCAACAAGAACGGGCTCCCTCCGGCTCCCACGGTTT
>VFZY01000023.1 GCA_016870915.1 Acidobacteriota bacterium | reverse complement strand
CGGATTGTGCTTGGCCAAGGTTTTGGTGATGGCCGCCGTCAGAGTTGTCTTGCCGTGATCGATGTGCCCGATCGTCCCGATGTTGACGTGGGGTTTACTACGATCAAATTTCTCTTTCGCCATGGTGAACTCTCACTCCCGGTGTTCTGAATACGAAGTCCGGCCGGGGGTGAACCACGGCCGGACCGAAAAATCTGGAGCCGATGACCGGGATTGAACCGGTGACCTCGTCCTTACCAAGGACGCGCTCTACCATCTGAGCTACATCGGCTTGAGCAGCTACATCAGCCCGACGAATCGGACCTACCAACAACCCGCGGGCCAATCGATGACTGGTGGACAGGGGAGGATTCGAACCTCCGTAGCCCGAATGGGCGACGGGTTTACAGCCCGTTGCATTTGACCGCTCTGCCACCTGTCCGTTCAGAATTCGATGATCGCCCAGGGAATCCGTGAAGGCACAGGAACACCCAAGCGCGCAGCGCGAGCTTCTTAGAGTGTACCAGATTGCCCCTGAATCCCCAAATTCAATTTTGGAGATTGTTCCGCATGGTGTGGACCGCGCGGCGGGCGCGGGTTCCGCGTAGGATAAGTGTACGGTGTTACCCCGCCCGGGGCGTGGGGCCGCAGATTTTCGCGGAGTGAGGTTGTAGCGATGAAGTACCTGCTGCTTGGCACGATTTGGGGTTGTGGGCTGGCCTTGTGCCAGGCGCCGGGCGGCGAGCCCGGCACCTCGAATTGGACGACGGCCGACGACCATCGGAACATGATGGCGCAACTGGGAATTACGGCTCTGCGCCCCGGCCCGAGCGGCAACGAGAAGGCCCCCAACCACGCGAACTACGACGAGCGGCTGGCCAACCCGTTCCCCGACTACCCGGAGCTGATGACGCTGAAGGACGGGACGGCGGTGACCTCGGCGGACTTGTGGCGGCGCCGGCGCGCGGAGATCCAGGAGGATTTCGAGCGCGAGGTGCTGGGCCGGGTGCCGCAGAATGCGCCGGCGATTACATGGACTGTGACACAGCGGGTGGAGGACCGGCTGGGTCCCTATCCGGTGGTGGCGAAGGAGATTACCGGACGCGCGGACAACGCGGGTTTTCCGGGGATCAGCGTGGAGATCCAGCTTGTGGTGGTGACGCCGGCGTGGGTTGGCAAGCCGGTCCCGGTGATGATGATGTTCGGGCGGGCGGCGATGCCGAATGCTCCGGTGCCGGCGCAGTTCGCGCGGTTCGCGCCGCCGGTTGGGTCCGATGTGCCGGGCCAGATGCAGTTGATTGGGGCGGGCTGGGGGTACGCGGTTCTGACGCCGGCGAGCGTGCAGGCGGACAATGGCGCGGGCCTGACGAAGGGAATCATCGGGCTGGCGAACAGGGGCCGGCCGAGACGGCCGGAGGATTGGGGGGCGTTGCGGGCGTGGGCTTGGGGCGCATCGCGGGCGCTGGATTACCTGGAGACGGACCGGGACGCCGATGGGAAGCGGGTGGGGATTGAAGGGGTGTCGCGGTATGGCAAGGCGGCACTGGTGACGATGGCTTTCGACGAGAGGTTCGCGGTGGTTCTGGTGGGGTCCTCGGGTGAGGGCGGAGCGAAGCCGCACAGGCGGAATTTCGGCGAGGCGGTAGAGAACCTGACGGCTGCCGGGGAGTACCACTGGATGGCCGGTAACTTCCTGAAGTATGGCGCGTCGGAGTCCGTGAACGGCCCCAAGAACGCGGGCGACATTCCGGTGGATTCGCACCAGTTGATTGCGCTGTGCGCGCCGCGCCCGGCGTTGGTGAGCTACGGCATTCCGGAGAAGGGCGATGCCCGCTGGCTGGATCAGCAGGGCAGCTTCATGGCCACTGTGGCGGCTGGGCCGGCGTACCGGCTGCTGGGGGCGAAGGATCTGGGTGTCCGGGAAGACTACCGAACGGCCGTGATGCCCGCCGTGAACACGGCCCGGATGGATGGTCAGCTCGCATGGCGGCAGCATGATGGGGGTCACACGGATCTGCCGAACTGGAAGTACTTCATACCGTGGGCGGGGAAGATGCTGGGCGTGGAGACGCAGCCCCCGCCGCCGTTCCAGGCGGATGTGGCAGTACCGCGGTTGGATGCGAATTCGATGATCGCGCATACGCGGCTGGTGGAGAAGAGGAAGCAGGGCCGGATCGATGTGTACTTCGAGGGCGACTCGATTACACGCCGGTGGGGCGCCTTGGATTACCCGCATCTGCTTTCGAACTGGAAGAAGAACTTCCATGGCTGGAACGCGGCGAATTTCGGCTGGGGCGCCGACCGCCTTCAGAACATCCTGTGGCGGCTGAAACAGGGAGAACTGGACGACGTGAATCCGAAGATCGTGGTGGTGCAGGGCGGGACGAACAACATCGGCCGGGCGATTCCGGAAGGGGGCGAGGAGGCTCTGGTGGAGGACGTGACCCGGGGTCTGCGGGCGGTGGTGGCGACGGTGCGTCAGAAGGTGCCGGAGGCGGTAGTGATTGTGACGGCGATCTTTCCGCGCAACGACGGCGCTGTTCCAGCGAATGCGCTGGCCGCGATGCCGGTGATTGGCCGCATCAATGCCCGGCTGGAGGAACTGGCGGAGCCGGGGAAGGTTCGGATCCTGAACATCAATTCGAAGCTGGCGGATGGGAGCGGGCGGCTGTACGAGGGGATGACGGACCCCGACAAGCTGCATCTGTCGGAGAAGGGGTATCAGATTTGGGCGGATGCGTTGCGGCCGGTGTTCCGCGAGATTCTGGGTGAGCCGCGGGAGGAGGACTTGGGGCCGCCGCCGAGTGGGGATCCGGGTGTGGCTCGATGAGGTGGGGGCTGGGGCGGCGCCGGGGCACACTTGTTGCAGGGTGGTTGGCGGGGCTGGTGTGTTCGAGGGTCGGTGACGGGCCATTGTTTGGGTGACGGTTACTCCTTTGTGGGCTCGTGGGCCGGCTCGCAGGTGGGTTCCGGGGAGTCTATGAGGGCGAAGAGGCCGCGAAGGGAGGGTGGCACGGGGCGTGTTGGAAACGAACCTGGGTCAGGGTGTGGGAACGAACCCGGGCGGGGCCGGGCGGGTGCTGGTTTGGGCTGGGGTTGGGGGCGCATGAGCCTGGCGAGCTCGGCGCGCAGGAGGCGGGCGTGGCGGTGGGAGCGGTCGCGTTCGCGGAGCGCGGTGAGGTAGCTGGAGCAGGTGTTGAGACGGATGTAGGTGTTGGCGAGGATCTGGTCCTCGGTGGGGTTTTTGGTGCCGTGCCTGATGAGGTTGGCGCGGGCTTCGTTGCGGTTGTCGATGAGAAGGGCTTCTTCGGAACGCTCGGCGCGTTGGATGTGCCAGAGTTCGGAGGCTAGCTGGTCGACGAGGCAGCGGTGGATTTCGGGGACCTGGTAGTGGTTGTGGAGGTCTTCCCGGAGTTGGTCGTAGTCTTCCTGGGATTCCCAGGGGAGGACCCGGCCTTTGGCGTAGAGGCCGTGCTTGAGGGCGTTTTGAGCGGAGCGGGCTTTGCCTTGGGGGGTGATGGGTCCGGTTGAGAGGGCGCCGTTGGCGCGGGAGGTTTCGGATTGCAGTGCGGTTGCCATGGATTGTTCTCCGTGCTGATTCTACAAAGGGGTCGTTCTTTGTTGTTGCCATGTTCCTCGTAATTCATTGAAAATAAATTAGAAATAAATTTGCGGCGACCGTGACCGTGATGCGGCCCCCCCTACGGACCGCACAACGAGGGATGAAAACGGGCGAGATCGGGGGGATGACGGAGGAGCCGCCGGGCGGTTGAGGCCGGTGCTGAGTTGGGCTTCGAGCCGGTTTACGAAGGTGGCCCGGGACGTGGGTCGGAACAACGGATTGGAGCTCAGGGAAGAGCGATTCGAGCGTGTGGTATGCTGAAGCTGATCTTGCCTTTGGCAGTACGCGCGCCTCTAAATCATGGCGTCGCCGAGCCCAAAGGCTTTCTTTTTATGCCGACAGCGATCCTCGTCGATGGAAGCTATTTCATCAAACGCTACCGAACCGTCTCCAACCCGTCCACCCATTACGACCCGAAGGCTGTTGCCAGGGACCTCTTCACATGGTGCCTGATGCACTTGGAGGATAAAGATACCGGACGAAGAGAGTTGTACCGCATTTTTTTCTACGACTGTCCGCCTCTGGTCAAGAAGGCCCACAATCCGGTTTCGAAGAAGCCAGTTGATTTTTCAAGGACCAAGGAAGCTGGCTTCCGGCTCGCATTACATTCGCAGCTCAGGAAACAGCGCAAGGTCGCGTTACGGCTTGGGCGTCTCGCCGACTACGCCCATTGGGCGATTCGGCCGGCTGTTACCAAAGACCTTCTTTCAGGCAAGATGCAGATTGCCAGCCTTTCGGAAGACGACGTGCTCTATGAGGTGCGCCAAAAGGGCGTCGACATGCGAATCGGTTTGGATATTGCGTCTTTGGCATTCAAGCGGCAGGTTGATCAAATTGTATTGATCGCTGGCGATTCTGATTTCGTTCCAGCCGCGAAGCTCGCGAGGAGAGAGGGGATCGACTTCATCCTCGATCCTATGTGGCAAGACATTCCTGAAGATCTTCACGAACACATCGACGGACTACGGTCAACTTGTCCGAAGAAGCCATTGCGCCAGGGACAGGGAGATGGTGCAGAACAAGACTGATTGAGTGGCGTTATCGCCGGACCATGCAGCCACGTAAGGCTCGGTAAAGCACATAGCAAAGGGGCGGAGATTTCGGGGCGCGCCGGCATGAATTGACTCACCGTGCCAAACGCGCTATGGATTCGGTATGGCCGGTGAAGCGGCTCTTGCTCCTGGAACTGCGGAAGACCTTCGCGAGACCCTCGGGGACATTGCCGAGGACAATCCCGATGCGGCGGAACTTCTGGGGGCTACCGATTCTAAGAGAGGCATATTCAGGTGATCGGTGTCGTCCACGGTTGTCTTCGACCTGCGAATGGGCGCGGGGGACTCTTGAACGCGGTGCACTCGCCACTTGGGTAGCGGGAATCAGTGGGTGCTTTGGAGACGGTCGAGTTGATCGCGGAGGTGGAGTTTGAGTCCGTTGATGTCGGTGTAGGGCGTGTAGTAGTGGCCTAGGGTCTTGAGATTCTCTTCGAACGCCTTGCGGGAGCGGAAGTCTTCTTCGGAGAGATCGCCAATGTTGACGGATGCGTTCTTGAGGCAGACGAAGATTCGCGGCTTGCCTGACTGCATGAACCGGTTGAACGCCGCTTCGAACTCCTGTTGGGTGAACTTGCCAGCCTTGGTGAAGATGAGGCAGATGAAGATGTCGGAATCGCGGGCGGCGTCGTTGTATTCGGCCTAGAGGCCTTGGGGGGACATGGCGTCCAGGAAGCTGGCTCCGTGCTGGACCTTAATGTGGCGACCGTTCAGTGGCCGGTGCAGGTCATTTTCTAGCGCGTCGCGATCTTCCTTTAGCTCGCTTGAGCAGGCTATGAAGACTTTCGTGGGCTCGCGTGCCCAAAGTGGTACCGAGCCGGGCTTGATGCCTTCGAGCAACTCGTCGACACTGACCATCGTGAATTCTTTTTGGCACTGGACTTGGGGAACATTGAGGTCTCTGGCACGTTTGAGGTCGCGGTGGCGGAAAAAGTGGGGCTGGGTCTTGCAGCCGGGGCCGATGCAGGGGATGAGCTTATCGACCTTGGCCTCAAGGCCGGGGATCGAGTTGTTGAGCGCCTCGAGGTCCGAGGTGATGACGGTGAGGAGGGCGCGGGCGTCCGGGCCTTGGGCTCGGATTTCGATTTCGTTGCCTTGGGGTAGAAGTTCGACGAGGGCCTCCGTGCGGTCCTGGGTGAAGAGAACTCCGGTGCGCCAAGCCATGCCGTCCCGGTTGAGGAAGCGATTGAGGCGGACGATGAGGCGGCTGATTGTGCCACGGGGGAGGAACTGGTAGCGATAACGGATGACGACGCCGGCGTCGCGTTGCCAGTCCGCCAGTTTTGAAGGCTTTGACGGGGGCAGGAGTTGGGGGGCGAGCCAGGTGGTTTGGGCGCAGTCCCGGAGTTCGTAACAGAGTTCGAACTTCTCCATGAGGCCGCGGAGTTCGGGGTGCATTTCGGCGTAGGCCGAGTGGCTCCAGACGCGGCCGCAGTCTTCTTCGGTGAAGAGGCCGTGGCGGGCTTTGACGGGCTCGTCGTCGAGGATGCGGTAGACGGCTTCGGTGGCCCACTCATTGCGCAGGATGACGGTTCGGGCGAGCAGGGGGTGGTCCTGGAAGTGGAGGAAGACTCCGAGGTCGTGGAGGTAGCGGCTGAGGTGGAGGGCGTTGGCCTCGCCGGGTCCCAGGTGGCGCTGGCAGATGGCGAGGTACTCCTGGCGGGTGCAGTGGGCGGAGAGGCTGGCGCGTTGTTCGATTTCGGCCCGCACCTTGACCCAGGTGGCGGGGAGTTCGTCGCCGATGTGGGGGAGGGTGGCGGCGAAATGCTCGATGCCCTGACGGATGGAGTCGGCCGTGCCTGGGTGCTGGAGGTCGCCGCGGTAGACGTCTTTGACGTTGTCGAAGCGGCCTTTGATGCCTGGGAGGTCCAGTTGTTTGCTGCGGCCGCCTTTTTCGTTCTGGAAGATGAGGACGGGGCTGTGGCCTCCAAAGATATCCACGAGTTCAAGGGGGTACTTGAAGCCTGGGTCTGAGACGGAGCGGTGGTCCTGGCGGGTGTCGTCCACGAGGATGTAGAGGGAGCGGCGGGTGAGGAAGAACTGGTGGGTGTGGTGGTAGACCTCCTGGCCGCCGAAGTCCCAGACGTTGAGGCGGAAGCGGCGGCCATTGGGGAGCGGGAATTCGTGACGGTGGATGGCGATGCCTTTGGTGGACTCGTCTTCGCTGGGCAGCGGGGCGGTGGGATCGTAGAGGCGACGGAGGAGGCTGGTCTTGCCGGCTCCGCCTTCGCCGAGAATGAGCAGTTTGGCTTCGTAGAGGCGATCCTGGCCGGCCTGGTCCCGTTCGTTGAAGTAGTTGAGGATGGCTTGGTTGCCTTGACGGACGATCTCGGGCGGTGGGGTGGTGAGGGGGCAGCCGCGGACGTGGATGCCGGGCTCCCAGGACAATTCGTCCCATTCGACTTCTACTCCGTCGGAGATCAGTGACCTGAGCGGTGTAAGGTCCGCCACTCTGGTGTTGTGGAGTCCGAGTTGGGCTAGCCTTCGCAGGGCTGCCAACGGAGTGAGATCGGTGACCCTGGTCCCGCTCAGACTGAGGAATTGGAGCGCGGTGAGGGCGGCGAGCGGGGTGACGTCGGTGACCATGGTCCCGCTCAAATTGAGGCGATGGAGCGCTGTGAGGGCGGCGAGCGGGGTGACGTCGATGACCCCGGTATCCCACAGATGGAGGGTCTTGAGCGCCGTGAGGGCCGCGAGCGGGGTGACGTCGGTGACCTCGGTCTCGCCCAGTTGGAGGTGCTGGAGCGCGGTGAGAGCCGCGAGCGGGGTGATGTCGGTGACCGGGGTTCCGGTCAGATCGACGTGTTGAAGCGCGGTGAGAGCTGCGAGCGGGGTGATGTCGGCCTTGGTTCTGTGGAGGATCAGTTGGCGCAATCCTGTTAGCGGCCGAAGTGAGTGAATCCCGCCGTGAAGGGTGTTGGCCTCGCCCCCATTCTGGGAACGCTTCTGTGACCATAAGGCGCCATCCCGCTCCACCCAGTGGCTTGCGAAAGTGAGGGATTCGAGCCAAGTTAGCTCAGATACCTCGGGTGGGACTTCGCTGAGGCCGCAGTTGCCTAAGTCGAGGAAGGGGCTCCGGGTTTTCTTGTTCTCCTCAATCAGCTCTGCGGCGTCGGCCATGCGAATGATTGTGGCATTTTATGGCATAGGGCCGGGGGGCGGCGGGGATTCAGCGAGCGTGGCGTGAGATGCTGGTGGTGCTTCTTTGATGCATGTCTATGGTTCCTCAGGTGGAGTTTGCGTATCGGGCGTTTCTGAGTTATCGGGCGGCCGATGCTCGCCAGGCTGCCTGGCTGCACCGGAAGCTGGAGGAGTATCGGGTTCCTCGTGCGCTGGTGGGCTCGGTTGGTGTTTATGGGCGTGTTCCGGCTCGCTTAGGGCGGGTGTTCCGGGATCGGGATGAGGCCCGGCCGGCGGAACGGATCGAAAGCGCTCTTGCGGAGGCGTTGGCGCGGTCGGAGCATCTGATTGTTCTTTGCTCGCCACACGCGGCGGCGCCGGGGTCGTGGGTGCCCCGGGAGATTGCGCTTTTCCGCGAGCGACGGCCGGGTGGGGCGATCCATGCCGTGATTGGCTCCGGGGCGCCGCCGGAGTGCTTTCCTTCGGCTCTGCTGACGACCACGGAGGATGGCCAGTCCGCGGCTCCGCTTGCCGCCGATTTGCGGCCGTTGAAGGACGGTGGGGCCGATGGGGAACAGCGCGGGCTGATCCGGCTGATTGCGGGTCTGCTTGGTGTGGGATTCGACGATCTGTGGCAACGGGAGCAGCGGCGGAAAAGGATCCGGCGTGTCACAACGGCACTGGGCGTGGCTGGGATCGCCGTTGCTGTTGGGGCCGCCATTTGGCTCGCCAATTTCTATCGCACGCACGCGCTGGTGCACTTGAGCCTTGGTCCGATGATGGAGTTGGCTTCCGGCGTGCGAATCACAGGGACGGTGGAAACGCCGGGTGAAAACCGGTCCGATACGGTGGTGGATGAAGCGGTCTCCTCCCGAGAACGAACGCTGTGGCTACCGGCTGGCGATGTGATTCTGCGGGTTACCGGAACCTATGGGGATGGCGGTGAACGTGCGTTGTCATGGCATCTGAAGCTGGCGCCGGGGTATGGCCTGGATGAAAAGCGGGTTCGATTGACGGTGCCCGCGAAGGAAGAGATTGCCGGCCATGGTGGGATGGCGTATGTTCCGGCGGTGGCGTGGACTCATGGGCGGGAGAGTGAGGTGATCCGCAATGCCAAGCCGTTTTGGATTGACATACGGCCTCCGACGGTGCGGGAGTATCTGCCGGTGGCGCGGGGTCTGGTGGAGCGTGGTTTGTTGGGGCGGGAGAACTCATTGCTGTTGACGGCGCGGCAGCAGTCGAACGCGTTGGAGGCGACGGGCATGGGTCAACTGCGCTCGCTGGGGAAAGATCTTGGCGCGATCTTTGGCGTGCTGGCACAAGGGACGTCGCGCCAGGTGTCGGCCCCCGGGGATGTTGCGGTGGGGCTGGTGAGGCTTCCGTGCGACGATTGCCCGGCTCCGATGTTGCGCCACGAGGCGGATGTTTATTGCAAGAGCCGGGGGATGCGTTTGCCAACGGCGCTGGAGTGGGAACTGGCGGTGCGCGGGGTGGATGGCCGGGTTTATCCGTGGGGCGACAGATTCGATGCCAGCCGGGCCAATGTTCCCGGCTTGCCCGCGAAGGGTGATCCGCCCGCGGGGCTCAAGCCGGTGGATGCGTATCGCGCGTATCGGAGTCCATTTGGTCTCTATGACACGGTGGGGAATGCCGGGGACTGGGTGGTGAACGATGTGTCGTCCTATGAGCGGGTGTACATGGGAGCGACGTACCGGTTCAATCCGGAGGACGCGACGGCGTTCCGCATGCTTCCGGTGACGGATTCGGATTACGTTGTGCACGAGATCACGGCGCGGTGTGTGAGCGCCGGTGCGCCGTGATGTGCCGGCGATGACGCCGGAGGACAGGGTCCAACCAGTGCGGCAGTGAAGAGGGACGCGCCGTCGAGCGTGGTGGCGAGTGAGAGGTTGAGGTCCGCGGCGGGCATAATGGGAGGCATGAGACTGCTGTTTGTGACTGCCGTGTTGGCTCCGTTGGCGTTTGGCGAGAGTGAGGGGATTGCGGGCGACCGGATCCGTGCGCATGTGCGGTTCCTGTCGAGCGACTTGCTGGAGGGGCGGGGCGTGGGGGCTCGGGGCGGCGAGCTGGCGGCGGAGTACATTGCGACGCAGTTCCATCTGGCGGGGTTGAAGCCGGCGGGCGCGGATGGGAGCTACTTTCAGCGGGTGCCGTTGGTGGGGGTGAAGACGGCTCCGACGGCCGTGTTGACGGTTGGGGCTGCCCGGCTGCGGTGGCAGGACGAGTTTGTGGGGACGACGTTCCAGCAGAAGCCGGCGACGGCGTTCGAGGCGGATGCAGTGTTTGTGGGGCACGGGATCACGGCTCCGGAGTATCAGTGGGACGATTACGCCGGGACGGATGTGAAGGGCAAGGTGGTGGTGCTGTTCACGAACGAGCCGCCGTCGGAGGACGCGAAGTTTTTTGGCGGTAGGGCGTTGACGTACTACGGGCGGTGGAGCTACAAGTTTGAGAACGCGGCGCGGCATGGAGCGGCGGCGGTGGTGATTATCCACACGACGCCGACGGCGGGGTATGGGTGGGAGGTGGTGCGGGGGTCGTGGGCGCGGGAGGATCCTCAGGTGGCGTTGAAGGCGGGGGAGGAGGCGCTGGCGTTCGCGGGTTGGGTGACGCAGGAGGCGGGGGCGCGGCTGGTGGCGGGGACGGGGAAGAGTGTGGCGGCGATGCTGGGGGAGGCGGACCGGCGCGGGTTCAAGGCGTATGGGCTAGGAGTGCAGGTGGGGGCGAGGTTCAGTTCGGCGATCCGGAAGATTGAGACGCGGAACGTGGTGGGGCGGGTGGATGGGTCCGATGGGCGGCTGAAGGAGGAGGCGGTGATTTTCAGCGCGCACTGGGATCATTTGGGGGTGGGCATTCCGGTGAACGGGGATGCGATTTACAACGGCGCGGTGGATAACGCGACGGGTTGCGGGATTCTGATGGAGGTGGCGAGGGCATGGGCGGCGCTGCCGCACAAGCCCCGCCGGAGCGCGCTGTTTCTGGCGGTGACGGCGGAGGAGAGCGGGCTCAGGGGCAGCGAGTACTATGGGCGGAATCCGCTGGTGGCGCCGGGGAAGACGGCGCTGGCGTTGAACTATGACGGATTCTTTCCGTTTGGGCGGACGCGGGACATTGTGGTGGATGGCGCGGAGCGGACGACGGCGTGGGGGTTGGTGCAGGAGACGGCGCGGCGGTTTCAGTTGGAGATCAAGCCTGATCCGCATCCGGAGCAGGGGCATTTCTACCGGTCAGACCATTTTTCGTTTGCGCGGGTGGGGATTCCGGCTTTTAGCATCAATCAGGGGGATCACTATTTGGGGAAGCCGGCGGCGGAGGGGGCGAAGATCTTCGCCGAGTATAACGGGAAGCACTATCATCAGCCTTCGGATCAGTATGAGCCGGGGTGGAATTTCGCCGGGATGGAGGAGATGGCCCGGTTTGGGATGGCGCTGGGGACGACGGCGGCGAATTTGGGGAAGCTGCCGACGTGGCGGGCTGGGGATGAGTTCCTGGCGGCTCGGGAGGCGAGTTTTAAGTAGGGTGGCGGCTTGGCCGGGTTGCCGCGGTTGTGTTCAGACTCGCTTGACCGCCCTTTGTGACACCGCGCCTTGCCTGGCTCCGATGGCCTCCGCGATGATTGCCGTTACGAGGCTGTTGATGCTGACGCCCTCACGTTGTGCTTGGCTGGTGAGCTTGGCATAGAGCGTCCGAGGCAGGCGCTGACGCCATTGTGCGGCCTCAACGGCTGGCTTCGCCGGTTTTGCCCTGATTCCCGGAATACTTCCAGGCAGTCACGCAAGGCTTCCCTGCCGTTCGCGATTGCTTCCGCGATCGTCTCGCCGTCGGACATGCATCCTGGTATGTCCTGATACTCCACCAGATAGCCGCCACCCTCCTCGGGCGGTAGTGGCCGAACTGCAAATGGGTACTTGTCGAGTTCTCGATTCGAAACTGTCCTCATGGTTCAACCTTTCCAGCGGCGTCGATGAGCGCCAGAAAATGTTTGATTTACACCGGTTCTATCGGACGACTCGCGGGTACGGAAACGATTTCTTGCACACCTGGGCGGCTAAAGATCACGTGACTGCCACCACCGCTGGGCGTACGCCACTCAACGCCATTCGCTTTGGCCACCACCTGTAGATCCTCGATGCGCCACCCTTTTGGGTGCTCGCGCATGTTCTGGAGTCTCTTGGCTGCAGTCATACTGCCCACGGTACCGCATTCGGTATCAACGTGTTTGGCGGCTTTCCGGCCTCGTATGCAGCACCCTGAACACGGATTGACATATATCCGTAATGGATATATTGTATAGGTATGGCGAAGAGGAACACGGCGCAGGGTCCGCTGACGCCCGCGGTGTTGCATATCCTGTTGGCGCTTTCGACGGAGGAGCGGCATGGGTACGGGATTATGAAGCAGGTGGAGGCGGATTCGAAGGGTGCGGTGAAGATGGGGCCAGGGACGCTGTATGGGTCGATTGCGCGGATGATGGAGGCCGGGCTGGTGCGGGAGAGCGGGAAGCGGGTTGCCGTGGGGATGGGCGATGAGCGGCGTATCTATTACACGTTGACCGGTGCCGGGCGGGCGGCGCTTGAGGCGGAGTTGGCGCGCTATCGCGGTGTGGTCGCGGTGGCGGCGGGGCGGCTTGCGTATGGCGGGTGATTGGGCGAGCGGGCGTTACCGGGCGTGGTATGCGGGGTTGCTGCGGTTGTATCCGCGGCCCTTTCGCGTGCGGTTCGGCGAGGCGATGGCGCAGACCTTTGGCGACCTGTGCCGGGAGCAGCGCGGCGTGGCGTGGATGCTGCCGGTGTTTTGCGAAACGTTTGCGGGAATGATCAGGGAGAACATGATGTATATGCCAGACCTGGGAAGAACGATGGTTCGTGTGGCGCTGGGTGCGCTGGTGGCGTTGATGGCGCCTTTGGTGGGGTCGCGGGTGGTTCCGGGATGGAACTGGCCGGTGAAGGCTTTCGTGTTGGTTTACGTGCTGTTCTTTTTGACGGGGATGGCGTATGCGTTGATTTCGAGGCGCATGGGCGCGTGGTCGTATAAGGCGGGCGTTGGGGTGGCGCTGGTGGCGGGATTTGCTTTTGGATGGTCGAATATGGTGCATACGTCGGAGTCCGACAATCCTGCGAATCTGCTGTATTTTTCCGTTTTGGCGGTGGGGTGCGTTGGGGCGTGGCTGGCCCGGTTGCGGGCTGGGGGGTTGGCCTGGACGTTGTTTGCGATGGTGGCGACGCTGGGGGTGGTTGCGGTGATGGTGCCTTCAGGCGCGCCGCCGTACCATGAGCGGAACGCGGTGGGGCACGTGGCTTATGCGGTGTTGTTCGGGGTGGCGGGGTTGTTGTTCCGGCACGCGAACCGGGCGGCAGGGCCGGCGGCGCCGTGAGGGCCGCGGTTACTTTTTCTGGGTGTCCATGGCGGCCTTGAGGGATCGGGCGAGGTCTTGCGCAGGGCCCTTGCCCCAGTAGTGGAGGAAGACGTATTGGGGCTCTTCGTGGGTCATGTGGTTGTGGATGGCGACGATGTTGATTCCGGCTCGGCGGAGGGCCTTGAGGACGGGTTGGAGTTCGGATTCGAGCATGGCGAAGTCACCGTCGACGACCGCGGCGCCATCGGAGCCGGCGAAGGCGGCCCAGGTGTTGACGCCCATCTGATTGCCGACGGTGCGTCCGTGCATGGATGCGGGACGGCCGATGGAGAGTTTGTACATCCCGCTGTTCACTTGACCGGTGAGACCGAAGATGGCATCGAGCGGCGCGGGGGAGATGGTGTTGGTGGGCGGAATCTCGGGGCCGCCGAACGACGAAGCTGGTTTGGCGTTCGCCTTTCGGATTTCGGCGACCTTCCGGAGGGCCTGGCCGACGGCACCGGCGAGCTGCTCGGCGGTGCCCGAGCCGCCGATGTGCATGAACATGACTCGGGGGGAGTCGAAGAAGAAGTGATTGTGGAGGGCGGTGACTTCGAGGCCGTTGTCGAGGGCGACGGACATGACGGGATTGAGCTCATCTTCGAACAAGACGAGGTCGCCCATGACCATGAGGCGGCCGGTGTGGGCGTCCGGGGTGAAGGCGGCCCAGGAGGTCACGCCCTGGAAGGGGTGCAGGGGGCGGCCGTCGACGGACACGGGGACGCCGGTTCGCGGGAAGGCGACGCGGTAGACGTCCTCGGATTCGGTGTAGACGCCTTTGGCGCCGGTTAAGTTGTCGATGGCGGTGCGTTGCGGCTGGGAGATTTCGCCGTGGAGGAGTCCGGCGGCGAGGAGTGTGTTGAAGAAGAGGGTTCGCATGGCGCTCTGGTCTCACGGTATCATCCGTAGCCGGCCGGCAGCACGGCCGGGGTAGAATGCGAATCGTGATTGAAATTGGACGAGTGGAAGCGCTGTTCCGGTATCCGGTGAAGTCGATGGCTGGCGAGCGGCTTGAGGTTGCTGATCTGGGCTGGCACGGTCTGGAAGGGGACAGGCGGCTGGCATTGCGGCGGGTGGATGATCGCAGCGGAATGCCGTGGTTGACGGCGGGGCGGGTTCCGGAGTTGCTGTTGTATCGTCCGGGGGCAGGGCCTGAGGAAGCGCCGCTTCCTTCGCATGTCCGAACGCCGGAGGGTGAGGAACTGGCGATTTTCGGCGCCGAACTCGCCGCTCGGATTGGGGAGCGGTTTGGAGCTCCCGTACAGATGATGCAACTGCGGCAGGGGATCTTCGATGAGGCGAGCGTGTCGGTGATCGCCTCGGATACGGTGCGTGAGATCGGGCGGCTTGCGGAGCGGGAGTTGGACGTGCTGCAGTTCCGGCCGAACGTGGTGGTTCGTCTGGCCCGGCCGGGGGCGTTTGAAGAAGACAAGTGGGTAGGTGGACTGCTTTCCTTTGGCGAGGGGGAGGACGCCCCGGCGGTTTCGGTGACGATGCGGGATGTCCGCTGCGGGATGGTGAACCTGGATCCGCACTCAGCGCGCCCGGAGCCGGCGGTGATGAAGGCGATTGTTCGTGCGAATGAGAACCATGCCGGGGTGTACGGCGTGGTGACGCGAGTGGGCCGGCTTGCGGTGGGGCAGCCGATTTTCCTGCGTTCAACGCTCTGACGGCGCCGGTTCCAGAGACGGCAGGCCGCGCGGGTAGCGGCGCCCGTTGAGGAGAGCTCCTATGGCGGTGGGCCGCACGAAGAGGTCATATGTCGCGATGAGGATGCCGACGGCGAGTGCGAGGACCAGAGGGATCTTGGCGAGGGCGGACAGGGGCACGGACGCGAGGGCGAATTGCAGCGAGACGACCACCGGCAGATGCATGATGTAGAGCCAGTACGATGAATCCGACCAGTAGCGCCAGCGCGGGCTGAGCGCGCTGGCGTGGCGGAGGAAGAGGCCGAGGAGGCCGAAGATGAGGAACCAGCAGAGGAGCACGTTGCCGGCGGCGCGGAGAATTGGGAACTCGCGCCAGGGCACCTCGCGGTAGATGAAGTAGGCGGGGATGGCAAGGGCCAGGTGGACCCAGGGGAGGCGTTGGAAGGTGGTGAGGAGATCGCGGTTGCGGTAGAGGAGCCAGCCGAAGGTGAAGGGCGGGATGTAGGCGGCGAGGATGAGTGGTTCCGGGGCGAAGCCTTCGCAGTCCTTCAAGTTGCCGTGCATTCCGGAGAGCGGGGCCCAGGAGAAGGCGGCAAAGAGAATGGGCGCCCAGGGGCGTTGGAGGGCCCAGCGATGGGCGCGGTGGAGGGCGTCGCTGATGCGGGCGGGGGTGAACCGGGCGGCGAGGGCTCCGAGGGCGTAGAGGAGCAGGAGGTATTCGAGGAACCAGAGGTGGAGGGGGTGAAGCCGGTTCCACCAGAGGCCGCTGCGGAGGGACTCCGATAAGCCTGGCCACCCGGGCTCGCCGGAGAGCACCAGGTATCCGACCGGTGGAAACATGGCGGACCAGAAGACGGCGAAGGGCCACAACACACGGTTGATTCGGTTGCGGAGGAACTCGCGGGGTCCGCGGCGGTTCCAGAGCAGGGCGCCGAAGAATCCGGCCATGGCGAAGAATGCCGGCATGCGGAAGGCGTGGATGATGCCGAGCGTGAAGGCGGGCAGGTGGGTTGGGTTCTTGTCGATGTAGGGCCAGTTGCCGTCGCCGGTGTAGCCGACGACGACATGGAGATAGATGCCCAGCAGCATCATCGCCGCCCGCATGCTGTCGAGTGCGTGATAGCGGGTGGTGTCCATGGCGTCTGGTTCAGGATACACGGGGAATACGCAGGGCGTTCGAAGTGTGTTCCGTGCGCCGCGCCGCGATTTTGCTTTTGATCTACGATGCTCCTCGTAGTATAGTCGTCGTATATGGCGGCAACGGTTCCGAAACCCACGGACGCGGAGTTGGAGATCTTGTGTGTGCTTTGGAGCCGCGGGCGGAGCACGGTGCGGGAGGTGCATGAGGCGATTACCGCCCGCAAGCCAACGCAGTACACCACGGTGCTGAAGCAGTTGCAGGTGATGGCGGGCAAGGGTCTGGTGCGGCGCGATGAGTCGCAGCGGTCGCATGTTTATGTGGCGGCGCGGACGCGGGATTGGACGCAGCGGCAGCTTGCCGGGGATCTGCTGCAGCGGGCCTTCGGGGGCTCAACCGGGAGCCTGGTGCTGGGCGCGCTATCGGAGACGAAGGCCACGAAGCGGGAGTTGGCCGAGGTCCGGCGCCTGCTGGATGAATACGAAAAGGGATTGCCGCAATGATGCCGCTTGAGGGCTGGGTGAAGACCGCGGTGAGTGAGGCGTTGGGATGGGCTCTGGTTCACTCGCTTTGGCAGGGCGCGGCCGCGGCGGCGCTGTTGCGATTGCTGGCGGCGGGCCGTGGGGCGCGGGTGCGGTATTGGCTTGCGTGTGCAGCGCTGCTGGCGATTGTGGTGAGCTTTGGGCTGACGTTCTGGCACGCGTTGCCGCCGGACGGGATGAGGTGGGCGCGGCGGGAGATTCCAGCGCCAATCGTCTTGCCGGATGCGGCCGGGGGCACGGCGCGTCCCGCGGCGTTTCCCGCCAGTGAGGTGTTGGGGTGGCTGACGCCGTTCTGGCTGGTTGGCGCGGTGCTGTTCCAGATGCGTGTGGTGGGTGGATGGGTGGGGACGAGACGGCTGCGGCGGGTGGGTGTGTGCGAGGCGCCCAGGCCGTGGAAGCAGACGTTGGCGGAGCTGGCGGCTCGGATGCGGGTTTCGCGGCCGGTTCAGTTGCTGGAGTCGAGTCTGGCCGCGGCGCCGGTGGTGATTGGATATCTCCGCCCGGCGATCCTGGTGCCGGCCGGGCTGCTGGCCGGGCTGCCGCCGGATCAGGTGGAGGCGATCCTGCTGCATGAACTGGCGCACAGCCGGCGTCACGATTATCTGATCAACCTGTTGCAGGCGGTGGTGGAGGCTCTGTTTTTCTATCATCCGGCGGTGTGGTGGATCTCGGGATTCGTACGCGCCGAACGGGAACACTGTTGCGATGATTTGGCGGTGGCGGCCACCGGGCGTGGCGTGTATGAGTATGCGCTGGCGCTGGAGGCCCTGGAACGGAACCGCTGCCTGGGAACCATTTCGAATGAGAATGCCGCCGTTGTCGCGGCTACGGGAGGGAATCTTGTGAAACGCATTGGGCGATTGTTGTATCCGGCGGCGCGTCCGGCGCCGGCGATGGGTTGGGTGGTCGCGCCCGTGTTGGTGGTGGTTGCGTTGGCTTGCGCGGGGGCCTTCGCCGGATTTTCCATGAACGCCGCGGCGGCACAGAGTCCGGCGGAGGCTGATCCGTACCGGAAGTGGGTAAACGAGGATGTGGTCTACATCATTGAAGCCCGGGAGCGGGAAGCTTTCGTGCGGCTGAAGACCGACGATGAACGGAAGCGGTTCATTGAGCAGTTCTGGATGCGGCGCGCGACCGCGCGCGCGGCGGCGGAGAAAGTGCGCGAGGAGCACTACCGGCGAATTGCCTACTGCAATGATCTGTACCGCGCGCCGGGCAAGGCGGGGTGGAGGACGGACCGGGGAAAGATCTATATCGTTCATGGTCCGCCGGATGAAATTGAGTCGTATCCGTCGGGGAAGGAGGGCGGGCCTCCGTTTGAGCGGTGGATGTACAAGGAGCTTCCAGGGATCGGCAAGAAGGTGATTGTGGAATACGTGGATGCGGGCCGCACGGGGGAGTACCGGCAGACGATGGATCCGGCGAACAAGAAGTAGCGGGGCGGCTTCTGTCGCCTTGATGAATCGGATGGCGGATGCGCCGAGGGGGCTATCCACCTCCGCAGCGCGCTGGGTAAATCGACCTGACCTGGACTCGTTGTGTCAGGCGGCCAGGAGGAGTTCAAGTTCGCGGTTAAAGACCCACTGGTCTGAGCGGGCGGATTTTTGACCCGACAGCTTTGCCCGGGCGGCGAGCTCAGTGGTCAGTTCGACGACACGCGGCTCCCGGGTGAGCCGGTTGGCGGCTTCGAAGGCTTCTCTGACTTTGGCCATGTCGTTCAGTTCGGTGTAGATGTGCATCTGAAGGACCCGGGCGGCCGGTGTTGTTTCCTGAGCGAGAGCCTGGGCCGCTTGCTGGAACTGCCGGGCGAGCAGGCGGGCGTAAGCGAGCCCAGACTTGAAGTAGCGGCGATTCTCCATGGGGGAATGTGCCGCCCCGCGCTCCAGTATTGCCATCGCTTCCGCTGCACGCTCCATCTTCAGATAGATCATGGCCTGCACGTGCATACCCACCCAGTTGACAGGACGTGCTTCGGCGGGGGTGCCCAGCCATGCGAGGGCTTTGTCCCAGTTACCTTGCGCCAGGCAGACGCAAGAGGCGCCGGTCCGCGCGACCACGTCGTGCGGGAAATCGCGTACGGTGGCGGTGTACTCCTTGAGCGACTCCTCCAGTTGCCCGAGCGATTTGAGAACCTCGGCGCGGCCGTTCCGCGCGACCACGTTTTGCGGGAAATCGCGTACGGTGGCGGTGTACTCCTTGAGCGACTCCTCCAGTTGCCCGAGCGATTTGAGAACCTCGGCGCGGCCGTTCCGCGCGACCACGTTTTGCGGGAAATCGCGTACGGTGGCGGTGTACTCCTTGAGCGACTCCTCCAGTTGCCCGAGCGATTTGAGAACCTCGGCGCGGCCGGTCCGCGCGACCACGTCGTGCGGGAAATCGCGTACGGTGGCGGTGTACTCCTTGAGCGACTCCTCCAGTTGCCCGAGCGATTTGAGAACCTCGGCGCGGCCGTTCCGCGCGACTTCCACCTGACCGTGCATTCGGCCCAGATCGAAATTGCGCAGGGCTGCTTCCCAGTTCCGGTTCAGAAGGAACGCATCGCCCAATTGAACGAGCGACCATCCATCGTCGGGAACCAGATCCACGGCCTGCTGTGCCCATTCGAGTTGGATGCCGTGATGGCCGAGTTGCTTGGCGGATTGGGCCAGGTCGCAGAGTGACTTGGCGATGTGGATGGGCTTGCTATTCCGGCGCTGATAGCCAACCAGATCGGTAGCGAATTCACGAGCCCGATCAAGGTCCCCTTGAGCGAGGACCTGGCGGATTACCGTTTTTTGACGGTCGATGACTTGAATGACTTCTTCCAGCGCGCGAGCGGGCTCAGGGCGCCGGAAGCGCCCAGGTTTGAGGTGTCCCTGTTCCGCTTCTTCGTCGGCGCTCCGGTTGACCTGGTGTTTCCGTTGAGAAAGCGCATTGGCCCAGCCAGTGAGGCCGAGCCGCCATCCGTTGAACTTTCCCATTTCGGGGCGTGGGAGGAAGCGGCTGATTACGGCTCCGCACTGCTCAGGCGTCGCTGTCGCCATGGCGTGAAACGCCCCGGCATTCACCAATTCGAACGCCAGACCTTCCTTCTGACGTTCATCCGGAAACATCACCGCATCCCAGGCGGCGCGACAGCGGGCGATTCCGGGCTGGTGCTGGCCGACATCTTCCAGGAGAGCGAACAGTGTGGATGCCTTGTGATCGAAGGCACGGTTGATGGAGCCGATCAGATCCGCGTTGGGGGGCAGGGGGGCGACGAAGAGCCGGTGCCTTAGGAATGCCAGGATCTCGGGCTGGGCGAGGGATTCTTCAATATCCGGGATGGCGAGGAGGCGCGCTTCGGCGTCCGATTCACGATCGAGCAGGAGGAGGCAGAGGACCAGGGTATGCTGCTTGCGCCATTCGAGTTCAAGACGGGTGGGGATGTCGTGGGGGAGAGGCCGGACACAGCAACGATGTCCGGTGAGTCTCCGAAAAGGCGGTGCACTTCTTCCTGGCGGCGTTCCAGGCCTTGGGGTCCATCGAGGTGAAAGGAGTGGACACGGCCAGCCTGAAAATGGACGGCAAGCCCCGCCCTTCCGGAGATGAGGGTCCGGCTGGTCATGAAACTTTCACTTTCCCCGCTCCGAGGGCTGCCTCCATTTGTCTGATCTGGGACTTGTTGGCGCGCCGGGAACGTACTACTACATAGTCTAGCGCCGAACGGTGAAGAACGTCGTAGATGTGGACTTCGATGAAGCTGTGGTGGCGGGCCTCCTTGCCGTCCGTCTGAAGGAGGATGTCCGGGAAGTGAGCGTCCTGGGTTCCGGGATGAAGTTTCGATGCCAATTTTGCCGTGGCGAGGTCGTGACGCTGGTCCCAGATGGCTCGGTGACCTGGCGGAACGTTGGTGCGTCCGGGACCCAATTGATGGCGTTCACAGAAGAACACGCAGTTCTCCTCAAAGACGGAGGTGCGGCGGGCGATGGCGGCATCGTCGAAAACCATGGCACAGTCGCCGAACGTGAAAAGGGCGTCGTCATTGAGCGTGAGCGCCGCGAAGTTGATTTTTTCGTGATAGTTCGGGAAGACCAGTGGCTCGGCTGACTGGCGCGAGGTTTCCATTTCCGTAGGGTCGGGGCGGAGGCGGCCGGCGCCTTTGAGGTCGTAGAAGGTGCCGTGGAGTATGTTGTCCCTCATGACCAGCCCGAAGACCTCGTCGAACTGGCGGACGCGGACGGCGCGCGATTCTTGGACTGCAGCGCGGAAACGGTCGAGAACCGGCTCGACGCCACGGGATTGTGCGTCTTCCTGCGCCGCCTTCACACGTGTGGCCAAGGCAGTCTGTTCGGCCGGCTGCTGAGCCGCGCGCACGTTGGGGAAGCCGCAATCAGTTCGGCAGCGGACGCACTCGCGTTCGTACGGATGGACGGCTTGGCCGCACTGTGGGCAGTTCACCCGGCTATTGTACCCGCCGCGCGGTCACGTGGTGAAGCGGCGCAGAACGTTCCGCGTGATCGTGGCCACCGCGGCGTCAGTGAACAGCGCAGGGACCCACGTGATGGAGCCGACGGAGAAAACAGCTCCTCCTCCTGGCTGCTCGTGATAAACGATTTCGGAGCCTCCGTCTTCCGGATTGATGCCCTTTGCCAGCAGGCGCGCGTTGGGCGGTGACGAGGGGCTCATCTTGTCGGTCTCGTGGCCTGACGCACCTCCCGGGACTCGTTCGTGGAGCGTAACGGCTCCGAAGAGGTCGCCGTTGCGGAGGTTGGAGCCTTCGTAGATCCAGTGGCTGGCGTCGAGGACGCGGTACGGCGCGGCGGTCATGATGCCGGCTGCCGTGCAGACGACGCCGAGGAGGGCGGCTTCGGATTCGCCGGTGGTGCGGTGGAGGCGGCTTTCGTATTCGATGGAGGGGTCGAGGTCGTCGTGGCCTCCGAGTTCGCCGTTTACGCTGTTGACGTGCGATAGGCAGGTCATGGCGCCGCCGGGGCCGAAGACGATTTCGCAGTTGAGTCCGTTGCCGGCCAGGTACATGAGGCGGCCGCCGCGTTCGAAGACCCAGCGCTTGACTCGCTGGTACATGCCCCGGGTCCAGTATTCGGGGTGGATGCTGAGCATGAGGACCTTGTACTCGTCGAGGGGCAGGGTTCCGTCGTCGAGTTGGGCTTCGGCGTAGTAGTCGTAGGCAAAGCCTTCGCGTTCAAGCCATGCCAGGAGGCGCCATTCGCCGGGGGTCTGGCCGCACTGGATGCGGCCTTCGACGGAGCTGGTGGGAGGGCCGGACTCAAGGATGTGATTGCCTGGCTCGGGGCGTTCGAAGGAGAGGGGGCGGTATTCGTGGTCCTGGGGTTTCCACGTTCCGAAGGCGGTGGGGTGCTGGTAGCGTTCGAGGTCGATGCGGGCGTTGACGATGGGGGTATCGGGCAGGCGATCGGCATTGATGTAGTTGGAGCGGCCGCCGAAGTTGTTGTAGGCGTTCCAGGTGTTGGTTGAAGCGAGCACGGCGATGGGGGCGGAGGGCTTTGCCGGGGCGACGACCCAGGGGAAGGAGAATGCCTTGCCTGAGGGGGTGCGGGCCCAGAGGTAGTAGAGTCCGCTGCGTTCGGGGGCGGTGACGAACTGGGTGTGGGAGGGGCTGCCGTAGCCCACCTGGTTCCAGCGGACGCCGGTTTGGGTGAAGTCGCCATCGGGGGTGATCTGCATGCAGGCGCGGGGGCCGTGTTCGTCGTACCAGCCGATCATGGAGATGAACTCCTTGTCGTGGCCGTAGCGCCAGAGGGTGAGCTGGTATTGCTCGACTGAGTGGACGCGGAACTCGGAGCGGCCGCCGGCCTGGATCCACTTGGGCCACATGAAGCCGAGGATGCAATCGGAGAGCAGGCGGAACTGGCGGGGCGGTTGGGCGCCGAGGTCGCAGATGACGGATTTGGAGCCGAAGCCGGGCTTGGCGAGGCTGACGTTGTAGCGGCCGGGGGGGAGGTCCGCGTGGAAGGCTCCGCGGGCGGAGGAGCGGAGGACGGTGACGTGGCCGGTGGCGAGGTTTTCGAAGTCGGCGAGGCAATCGGGGATGGCGACGAAGTATTCGTCGCTGACGTAGGCGATGACAGACATGGGGATGAGAAAGAGTATAGTGAACTGTTCGCCGCCATGAAATCCACCCCTATGAATTCCACCCCGATGTTGTTCGCCGAGATGAACCGCGAAGCGTTGCGCCAGATTGCCGGGGAGGCCCTGGTGGTGCTGCCGGTGGGGGCGACGGAGCAGCATGGTCCGCATTTGCCGACGGGCACGGATTACTTCACGGTGGAGCATCTGGCTCGCGAGGCGGCGCGGGAGGCGGCGGCGGAGATTCCGGTGGTGGTGGCGCCGGCGCTGCCGTATGGATCATCGGATCATCATTTGATTTTCGGCGGGACGCTTTCCCTGAGCACAGCGACGTACTACCAGGTTCTGCGGGAGTTGACGTTGTCCTTGGCGGAGGACGGGTTCCGGCGGATCTTCCTGGTGAACGGGCATGGCGGCAATCATGAACTGGCGCAGTTGGCGGCGCGCGATGTGGCGCTGGCCCGGGATGTGCGGGTGGCGGCGGGTTCCTATTGGAACATTGCGTGGGATGCGCTGATCGCGGAGGGGGCGCACTTATCGAGCCGTTTGCCGGGTCATGCGGGGCGGTTCGAGTGCTCCATGATGCTGGCGCTGCGGCCGGATATCGTGCCGGGGGAGCGTCCTTCACGGAGCGATGTGACGGACAGCGATCCGCGGAGTTTTCATCAGCCCTGGCGGCATGAGCGGCACGGATGGTGGCGGGACATTGACGGGTACACGGACAGCCCGGCGCTGGGCAATGCGGAGGAAGGGCGGCGGTATCAGCGGGCGATTGTCAGTGCCCTTGCGCGAGCGTTTGTGGCGTTCCACCGCGGGGAGTGAGGGTGAGTTCACCGGTGGCGTAGCGGCGGTCGCGATCGACCATGCGGCGGATGGCGTAGATGGTGACGCAGCCGGCGGCGGCGAGCAGGATGGCGGTGATCTGAAGAAGCTGATCGACGCCGATGGTGCGGCGGGCGAGGCCGCCAAGGAAGGGTCCGAAGCCGGCGATGGTGGCGCCGATGAAGTTGAGGACGCCGACGGTGGAGGCCCGGAGCGAGGGGGGCACGACGTCGTAGGCGGAGGCCACCTGGTTGGCCACGATGAAGCCATGGAAGAAAGTGAAGGTCATGGCGGCGAAGCGTGTTTCGAGGACCGTTGTGGTGGAGCCGAGCCAATAGATGGCGGGGGCGGCGAGGAAGAGACCGGTCATGATGACCCAGAAGCGGGCGGCGTGGGTGCGGCGGGTGAGGCGGTCGGCGAGCGCGCCGCCGAGGAGGAGGCCGAGGGCGTTGCCGATTTGGGGGTAGAGGCTGGCTTCGACGCCGGCCTGGCTGAGGCTGAGGCCGAAGCGGTCATGGAGATAGGTGGCGAGCCAGGAGTAGACCAGGAAGAGTGAGAACGTGGCGACGGTGACGTAGAGGGTGACGACGCGGAGGCTGGGGATGGTGAAGAGTTGGAAGAACTCGCCCCAGGAGGCTCCTCCGGCTTCGGGTTTATCCATGCGGAGATGATCCGGGAGGCGGCTCAGGAAGATCCAAAGGGGGAGGGCGAAGATGATGCCCGCGGCGCCGAGCACCCAGAATGAGGCTCGCCAGGAGGATTGTTCGGCGATGTAGCCGCTGATGGAGCCGCCGAAGGCGACGCCGACCAGTTGGCTGGTGGCGAAGATGGCGATGGCTTTGGAGCGGGTGGCGGGGCCATGAGCATTGCCGAGCATGGCGGCGGCGGCGGGGAAGAACATCGATTCGGAGAGGCCGAGGAGGGCACGGCAGGAGAGGAGAAAGGCGCCGGTGGGGGCGAAGCCGCTGAGGAGGGTGAAGCCGCTCCAGACGAAGACGCTGCCGACGATGAGTTTGCGCTTGGGGAAGCGGTCGCCGACGATGCCTGAGATGGGGGAACTGAGGCCGTAGACCCAGAGGAAGAGGGCGCCGACGAGGCCGAGGATCTGGTCTGAGAGCTGGAAATCCTTCTGGAGGGAGGGGAGGAGGGTGTAGGCTACCTGGCGGTCAGCGTGGTTGAGCATGTAGCAGACCCAGAGGAAGCCGACGATGGCCCAGGGCGCGAGACCGCCGGCGGCGGGGGTCATGCTTTGGGGTACTCCCAGGGGGTCCGGTATTTGCGGGTGAGGAGTTTGGTGGCTTCGGGGTCGCCGGGGATGGTCTCACGGGCGCCGTCCCAGGCGATGGAGCGGCCGAGTTTCATGGAGAGCATGCCGAGGAGGCTGACGTTGGTGGAGCGGTGGCCGGTTTCGATGTCGCAGACGGGGCGGCGATTGGTCTTGATGGCGGCGAGGAAATCGGCAAAAAGTTCCTTGATGTTCTGGTCGTCGGGCTTGTGGAGGGCGGGGTCTTCGTGGATGACGGGCTCGCCTTTGGCTGAGGGGTAGAAGGTCCAGCCATCCTGCCAGCCCATGTGAAAGGTGCCGCGGGTGCCGTAGAAGTACGCTCCGATGTTGGTTTTTTCGGCCATGTTGTGGGCGTACTGGCGGTGTTCCCAGACGGCGGTGAAGGATTCGAACTCGAAGGTGGCCACCTGGGTATCGGGGGCGGTGGTGGAATCCTGCTTGATGTGGCGCTTGCCGCTGGAGAATACGCGGCGGGGCCATTGTTCGTCGGTCCACCAGAGGATCTGGTCCATCCAGTGGATGCCCCAGTCGCCGAGGGTGCCGTTGGCGTAGTCGAGGTGTTGGCGGAAGCCGCGGGGGTGGAGGGTCTTGTTGTAGGGGCGGAAAGGGGCGGGGCCGCACCAGAAATCCCAATCGAGGCCTTTGGGCGGTTCGGAGTCGGGGGTTTTCTCGCCGGGGGCGCCGGCGTAGTGGACAAAGGCCCGGACCATGCCGATCTTGCCGGCTTTGCCGGACTTGAGGAAGTCCATGCCGGAGACGTTGTGGGGTGAGACCCGGCGGTGCGTGCCTACCTGGACGACGCGATTGGCGGCCCGGGCGGCGTTGACCATGGCCCGGCCTTCGAGGATGGTGTGGCCGATGGGTTTTTCGACGTAGACGTGGGCGCCGGCTTTAACGGCGGCGATGGTGGCGAGGGGATGCCAGTGGTCGGGTGTGGCGACGATGCAGATGTCGGGTTTTTCGCGGGCGAGCATGTCGCGGAAGTCGCGGTAGCGGGCCGGTGAGGCTCCGGTGAGTTTGTTGACCTTTTCGGCGGCGGGGCCGAGTTGGTTTTCATCGACGTCGCAGAGGGCGGTGACCTGGCATTCACCGCTGGCCATGGCTTCGCCGAGGATGTTCATGCCCCACCAGCCGGTGCCGATGAGGGCGGTGCGAAATCGCTGCTGGCGCTGGGCGAGGAGGGGGAGCGCGGCGGAGGCGGCGAACGAGGGATTGATCAGCGTGCGGCGCGTCATAGCCAAGGAATCATACCATGGCGGGTTGAGGAGGGCTGGGTGTAAGGCCCCTGGACGTGGTTGCGAGTGCGTGGGTATCGTTTTTCACGATATGATGGTCCACGGAACCAAAATTCACACTCAAGGCCGATTTTTCATGGCACGTTCTCGTAGGATCCGTTTTTCAGGGCCGGTGACGGTTTTTCTTGAGCGCCTGCTGCCGGAACGGGCAACGCCTGCCGGGTACGCGGTGCTGATCGACGCCTATCAGCTCAGGGTGCCGTTGCCGAGAACCTTGAGTGCGACGGGTGAGCGCCATCGGATTGTTGAGAGAAGTGGATGGCGGATTCTGACGCCCCGTCATCAGCCCGGTGCAAGCCTGGATGGGCATCTGACCTTTGCTCTTAAGTATGAAGGGCTGGACCTGGCGGTGCTCAAGCGGCTGTTTGAAGTGGTGGGCCCGAATGCCATTGTGGACGCCGTCCGCCGAAAGCCTACCAGCAGCTATGCGAGACGAGTCTGGTTTCTGTACGAGTGGCTGTTGGGCGAACGCGTCGATCTGCCGAATGCCGAAACGGGTGCGTATGTCCGGGTGGTGGACCCGGAGCAGCAGTGGGCGGCCGAAGGGCAAACGTCGCCGCGTCATCGGGTGTGGAACAATCTGCCTGGCACCCCCGCGTTCTGTCCGCTGGTCTTTCGCACGGCCGCGCTTGAAGAGTTCGTGGCCATGAATCTGGCGGCGAAGGCTCAGGCAGCGGTCGCCGCGGTGCCCCGAGACATCCTGGCGCGAACCGCCGCGTTTCTGCTGCTCAAGGATGCCAAGTCGAGCTATGCGATCGAAGGAGAGCGGCCTCCGCAGGACCGTGTCCAGCGGTGGGGGCGCGCTATTGGCGAGGCTGGGCGCAATCCGCTTTCCATTGAAGAGCTTCTGCGGCTTCAGGCGATTGTGATTGGCGACGCGCGATTCGTGAGGCTGGGCCTTCGGGACGAGGGCGGATTCGTTGGCGAGCATGACCGGGACAGCCGTCTGCCCTTGCCCGAGCACATCAGCGCGCGGCCTGAGGACCTGCCTTCGCTAATCGCGGGAATGGTTGCCTTTGGCGGCGGCGCCCTCAAGATCGATGGCGTGATCGCGGCGAGTGCGCTCGCGTTCGGCTTCGTCTACACGCATCCGTTCGTCGATGGCAACGGGCGTATCCACCGCTACCTCATTCACCATGCGCTCGCTGGCCGAGGCTTCAACCCGGCGGGCGTTGTGTTCCCGGTCTCATCGGCAATTCTCGAACGGATGGATGGATACCGCGCGGTTCTTGATGACTACTCGCGGCGGCTGCTTCCCGTCATCCAGTGGGAGCCAACCGCGGATGGCAACGTTCGGGTGACGAGTGACACGGCGGACTTCTACCGCTACTTTGATGCCACTCCACATGCGGAGTTTCTCTATGAGTGTGTCCGGAAGACCATTGATGAGGACCTGCCGCGCGAGACAGAGTTCCTGGAGCGCTACGACCGGTTTAGGGTTGCCATAGAGCGTCTTGTGGACATGCCCGCGCGGACCGTGGATCTGTTGTTCCGGTTTCTTCACCAGAACGGAGGCCGTTTTTCCAAGCGCGCTCGCAACGGGGAGTTCTCGAGGCTGACCGAGGGTGAAGTGAAGGCGCTGGAGGCCGCTTTCGCGGACATTTTCGGGGACGGTTGAGTTCCTCCCGGTGGTGCGGCGGAGCGGCCTTCCGTTCAGACGCGCTTCGGTCCCGCGTATGATGAAGAATCCGCATGGAGATCCTACATCCCGATACCCCGGCCGGGCTGGCTGAGGCGCTGGCGGCCGCCGGGGCTGCACGGCAACGCATCCGGCTGGGCGGTGCTTTTACGAAGAATCGAATGGGTGGGCCGGTGGGCCCAGCGGATGCCGTGGTGTCGACGGACCGGCTGACCCGGGTGTTGCAGTATGAGCCGAAAGACCTGACGATCAGCGTCGAGGCAGGCCTGAGGGTGGCGGAACTGAACCGGGTGCTGGCGGAGAACCGGCAGATGGTGCCGCTGGATCCTCCGTTTGGGGCACAGGCGACGGTGGGCGGGGTGTTGGCGGCCAATTGCACGGGCCCGCGGCGGCGGCTGTACGGGACGGGGCGGGACCTGGTGATCGGGATGAAGTTCGCGACGCTGCGCGGGGAACTGATCCAGACGGGCGGGATGGTGGTGAAGAACGTGGCGGGGCTGGATATGGGGAAGCTGCTGGTGGGGTCCTTTGGCACACTGGCGGCGATGGCGGTGGTGAATTTCAAGCTGATCCCGATGCCGCCGGAGACCGGGACGTTCGCGCAGCGGTTTGAGACGGCGGTGGATTTGCTGGAGGCACGGGATCGTCTGGTGCGCGGGGTGTTGCAGCCGGCGGCGGTGGATTTGCTGAATCCGGCGGCGGCGCGGCGGGTGGGTCTGGATGGCTTTGTGCTGCTGGTGCAGGCGGGGGGGAATCGCGCGGTGATGGCCCGGTATGCGTCGGAACTGACGCGGGCGGAGGCGCTGGACGATGGGATTTGGGAGCGGGTGCGGGAGTTCACACCGGAGTTCCTGGGTGAACACGCGTCGGGTATGGTGGAGCGGCGGTGGAGCACGCTGGAAGGGATGCGGGCGGTGATGGAACTGAAGGAGCCGGTGGTGGCCCGGGGCGGCAATGGCGTGGCTTGGGTGTATCACGCAAACGGGGAGACCTATCGCGGCGCCGGGGTGATGGAGTGGGGGCCGGAGGACGGCACGGGCCGGGCAGCCGGGTGGCCGGAGCCGGGCGCCGAGTTGGATGTGATGCGGCGCATCAAGAACATGTTCGATCCGGCGGGATTGCTGAATGCGGGGAGGCTGTATGGCAGGATCTAAGCACCTGCGGCAGAAGGATCTGGACAAGTGCGTGCATTGCGGGCTGTGTTTGAATGCGTGCCCGACGTATCGCGAGTTGGGGATCGAGATGGATTCTCCGCGCGGGCGGGTGTATCAGATGGCGCAGGTGTCGGCGGGTGAGAGGGGCATGGGCGAGTCGTACCTGGAGCACATGGGTCTGTGCCTGGCTTGCCGGGGGTGCGAAACGGCCTGCCCGAGCGGGGTGCAGTACGGGCGGTTGATTGAAGCAGCGCGGGCTGAGATTCAGGAGAGTGTTCCGAAGACGGCCACGGTGCGGCTTCTGCAGTGGCTGGTGTTCCGGAAGCTGCTGCCGTCGCGGGTGTTGTTGCGTGCGATGGGCGCCGGATTGGCGCTGTATCAGAAGAGCGGGCTGCAGGCGTTGGTGCGAGGCTCCGGGCTGCTGAAGGCGATGGGGGCGATGGGCCGGGCGGAAGCTCTGGCGCCGGAGGCGGAGACGCCGACGTTTTTCACGTCGTACGGGAAGGTTTTTCCTGCGGCGGGCGAGCGGCGGTATCGCGTGGCGCTGCTGGGCGGGTGCATGGCGAATGTGTTTTTCGCGCGGCTGAATGAGGCGACGGTGCGGGTGCTGCAGAAGAATGGCTGCGAGGTGGCGGTGCCGGACGAGCAGACGTGCTGCGGGGCGCTGCATGCGCATCAGGGGTTGAAGGCGGAGGCGCAGGCGCTGGCCCGGCGGAACATCGATGCGCTGGTGGATGGCGGGTACGACGCGGTGTTGACGAACGCGGCGGGGTGCGGGTCAACGTTGAAGGAGTATCACGAACTGCTGGAGGGCGATCCAGCGTATGAGGAGAAGGCGCGGCGGTTTGTGGGGAAGATGCGGGATGTGACGGAGTTTCTGGCCTCGATCGGGCTGGTGGAGGGTTTGCGGGAGCTGCCCTACCGGGTGACGTATCAGGATTCGTGCCATCTGGCGCATGGCCAGCGGGTGCGGGCGCAGCCGCGGAAGCTGCTGCGGTCGATACCGGGGTTGAAGCTGGTGGAGATGCCGGCTTCCGATGTGTGCTGCGGAAGCGCGGGGATCTACAACGTGGTGCAGAACGAGATGTCGATGCGGATTCTCGAGACGAAGATGGGGAATGTGAACGTAGTGAATCCGGACGTGATTGCGACGGCGAACCCGGGGTGCATGATCCAGTTGCGGGCGGGGGCGGCCCGGCATGGTAAGGGGCAGCCGGTGAAGCACGTGGTGGAGTTGCTGGACGAAGCCTACAGCAGCTGACGGTTTCGTGTAGAGTGGAAGGAAGAAAGGGGTTTCCATGCGGATTGGTGTTTGCCTGGCGGGAACGATGATGTTGGCGGCCGGGATGGCGTGGGGTCAATCCTTTACGGGGCGCATTCTGGGGACGGTGACGGATGCGAGCGGCGGCGCGGTGGCAGGCGCGCAGGTGAAGGCCGTGGACGCATCGACGAATCACACGCAGACGGCCACGACGAATGAGACCGGGAACTATTTCCTGAACGAGGTGCCGCGCGGGGAGTACTCGGTGGAGGTGTCCTCGACGGGCTTCAAGCAGTTTCTGCGGCGTGGGATCCAGTTGAATGTGGGCCAGCAGGCGCGTGTGGACGTGCGGCTGGAGGTGGGGAGCGTGACGGAGTCCGTTGAGGTGGTGGCGGATGCGTCGCTGCTGGAAACGGTGGATTCCGTGCTGGGCAAAGTGGTGGACAACAAGCGGATCACCGAACTGCCTTTGAACACGCGCAACGTGTTTTCCCTGCTGTTCCTGACCCCCGGGGTGACTGGGAGTGTGAGCAATACCTACAGCACCGGGTATGGGATCAATGGGGCGCGCAATTCGATGCTCGACATTCTGGTGGACGGCGTGAGCACGGCGCATCCGACGGTGAACGGCTTTTCGGGGAACTCGACGTTTCCGCCGGTGGAGGCGATTGCCGAGTTCAAGGTGATGGGGGCGAATTATCAGGCGGAGTTCGGGCGCAGCAACGGCGGGATTGTGAATGTGGTGTACAAGTCGGGGTCGAACAACCTGCACGGCAGCCTGTTTGAGTTCCTGCGAAATTCGAAGCTGGACGCCAACGACTTCTTCAACAACCGCCAGGGCTTCCGGCTGGGGAGCTTCAAGCGCAATCAGTTCGGCGCGATGGTCAACGGGCCAATTCAGCGAAACAAGACGTTCTTCCTGGGCAGCTACGAAGGACTGCGGGAACGGGCGCTTTCGAACACGCTGACCTCCGTGCCGACAGCGGCGCAGCGCGCGGGCGACTTCAGCCAGACGCGGGCGGCGAACGGGCAGCAGGTGAATATCTTCAATCCGTTCACGACGCGGGCGCAGGGCACCGGGTTCGTGCGCGATCCGTTTCCGGGCAACCGTGTTCCGGACACGATGTTTGACACGGTGGCGCGGAGCGCGATGCGGTTCTACCCGCAGCCGAACACGGTGACCAACGCCGTGACGAATCTGAACAACTTCTTTAACACCGGTGCGCGGGGGTATGACCAGGACCAGATCGATGGCCGGATCGATCACAACATCAGCGACCGGCAGCGGCTGTTCGGGCGTTTTTCGTGGCGGGAGAATCTCGATTCACCGGCGCAGTTCTTTCCCGACGACCTGACCATTGCGGAAGGGCGCGTGGAGCAGGGTGTGCGGCAGCCATCGATGTCGGTGGACTACACCAATACGCTGTCTCCGGAGATGGTGCTCACCGTGCGGGCGGGTGTTTCGCGCAGCGTGTTCAACTTCGACAATCAGGGCCTGGGATTCAAGCCTTCGGCGCTGGGGCTACCGGCGGCGGTGGACAGCGTGGTGGACCGGCAGATGTTTCCGAGGGTGGGCGCCAGCGGGTTTGTGAACTTGGGCGGCAGCGACCACCGGTTCAGCACCTTCAATACGTTCACGCTGCTGAGCAACGTGTCGAAGATTCATGGCAATCACACGGTGAAGTTTGGCTGGGAAGGGCGGTTGATCCGGGCCAATGTGTGGGAGGCGCGGTCGGCGGGAACGTTCAATTTTTCGGCGGGTTTCACGCAGGGCCCGAACCCGAATGCGGCAAGCGCGACGGCGGGCAACAGCGTGGCTTCGCTGCTGCTTGGCACAGGGACCACGGGGAACGTGCTGATCCGGAACTGGAAGAATGTGGCGGCGCAGAGTTTTTACCACGGTCTGTACGTGCAGGATGACTGGCGGATCACCAAGAAGCTGACGCTGAATTTCGGGCTGCGCTACGATCTGGACCTGCCGCGCACGGAGCGTTACAACCGGTTCAACTGGTTTGACCCGAACGTGCGGTCGCCTTTGGCGGGCCGCGTGGCGGGTCTGCCGAATCTGCAGGGCGGCCTGTTCTTTGTGGGTGTGGACGGAAATCCGCGGACGCAGTTCCACAAGGATCTGAACAATTTCGCGCCGCGGCTTGGCTTTGCGTATCAGGCGGACAGCAAGACGGTGATCCGCGCGGCCTATGGACACTTCATTGGGCCATCGCGGCAGGGCGCCCAGGGGACGGTGGGCCCGTTTGGGTTCCGGGTGGAGTATCCGTGGGTGACGACGATTGACGGGATCACGCCGTTCAACCGGTTGAGCAATCCGTATCCGGAGGGGTTCCGTGGTGTGCCTGGCTCCAGTGACGGGCTGCTGACGCAGGCGGGGGCGAATTTGCAGGCGTTCCTGCAGGATTCGCAATCGCCCTGGAACATGATGTGGAACTTCACGATTCAGCGGGAACTGCCGGGCGAGGTGCTCTTGGAAACGGCGTACGTGGGGAATCGCGGCTTGTACCTGAGCCGGAGCGGCGAAGGCGGCATGGAGTTGAACCAGTTGCGGCCGGAGCATATGGCTTTGGGATCCGCTTTGAATCAGCAGGTGCCGAATCCGTTTTTCGGCGTTGTGAACAATGGGATTCACCTGTCGCGGACGACGTCGCGGGGGCAGTTGCTGCGCCCGTATCCGCAGTTCACGGATGTGCAGCCGCTTTATGACGCCGGGGCGAGTTCGAACTATCATTCGTTGCAGACGACGTTCAAGCGGCGGTTTAAGCAGGGGTTCCTGTTCGAGGGCAGCTACACGTGGGCGAAGCTGCTGGATGATGGGGACAGCCATCAGAACACCTATGACGTGGCGGCGAGCCGGTCACTGGCTTCGCAGGACATCGCGCACCGGTTTGTGACCAGCATTCTGTACGACCTGCCGGTGGGTCCGGGGCGGCCTCTGGATACAGGGAACTCGCGGCTGGCGCGGTTCGCGCTGGCGGGGTGGCAGGTGAACGGGATTGTTACCTATCAGAGCGGCACACCGCTTTCGCTGGGCGCAAGCAACACAGCGGGGTTGTTCGGTGCACGGACGAATCCGAACAACGCCGGGCGGAGCGGCAAGAAGACCGGGCGGGTGCAAGAGCGGTTGAACGCATACTTCGATCCGTCGCCCTACAGCCAACCGGCGCCTTTCACGTTCGGCAACATGTCTCGGTTCGCGCCGGACCTGCGTTCGGATCGGGTCCGGAACTGGGACATTTCTCTGTTCAAGGAGTTCGCGGTGCGGGAGAAGATCACGACGCAGTTCCGGGCGGAGTTCTTCAACGCGCTGAACCGGGTGCAGTTCAGCAACCCGAACACATCGGTGACATCCAACCAGGTGGGTGTGATCACGGGGCAGGCGAATTCGCCGCGGCAGATCCAGTTCGGCTTGAAGGTGCTTTGGTAGAATGAAGATGTTCCTCCCTTCGAGCGGGAGTAACTCAATGGTAGAGTCACAGCCTTCCAAGCTGTTGGTTGCGGGTTCGATTCCCGTCTCCCGCTCCATTTCCCTGGTCCGGCGATTGATGCTTCCGCTGGTGGCGTTATCGCTTGCGGCTCAGTCCCGCGACACGAATCCTCATACATCACCCGCCGATGTGGCCGAGGGACGCCGTCTCTACAGCCTTTTTTGCGTGTTCTGTCATGGCATGGATGGCGCTTCGGGGCGCGGCGCGCGGCTGGCCACGACGTTCCGGCGTCATGGCACGTCGGACCGTGATCAGTATCGCGTGATCGCCAATGGAGTGTCCGGCACGGAGATGAGCGGACATTTCCTGCAGGAGGATGAGGTCTGGCGCATCCTTTCTTTCGTTCGGACGCTGGAGCGGGGTGCGCCGGCTTCGCCTGGGGCGTGCGCTGTGGATGCCGGGTCCGCCGTTTCGGGCCGGAGGGTTTTCGAGCAGCGAGGTTGTTTGGGGTGTCACTCGGTTGGTTTGGAGGGGTCTGGCCGGTTGGGTCCTGATCTTGGGGGCATTGGCGCGGCACGGCCACGGGAGGCTCTGCGGGAGTCGCTGGTGGCGCCTGAGCGCGCGGTGGCCCCGGCCTGGAGGGCTGTTCGGGTTACGCTGCGGGACCAGTCCACCGTCACCGGGTTTCTCCTGAATGAGGACGAGTACACGGTCCACATGATCGACATGTCGGAGCGGGCACGGTCTTTCGAGCGCCGCGGGATTTCGTCCATGGCGCGGCAGGCTGGTTCAACGATGCCGCCGTACGCGTCCGTGCCGCCTCAGGAGTTGGAGCATCTGCTGGGGTATCTCTGCTCGCTCAAGGGGGGCTCTCAGTGATTGCGAGGGTTGTGTTGTGGGCCCTGCCGGTGGCGGGCGCCGTTCTTGGCCAGGTGACCGAGGAGCGGCTGCGCAATGCCGCTTCGCATCCGGGGGACTGGCTGACGTACTCGGGCACCTACAGTGCTCACCGCCACAGCGGCCTGGCGCAGATTACGCCGGACAATGCCGCTCGGCTTGAGATCAAGTGGATCCATCAGGCGCGGATTGTGGAGAAGTTCCAGACCACGCCGCTGGCCGTGGACGGCATGCTGTACATCACGCTGCCACCCAGCGATGTGGTGGCGCTGGATGTGGCCACCGGAGCCAGGATTTGGGAGACGCGCCGCCGGATTCCGCCGATGGTCCAGACGTGCTGCGGCCAGGTGAACCGCGGGCTTGCGATTCTGGGGGACCGCCTGTTTCTGGCTACCGCCGATGCGCACGCGGTGGCGCTTGATCGCCGCAACGGACGGGTTCTGTGGGATGTCAAGATGGCCGATTTTGAGCTGGGCTATTCGGCCACGCACGCGCCGCTGGTGGTGAAGGACAAGGTGCTGATGGGGGTTGCGGGGGGCGAGTACGGGATCCGCGGTTTTCTCGATGCCTACGACGTGGCCACGGGCCGGCGCGCGTGGCGCTTCTACACGGTGGCGGCTCCGGGCGAGCCGGGCGGGGATTCCTGGCAGGGCGAGTCCTGGAAGACGGGCGGCGCGCCGATCTGGATCACCGGCAGTTACGATCCCGATCTGAACCTGACTTACTGGGGAACCGGCAACCCCGGACCGGACTGGAACGGTGACGTCCGCCAGGGCGACAACCTGTTTTCAGCAAGTGTGGTGGCGCTTGACGCAGATACGGGCCGGCGAAAGTGGCACTACCAGTTCACGCCCCACGATGTGCATGACTGGGATGCGACGCAGATCATGATGCTGCTGGATCAGACCGTTGCGGGACAGCCTCGCAAGACTCTGGTGACGGCCAATCGGAACGGTTTCTACTATGTGCTGGACCGCGCGACGGGCAAGCTGCTTCACGCCACGCCGTATGTGCGCCAGACCTGGGCGAGTGGAATCGATCTGGCCACCGGGCGCCCGGTGCGCGCCCCCGGGACGTTTCCAACGGCGCAGGGAACGCGGGTGTATCCGCAGGTGGCCGGGGGCACGAACTGGAACTCGCCGGCGTACAATCCCGGCACGGGCTTGTTCTACGTGTCGGCGCGCGAGGGCAGCAGCTTGTATTTTCAGGGCGAAGCGCTGTACAAGCCCGGCGCGCGGTATCAGGGCGGCTTCTTCAACAACGAACGGGTGATGGAGGACTGGTATGGCGCGATTCGCGCGCTTGATCCGGCCACGGGCACCCGGCGCTGGGAGCATCGCCTGTTGCGGCCCAACATGGCGGGGGTGCTTTCAACCGCGGGGGGCGTGATTTTCGCTGGAACCGAGGATGGGTACTTCAAGGCTCTGAATGCCACCACGGGCGCGGAGCTTTGGAAGCTGAATCTGGGCGGGCGTGTGATCGCGAGCCCGATGTCGTTTGAGTCGGGCGGGGCGCAGCGGATTGCGATTGCGGCCGGGAGTTCGCTGGTGGTGCTCGGTTTGCGGGAGTGAGTGTCAGGGGGGTGGGCGGCGCCTGGACTTGGATTCCGCACCCAGCGGTTCCCGGAACGGTTCTACCTGGATGCGCTCGTAGGAGACTTCGAGCACGGTGAGGTAGGTGGTGCCGCCGGGCGCCTGGAGAACCACCTGGTCGCCTTCCGCCGACTTCATCAAGGCGCGCCCCAGGGGCGATACCCAACTGATGTGGTTGCGTTCGAGATCCACCTCGTCCTGCCCGACGATGCTGACGACGCGCTCCGTTCCCGCCTCGGTTTCATAGCGCACGGTGGCTCCGAAGAAGGCCCGGCTGGCGGCCGGTCCTCTGCGGGGAGTCTCGGGGTCCACGACTTCGGCGGCTTCGATTCGCTTGGTGAGAAAGCGAATGCGGCTATCGATTTGGCGCAGGCGGCGCTTTCCGTATTGGTAGTCGGCGTTTTCGCTGCGGTCGCCGTTGCTGGCGGCCCAGGTTACCACTTCTGTGACGGCTGGGCGTTCTCGGGTGAGGAGGAAGCGGTGCTCGTCTCTGAGGCGTTGGAGGCCCGCCGGTGTGATGTAGTTCTTGACCGGCGATGCGGGCTCATCGCCTGGTGGTTTTCTGGTAAACCCTTTTCGCATGTCGTGGCGCTTTCAACTGCCTTTCTGGATTGTTTCACTTCGGCCGGGATATTGGCCATCGATACACGGGCTGGGCACGATCTTGGGGCGCCGGCATCACTATCCACTTCGGTACTGGCCGTGGAATCGTCGAGCCAAGGGGTGCTGGATCAGATTCGATCCCGCCTTCCGCTATATTCTGGAAAGAGGAAGGTTACCAAAATGAAGTACCCCGTTGCCTTGATACGGTCTGAAGAAGGCTACAGTGTCTCGTGTCCAGGTTTGCCTGGCTGCTGGTCGCAGGGAAAGACCGAAGAAGAAGCGCTGGAGAACATCAAGGACGCTATTCAGGAATACATTGCTGTTGCGCGGCAACTTGGAGGCGAAAGGGAACTCCGCGAAGTTGAGATTCAGGCGTAGGCCGTGGGCAAAATTGCGGACGTTCCCCATCAGAGGGCAGTCAGAGCTTTGCAAAAGGCGGGATTCTCGATCGCGCGGCAAGGCAAGCACATTGTGATGACGAATGGTGCGCGCATCGTCACGATTCCACGGCATGACCCGGTGAATCCGCACACGATGGCAGGCATTGTACGCGACGCAGGCCTTACGGAGCAAGAGTTCCGAAGTTTGCTCTAGTGACGGGTGCGCTTTTCCCCTACCCAAGAGACTTGGACCCGGCGTTCGCTCTAAAACAGGAGTTTCAACGCGAATTGGATCTGGCGTGAGTCGATTCGGGTCTGGCCGATTTTGCCGAAGTCGGGGTTGAGGGTGCGGCGGTCCCAGTTGGGGTTGAGGATGGTGGCGGCGCCGGGGACGAGGAACTCGCGGTTGGGGAAGCCCCATTCGGCGTGGTTGAGGAGGTTGAAGATTTCCGTGCGGAACTGAATGCGGGTGCGTTCGGTGATCCGGAAGTTCTTGAGCATGGAGAAGTTGATGGTCCCCACGCCGTCGGAATCGACGATGTTGCGGCCGGCCTGGCCGAAGCGGCCGAGGGGGGTGGGCATGCGGCGGACGAAGTCGGGACCGGGGACGAAGAGGAAGGGGAAAGTGGTGACTTCGACCGGGGGCAGAACAAAGGCCCGGGTGTTGAACCATTGGGTGGTGGCGCGGGGGCCGTCGTTGGGGTCGCCGGCAAGGTCCGTGCGGCCGCGCCGGCTGGAGCCGATGCCGTAGTAGTCGCCGTTGAGGTTGACGCTGAAGGGGAGGCCGGATTCGAACGTGGCGATGCCACCGGCCTGCCAGCCACCGAGGAGGCCGCGGCCGAACGGGATATCCCACGCGAAGCTGGCGACGGCGCGCTGGCGGATGTCGTAGGAGGAGCGGGCCTTTTCGATGCTCTTGTCAAAGGGGTTCTGATCGGTGGCCGAGGAGTCCGCGACGGGAATGCCGAGGCTGTCGTTGTCGAGCGACTTGGACCAGGTGAGGCTGGCATCGACGGTGAGGCCGCCTCCGTAGCGGCGTTCGGCGCGGAGCGTTCCGGCGTGGTAGTTCGAGAAGCCGCTGGTGTTCATGAGGAAGGCGAAGAACATGCCGGGGGCTTCCGGGAGGGTGTTGAAGCGGAGGAAGGCGGGCCCCTGGACGGCGAGTTGGGGCGGGGGGCCGCCGATCCACTGGCCGTTCTGGAAGATTCCGATGGAGGTGTTGGGGCCTCGGTTGGCGGGTACGGCGCCGCCGGGCTGCGCGCCGGGCAGGGGGAAGTTCCAGAGGCGGTTCGAGTAGAGCCTGGTGCCCTTTGAGCCGACGTACGCCAGGCTGAGCTTCCAATCGGACGCGGCGGTGGTTTCGAGCGTGAAGTTCCACTGCTGGACGTAACCGGCAGGAAAGTTGGTGTCGGGGAACTGGCTGGCGTTGAGCAGGGTGGGGGCCGGGAATTCGGCGCCCGCGGTAGCGATGGAGGTGGGATTGGCGGCGGTTCCCGCATTGCCGAACACCTTCTGGAAACGGTTCGAGTAAGGGGGTTGAAGCGCAAGCTGCTGGCGGGTTGAGTACATGGGCCGCGAGTAGAAGATGCCGTAGGCGCCGCGGATGGCGGCGCGGCCGCGGCCGGTGGGGTCGAAGGCAAAGCCGAAGCGGGGCGCCCAGTTGTTGCGATCGTTACGGATGATGCCGCGCGGCAGACCGGCCTGTTCGGTGGTGATGATGGGGAAGCGGAAGGTCCCGGCGGGGTTGGTGACTGAGATCTGACTGGCGCCGAAGCCGGGTGTGTTGCTGATGTTCGAGGGCGCGGCCACCTGGCCGTTGTGGCTGGAAACGATGAAGGCGCGGCGGGTGATGTCGAACGTGGAGAGGCGGTCGAAACGGTCGTAGAGTGAGCCGAAGAACTCGTAGCGGATGCCGAGGTTGAGGGTGAGGCGGCGGCTGGCGCGCCAGTCGGTCTGAGCGTAACCGGAGTACTCGTTGCCCATGAGGTAGGCGTCGTCGATGTCGGCGAGGTTGAAGGTATCGGGGTGGCCGAGGAGGAAGTCAGCGAGGGCGGCGCCGGAGAAGGCGCCAGTGGTGGCGCCACCGAACTGGTATTGGCCACGGGGGATCTGGTAAGAACGGGGCGCGAAGTGGACGCGGCGATACATGCCACCCGCCTTATAGGTATGGTTGCGGCGGATCCAGGTGAGATTGTAGTCGGCGGAATACTCGGTATTGTTGCGATCGATGGTGAATTCGATGTCGCCGAATTCGGGGTAGCCGGCGACGGAGAAGCGGGGGAATCCTCGGTGATTGGGCGGGAGGGGTGGGAGTCCCCGGATGCCCGCCGTGGTGGTGAAATCGGTACCGGCGTTGCCGGGCAATTGACCGCCGGTGACGCGGTTGAGGCCGAGGCGGAGTTCGCCGACGGCGCCGGGGGAAAAGACACGTGTCCAGCCGAGGGCGAGGTTGCGGCTATTGAGGGAGAGGAGGTTGCCGAAGCCGGGGACGGCGCTGCGGACGGTGCCGAGGACGCTGCGGGTGCCGAAGGGAAGGTAGCCTTCGGATTGGGAGATGAGGCCGCGGGCAAAGACGCGATCGATTTCCGAGTAGTTCTGATCGATCCGGAAGACACCCTGATCGCCGGTGTTGCGTTCCTTGGGTTGGGCGACGTAGTTCTGCGAGATGCCGGGCCGGTTGGGCTCCGGGACGAAGCGCAGCATGGCGGTGGCAACGCGATCAAGCCGGGCGGGGGGGATGACGTTGGGTGTGGAGAATTCCTGGTTGGTGAGCGGATCGATGACGCGGCCGGCGAGCCCTGCGCCGCGCAGTTCGCGGAAATCGCCGCCGCGCATGGCGAGCGTGGGCACGGTCTGGAGTTGGGTGATGGACTTGCGGACGCGAAGGCCTTCATAGCCGGCGAAGTAGAACGTCCGGGATTTACGGAGAGGGCCGCCGAGCGTGGCGCCGAACTGGTTTTGCTGAAACTGGGGGATGTCGGCACGGCCGTCGCCGGTGCGGTCGAGGAGGTCGAACGCGTTGCGGGTGTCGAAGGCGCTGTTGCGGTTGAAGTGGTAGATGCTGCCGTGGAGCTGGGAGCCGCCCGACTTGATCGAGATATTGATGTTGGCGCCGCCCTGGCCGCCGGCTTCCGCGGCGTAGGCGGACGACATCACCTTGAATTCGGCGACGGCGTCGACGGAGGGGAGCACGGTGGGCGAGTTGTAGAAACGGTCATTGGCGGAGATGCCGTCGATGGAGTAATAGTTGTCGGATTCGCGGGCGCCGTAGACCGTGATGTTAGGGCCGGCGAGGTTGCCGGTGAGTTCGGCGCGGAGGCTGCCGCCGGCGTTCTGCACGACCCCCGGAGTGAGTTTGGCGAGTTCGAGGAACTGGCGGCCGTTGAGCGGGAGGTCGACGATGCGGCGGTTCTCGATGATGGTGCCCTGGGCGCCGGATTCGGTATCGATCAGCGGGGGCGCGGCGGTGACCTGAACGGATTCGCGGACGGTTGCGGGCTGGAGTTCGAAGTCGACGCGGAGGGTGCGGTCAATTTCGACCTGGAGGCCGGTGACGGTCTTGCGTTCGAGGCCGGGGGCTTCGGCGTCGAGCGTGTAGCGGCCGATGGGGAGGAGGGGGATGATGTAGTAGCCCTGGTGGTTGGCGCGGGTGAAGCGGGTGAGGCCGGTGGATGTGTTGGTGGCGCGGACGGCGGCGGCGGGGACGGGTTTTTGCTGCGCGTCGAGGATGATGCCGGCAAAAGAGCCTTCGGTGGATTGGGCGAGCGCGGTGGAGGCGCCGAGGAGGAGAGCGAGGGCCTGGAGAGTAGAACTGCAACTCATTTGCAACTACCAGATTGGCAGAGGGGGCGGGGCGGGGTCAATAGCGGGGCGGCGTATCGGCTTTACCTGCGCGGCAAGGTGATTCCGGTGGTGGACCTGCGCCGATGAATTTGGCCAGGGTGTTTATCTGCCGTTTCTGACCGGCATGGCGGCCGTGGAGGGCAAGGTCAAGCTGCTTCTGGATATTCGAGGAGATTTTGGTGGCGCAGGACTTTGCCGGGCTTTCGTCCGAAAAGTCCGCCGAGGGCGCCCGGCGGACCGAGCCGGCGGCGGAAGCTGCCTGAGTGCGCTTCTTAAGGCAGCGATCCGTCAGGGCGTGATTGCCGCCCGGATGCCTTGACCCGGGAAGACATTGGGCACCAGTTGGCCCTGGTCGACGACGGGCGTGCCGTTGACGAGAACCCAGCGGATGCCTTCCGAGGGGGTATCGGACTTTTCGTACGTGGCGCGGTCATTGATTCGCGCCGGGTCGAAGACGGTGATGTCGGCGTCGGACCCCACGCGTATGCGCCCCTTGTTCTTCATGGCGGCGACGCGGGATTCCAGCCGTTTGGCCGGCATGATGGTTATCTTCCGCAGGGCTTCCATGAGCGGGAACAGCTTCTCGTCCCGCGAATAGCGGCCGACCACACGTGAGAAGGTCCCGGCGCCGCGGGGATGGTTGCCGGGTTCGACGTCGAAGCCATCGCTGGCGATCATGGTGAGCGGGCTGGCGAGGGCGGCCCGCACCATGGGTTCTGTGTTTGAGTGGACGATGACGGTGCCGCCCTGCTTGCGGAAGTTGAGAAAAGTCCCCCGGGTGAGGCGCTCACCGGTGGCTGTCCATTGGAAGGTCCGGTAGTAGCTTTCGGGTTCATTTTCGTGGCTGTCGAAGAGGGCGGCTTCGATGCGGGTCATGCCGGCGGCGTAGGGGTAGCATTCGGTGGTGATGTCGACGCCATGGGCTCTGGCGCCTTCGATCATCTCAAGCAGCTTGGGGGTGTCATCGTGGCCGCTGGAATTGATGTGCACGGGGTGGACGGAGGCGCCGGTGATGGCGGCGGCGGCGATGACCTCCTGCAGGTCGCCCACGCGGCCAATGTTGCCGTGCCCGCCCCGCAGATGGACATGGCAGGCCGCTTTGTTGCGGGCGGCGGTCTTGAAGATCTGGAGGATTTCCCAATGGGAAGCGGCGGCGGTGTAGCCGATGCCGAAGCCGACGGCGGGTGCGCCTCGCTTCAGGCCATGTTCGATGCGGCGCTGGAGGTCAGAGATCTCTTCGGGGGTGGCGGCACGCTTGGCGGCGGGGCCGGAGGGCACCAGGACACCGGGATCATGCATGAGGGCCATGCGCGCCGGAATGTGGCCAATGGACGCGCCGTAGTGGATGGCCCATTTGCCGGCGCGCTCACCATAGTATTTGTCGATATCGCCGGTGCCCAGTTCGAGTTCAAGCTGAGCGGTGACGCCGTCCTGGGCTTGCGCCTGGGCGGAACGGGCCTTGGTTCCATGCCAGTGGAGGTCGATGAAGCCGGGGGAGACGACGAGCCCGGCCGCATCGAGGACGCGCCGGCCGGTGAGGGGGCGCTGGGAGAGGGCGCCGACTTTGCCGCCGCGGATGCCCAGGTGGCGGATGGCGTCGAGGCCGGATTGAGGGTCGATGACACGGCCCCCCTGGATGACGAGATCGTAATCCTGGGCGGCGCCCGGGTCCGCCAGAAGCAGTCCCGCGAGGAGAAGAACAAGTTTCATTGCGGCGTGCACTCCATCAATATTTTCGATTTGACGCTTCCAAACCCGATTGGCTATCCTACAACTTCCCGAAACCGCGAGTTCGCCGAAACCGGAGTAAGCGGCGGGCGGAGCCCCGGGCTCGCCGGCCACCGACTGCAAGAGCGAGGGCCGCGAGACCAGGCGGCTTGAGCCGGAATGGAACGGAGAAGCCATGACCCCACAAGAAGTTCTTGAGTTCGCCAAGGCCCATGATGCCCGTCAGGTGGACCTGCGGTTTGCCGATATTCCGGGCCTGCACCACCACATCACCTACCCGATCAGCCAGTTGACCGAGGACAGCTTCGAGGAGGGATTTGGCATCGACGGATCGAGCATCCGCGGCTGGGCGGCCATCAACGAAAGCGACATGCTGTTGATTCCGGACCCGGGCACGGCGTACATCGACCCGTTTTTCGAAGTGCCAACACTGGTGATGAGCGGGAACGTGATTGACCCCATCACGCGCCAGCACTACGAGCGCGACCCGCGGTACATCGCCCAGAAGGCCGAACGGTATCTGAACAACACCGGGGTGGCGGACACGATCTACTTCGGAGCCGAAGCCGAGTTCTTCATCTTCGACAACGTGCGTTTCGATTCGAACGTCCATTCCGGGTTCTATTTTATCGATGCCGAGGAAGGCCGCTGGAACACGGGGCGGGAAGAGAACAATCTGGGCTACCGGCCGCGGTACAAGGAGGGTTACTTCCCGGTGCCGCCGACGGACCACTACATGGACCTGCGCGGCGAGATGGTGCAGACCATGATCAAGTGCGGCCTGAACATCGAGTGCCATCACCATGAGGTGGCGACGGGCGGGCAGTGCGAGATCGACCAGAAGTTCGACACGATGGTGAAGTCGGCGGACAACATGATGCTGTACAAGTACATTGTCCGCAACGTGGCCTATCAGTACGGCAAGAGCGTGACGTTCATGCCCAAGCCGTTGTTTGGCGACAACGGCAGCGGCATGCACTGTCACCAGAGCCTGTGGAAGTCAGGCAGGCCGCTGTTTGCGGGCGACGGGTACGCGGGCCTGAGCGAACTGGCGCTCTATTACATTGGCGGGCTGCTCAAGCATGCGCGGGCGTTGAGCGCGATTATCGCGCCGACGACGAACAGTTACAAGCGGCTGGTGCCTGGCTATGAGGCTCCGGTGAACCTGGCCTATTCGCGCCGCAATCGCAGCGCGGCGGTGCGGATTCCGATGTATTCGGCGAGTCCCAAGGCGAAGCGGGTTGAGTTCCGGCCTCCGGACCCTTCCTGCAACCCGTACATGGCGTTTGCCGCCATGCTGATGGCCGGCATTGACGGCATTCTCACCCGCTCCGATCCGGGTGAGCCGTTGGACAAGGACATTTACGACCTTTCTCCCGAAGAGATGAAGAACGTGCCTTCCATGCCGGCTTCGCTGGATGAGGCGCTGGATTGCCTGGAATCCGACCATGCGTTCCTGACGCGCGGGGACGTGTTCACGGAAGATCTGGTTGAGACCTTCATTTCGTACAAGCGGAAGCACGAAGCCGACGCTGTCCGGCTGCGTCCGCACCCCTACGAGTTTTCGCTCTACTACGACATTTGAGCGCCGGCCTGCAAGCGGATTTAATCGTACCGATAGAAAAAACCGATTGAGCGGGTGCCTTTCCGGGTGTTTCGGGCGCCCGGCGATCCGCTATAATCAGGTATCCGAGCCATGTGCCGGCTCATGCCGACGTGACCCGCGAAACACCTTTTCCGAACTAGAAGGAGATCGATGCCGAACGACCTGCGTAACTTTCTGGCACTTTCGTACGAAGAGCTGGAAGAGTTGAATCTCGCCGCCAAACAGCAGCGGAAAGAACGCGTTTCCGTGGATGTGATCCGCGAGGAGCGACTGAAGTATCTCACCGACGAGAAGCGGATCAAGGCTGTGACGTTGCTGTTCAGCGACCTGGAAGGCCGTCTGCACATGCTCGATTACGACAAGAAGTTCCTGCTGAACAGTTGGGACAACATGACGTTTGACGGTTCTTCGATCCGGGGTTTCACGGCACAGCGCGAAAGCGACCTGCGGCTGGCGATCGACTGGCCGTCGTTTTACTGGGCTCCGGCCGACTACTTCGGTTCCGGCAAAGTGCTGGTGTTCGGCGAGGTGATCGACAAAGACGGCTCCGCGTATGGCGCCGATATTCGCGGCGTTCTAAAGGGGTTCGCGGCTGAGCAGTATGCATCGAACGGGTACACGCTGAACGCGGCCAATGAAATTGAAGGTTTCCTGTTCAACGGCACCGACGCGGAGCGCCGCTACAATGAGACCGGCAAGTTCGAGTACGTGAACACGGGCGGCTACTACCATTCGCTGCCTGGCGACCCGCTGCGCCAATTCATCGATACGACGGCCGAAGTGCAGCGCGCGATGGGCTTCCAGAACGAGAAGGACCACCCGGAAGTGGCGCCCTCGCAGTTCGAGATCAATTACGGCTACGGCGAAGTGGTGCAGGCGGCGGATCAGATCCAGCTCTACAAGCTGATCTGCCGGCAGGTTGCCAACAGCATGGGCCTCAGCGTCAGCTTCCTGCCCAAGCCGGTGGTGGGCGTGAACGGCAACGGCATGCACACGAACGTTTCGGTTTCGAAGAATGGCCGGAACATCTTCTGGGATCCCAAGGGCGAAGAGAAGATGAGCAAGACGGCGTGGCAGTTCATCGACCGCATTCTGACGCACGGCAACGACATCTGCCTGATGCTGAACGCCAGCGTCAACGCCTACCGCCGCCTGGACCCGCACTTCGAAGCGCCGAACCAGATCAAGGCCTCGGCCACCGACCGCGGTTCGATGGTGCGCATCCCGATCGGCAACGAAAAGTCCGCGCGTGTCGAGGTTCGATCGGTTGGTCCCGATGCCAACCCCTACATGGTGATGCTGGCTGTGTTCAAGACCGGTCTTCAGGGCGAAATCGCGAAGGTGAAGAACCTGCGTCAGGCGGAACGCTACCTGCCGGACAACGTTTACACCGCGATTGACAATTTCCGCGCCGCATCCTGGACGGAAAGCCTGCTGGGAGCGGACGTGAAGGGGCGTTACGCCGATCTGAAGCAGGCTTCGGCAGACCGCTGCCCGAAGCTGCTCGGCACCTTTGTGAAGGCTCCGGAAGTGCAGTATCACCACGAAGTCTACAACCAGTTCCTCTGGAACCAGTTCTAGGCGAATCACTCGAAGAAAAGCAGGCCGAGGCTTCCGGATCACCGGGCCTCGGCCTTTGTGTTTTGAGTGCAAAGCGCGGGAGCGCCCGGCCTGCGCTGGTATACTGGCCCTAAGTATGAGAGTTATTAATCAGACCGTTGGTTAGTAGACATTGAGTTCAACCTGCGGCGTACACGGTGTCCTTGGTCAGGAAGAACATTTTGATAGTCCAGGGCAGG
>VFZY01000022.1 GCA_016870915.1 Acidobacteriota bacterium | reverse complement strand
TCAGCCGGAAGGTTGGATCCTGCGAGAGCCGCTCGGCATCGTTGACATCCTCGTAGCCGGCAATCCGGCTGTAGACGGACTGGCGCAGTAGGTCCGCCAGCGGAAGCTGGGTATTCTTGCCGCGCCGTGAGTCAGTCAGGTGTTGGGCAATGAGAGCACCGAAGCCCAGCCGTTCATCCAACTCACGCACCAGGATCAGACCACCATCGGAAGTAACGCGCGATCCCTGGAAGTCGATCTTGAGAAGGCCGTTGAACGAGAGCTGAAAGGGCTGGTTTTGTTTGTCACCCATTGGGTGCTGTCCTCCGCAGGGGTCTTCGCTGCCTTCAAACCCCTATCGATATTGATGCGGACGAGCATCCAGGAGATTCGCACGCGCGGCTCAAAACGGAAATGTGGGTTCATATCAGAACAACGGCTACTCGTGGTACCACTCGGCACAGATGCGTTTCGAGAAGCGCTTTGGCGGCGGCCTGAGCGCCTCCCTTTCGTACACGTTCTCCAAACTGATGGAGGCCGTGTCGTACCTCAACGGCTTCGACCTGCGCCCCGAAGAAGTGATTTCAAGCCAGGACCGGCCGCATCGCACCACGCTCAACTGGCTCTATGAGCTGCCGTTCGGCAAGGGCAGGCACTTCGGAGCGCCGCCGAACAAAGTAGCGTCGTTCCTGGTGAGTGGATGGCAGTTCCAGGGCATCCTCACCAAACAGAGCGGCGCGCCTCTCGGCTTCGGCAATGCCATCTTCAGCGGAAATCTCAAGGACGTCCCCACCGGCTCCAAGGACGTCAACCGCTGGTTTAACGTGAACGCCGGCTTTGAACGCGACAACACGCGGCAGCTTGCCTCAAACGTCCGGCGCCTGTCCACGAGGTTCGCGGGCATTCGCGCCGACGGTCCCGACAACTGGGACCTCTCCCTCATCAAGAACTCGTCCGTCACCGAACGGATCAACATCCAGTTCCGGGCCGAGGCCATCAACGCGATGAACCACCCGCAGTTCACCGCTCCCAATACCGCACCAGCTAACACGGCCTTCGGTGTCGTCACCGGCGAGTTCGCCTGGCCCCGAGTGATTCAGTTCGGCATGAAGGTGCTGTTCTGACCGGTCTGACCGCTCGGGCGGGTGGCTAAAGCCGAAAAAAGGCCGCTCCGGCGCGTCTCCGGACATCGGGAAACACGCGACTCAAGGTGCGCCGGATCGAGTCCGTCGTGCGCGTGCCCTTCAAAAAATCAGTTTAAGACCGGCGAAGATTCGGCGCTCCTCCTGGCCGGTCTGAGTGCTGGTGACCCGGCCGAAAAGGGTGTTGGGCGGAGCGGTGTTCGGCGGACTGAAATTGGGCGTGTTCGTCGCGCCTTCGGCTTCCCCGCGCAATTGCACCGTAACCTTCTCCCAGATCCTGAAGTTCTTCTGGACGGACATGTCCCAGACATTAATGCCGTCGCCGCGAATGCTCGCCAGGCGCTGCGGGAAGTACCGGACGTTCTGATCGAGCTGAAATGCCGCGCGGCGCTCAAAGCCGGCGGTGTTGAACCACTGCTGCACCGGCGGTTGGGAGACCTTCAACTGGCTGTAGGAGCCCGAATAGATCACGTTGCCGAAGCTGATGGGCGGGCCGGTTTGTCCCTGATAGATCGCCTGAAGCTGCCAGCCGCCGAGAAACCGGCTGTTCCGGAAGAAAGGCAACTCGTACATTCCAGCAAACGTAAAGCGGTGGGTGCGATCCAGGTCGGAGATGATGTGGGCCGGAGCAGGATCATTGGGGCTCCGGTACTCCACCGCTTCCATCGCCTTCGACCACGTGTAGTTGGCCTGCACCATGAAGCCTTGCGCGAACCGCCGCTCAAAGCGGGCCGTGAGAGCGTGATACCAGGATGAACCGGCGGGAAGCGCGGTGACCAGCGAACCGAAGTGCGGGAACGGGCGCAGCAACTGGCTGCGCGTGGTGTTGGCGTTGGCAAGGAACGCAGTGCCCCGGAACGCCTCTATGCCGCGGAAGGGATTGGGCACGGCGGCGGTCAGAAAGTTGATGCGCGTGTTGTCGCGCACCGGCGAAGTGCTGAGATGCTCGAGCGGGACCGGATTGAGATCCGTATTCACGCGCAGACGGGTGGCGCGATTGCCCTGATAACCGATTTCGACGACGCTACGGGAGAAGGGCTCGAACTGGATGTTATAACTCCAGCGCTGCGTGTAGGGACGGCGCCCGTCGGCGGCGAAAAAGCCTGGGGACCGGCCAAGAAACGTGGTTAGACCTTGGGATGCGCCTTCAGGCTGATCCACACCGGCGGGAAAGGGATTGACCAGCGTGGCCGCATAGGTACGGCCGTTGTCGTTCGAGGCCACCAGATTGGTGCGGCGGTTGAAACCCGGCTGCGAAACATCGGTGAAATCAGCGCCGATCAGCCCATAGAAGATGCCGTAGCCGGCGCGAACCACGATGCGCGGAGTAAGGCTCCAGGCGAAGCCGAGGCGCGGCATGAAGGTGTTGTAGGTGGCCGGGCGCAACTGGCGGGCAACGCCATTCCGGCCCACGAACATCAGCCCGCCCAGCGTTTGGAAGTTGGCGGGCGCCAGCTCGGGCATTGGCGCGGCGGCGTAGTTGGCGCGAGCCTGGGCTTGAATCGGGTTGGGCGTGGAAAAATCGAAATCGGCGGAGTTGCGGTTGTAGCGCTCCTGAATCTGGCCCTCATACTCCCAACGGAGCCCGGCGTTGATGGTGAAGTTCCGGGCAATGCGCCAGTCGTCCTGCACGAACAGCGAATGGAATGGGCTGGACTCCGCCCGCGAATCATTGATATCGATACCGCCGGCGGTGGGAATGCCGAACAGAAGGCTGGCGAAATTCTGTCCGGCGCCGGGTGAGCCAGGGGAGTTGTCGAGAGGCCCGCGTGTGTACAGGTCACCGAAGGCGAGCGCGGGGCTGACGTTGCCGAACGTGGCCGAGTTGTCGTAGGTGAGGCGTCCGTCGAAACCGAAACGGAGACTGTGTTTGCCGCGAGTCCAGTTGAGCACGGTGAGCAATGAATGAGTGTAGTAACGCTGATCGAAACCGCCATCGTTGCCCAGGGGCAGCATGCCGGCAACCGTGATGGCAGGGAAGGTGCGGCCGCGCGGATCGAGCGGAGCAGTCAGGCTGCCGGGGAACCCGAATTCGCTGAGGTCGTAACCTTGATTGACGAAGGCCTGTTTCTCGCTGAACCACGTGTAGCCATAGCGCACGTCCAGCGTGAGTGTGGAACTCAGCATGCCGACGGTGTCGAGGGCGACGCCCTTGTAGGGCCGCTGGCGCAGGCGGCCACGGACGGGGCTGCCGGCAACGAATCGATCAAAACTACCGTTGAACGTGGATTGGGAGTAGCGGCCGAAGGTGCGCCAGCGCTCGCTCCAGTTGTGGTCGATCCGGATGATGGGCTGGTAAAGATCCTGCTTATCCGGCCGGGTGGCGACGTAGTTGTTGGTCGAGTCGGCGGTGCCAGCCGCGTTAGGGAGCGGGAAGTACTTGATGTAGCGTTGGGCGTCCGAAGAGATGCGGCTGGCAGGCAGGATGTTGCCCGGCACAGGCTGCCGTCGGAAGCGCACTCCTTCAGCCGTGGTGGAATAGGGATCGTAGATTTGATAGGTGTTGCCCAGGCCCAGCAGCGCCGAGAAGTCGCCGCGGCGCATGGCTTCAGTGGGAACGGTGACGGGTCCGGCAACGGTACGCAGGCGGTTGTGGGCCTGATAGCCGAACATCCAAAAGGTCCGGTTGCGCCCGTTGTAGAGTCTGGGGAGGTAAACGGGTCCACCGACGGCGGCGGACTGCCGCTGCCAGCGCGTGAAGGGTGTATTGTCTTTGATCTTCTTCGCGGTGATGGGTCCGGTGGTGGGGTCAAAGATGAATCCGTTGGTGAAGAAGTTGCGCGTCATCATGGGGCCGCTGGCTGCCGAGAATCCGAGCGTGCCGTGAAGGCCGTTCCCGCCTGACTTGAGAGAAACATTGATCTGGCCACCGGAAGTGTGGCCAACCGCGGCGTCGTAACTGGAGGTATCCACGCGGACCTCTTCCACCATGTCGGGCGGCGGAACAAAGGCCGTGCGGCCGCCATAGGCATTGTTGGAAACTCCGTCCACGTTGTAGTCAACCCCGCCCAGGCCGGAGCCGCCGACGCGAACGGAACTCGACTGGTCGATGTTCCAGGGTCCATCGTAGGGAAGCGAAGCAAGCGAGGTACCCGGAGCCAGCGAGTACAACCATGAGATGGAGCCGGACCGGATGGGCATATTAGCCAGCACCTTCTGATCGATGACCTGGCCAACAGTGGCGTTGGAGGTCTCCAGCACGGGCGTCTCGGCGGTGACCTGCACCCGCTCGCTGGCAGCGCCGGGCTCAAGCGTGACGTCAACGCGCAGCCGGTCGCCGATGCGCAGGTCAACGGTACGGGCAAAGGTCTTAAAGCCGGTGAACTCAACCGTGATCGCGTACTCACCCGTGGGCAGGTAGTTGGCTTCGTAGATGCCCTCCGGGTTCGTGGTCAACCGTGTGCTGATTCCCGTCCGGCCGTGCTTAAGCGCAACGGCGGCGTTGGGGATCACCGCCCCGGAACTATCGGTGACCGCGCCACTGAGAAAGCCTCGGGGGTCCTGCGCCGCAACGGAAAGCGCCAAAAGCGCGAGGGCCGCTCCGGCGCGGCTCCAAACACCCGGGAACATACTGCTCCCGGAAGGCTGGCGCGGGTCCGTTTTGCACGCATTCCCCGGAAGCAGTGACGCGCCTGTAGCTCTGACCATGATGCGGCATTCTACCGCAGACCCGGCTGCGATTTCCGCCGATCTCTCCAAGGCACCCGCTGCGCCCCAAGACTTCGTAGAATTCGAAACCGGCGCGTTCGGAGGGTTGCTATCCTCGAAGTGCCTGTGACGTTGAGGCTCGCCATTCTTGCTCTTCCTGCCTCCCTGGCTCTGCTTGCCGGGCCCTTCGAGGAGGCATTGACTTTGCTGCGCCAGGGGCGCGCCGGGGAAGCACGAGGCATTCTCGCGGGGCTGGCCCGCGCGGCGCCCCAGGATGCGGAAGTGCCGTACCAGATCGCGCGATCGCATCTGATGGAGTTCTATGAGCAGACAGCGGACCCGGCGCGGGCCCGTGTCTCACTGGGCTTGGCCATGGAGGCATTGGCCCAGACCCTCCGCCTCAACCCCAATCACATCAACGCCCTCAAGTCGAAGAGCGTCATTCACGCCCGGGCTGAGCTACTGCACTATGACCCGGATCAGGCCTATGACTTGGCAGCGCGTGTGGCCCGCTTGCAGCCCTATGCGAATGAGTTTCTGGTCAACGTTTCGGAGTGGATGTCGGGCGAGGTCCGGTTCACGCAGGAATCCGGCCACCGTGTGCCGCATGATCCGCTCCTGGGGCTGGACCGGGCGATATCCCTGCTGGACCGGGTGATCGACGGCGCCATGCCTTACAGCAATGAGGAGTCCGCGGCCTATTTCCAGATGGCCAAGACGCTCTCGCGGCGAGGCGATTTCACCCGGTCGCTGAACTACTATCAGCAGTCGCTCAAGCGCTCGACGACGCTCGATCAGCGCGTCGAGATCCGGCGGGAACTGGGAGCCAGCCTGTACCGCTCCGGACGGTTCGAAGATGCCGCCAGCCAGTTCTACGAAATGCTCCAGTTGCGTCCCTCCACCTCGGCGCGGTGGCTCTTGGAGGCGGCCATGGAGCCACTGGCCAAACGGCCCGAGATCCCGGAACGGTTCCGCTTCGAGCGCCTCACCGCCAGCCCCGAAACCGCGCCCCTGGTGGCCTTTGAGGATATGGCGCCGGCGCTGGGGCTCGACCGGTTGGATGGCAACGGCACCTGCGCCTGGGGCGACATCGACAATGACGGCGACCAGGACCTGATTCTCGCCGGCAGCGGCACCTTCCTGGCGGTCTACCAGAACGAGCGCGGGGGCTTTACGGAACGAACCCAATCGGCCGGTCTCCACCATGTTCCTTCTGGCTATAGTATTAATTTAATTGACTTTAACAACGATGGATGGCTCGATCTGTACCTTTCTCTCAATGGCTGGTCAGGGCCGATGAGAAACCGGCTGTTCCGCAACACGGGGGGACGGTTCGAGGATGTAACGCAGGCGACCGGGGCGGGTGATGAGGGGTCTGGGTTCGTTTCGATCTGGGGCGACCTGGACAACGACGGCTTTCTGGACCTGGTGGTAGCCAACGGAGTTCTGAAAGACGGCTCAACCCCGCAGGTGTACCGGAATGACGGTGGCCGCCGGTTCGTCAACATGACGCGGCCGGCCGGAATCGATGAGCCGCCCACCTGGGGAGCCATCGGCGTGGCCCTGGGAGACTACGACCGCGACGGCGATCTCGACATCCTGATCAATGGTCTGAACGAGGCGCCCAACCGGCTCTACCGGAACGAAGGACGCTGGCGGTTCACGGAGGTGACCCGCGCCGCCGGTTTGACACAACCGCCGCACAACGGCTTTGTCTGCTTCTTCTTCGACTACAACAACGACGGGTGGCCGGATGTCCTCACCACGTCTTTGGCCCCGTGGGAGGCCACGGTGGAAGGGTTGGCCCGGAATTTCGCGGTGCCCTCGGTTCGCGCCGTCCACCCCGATGCCACGCGCCTGTTCCGCAACAACGGCAATGGCGCCTTCAGCGATGTCACCTTCGAAGCCCGGCTTTATCATCCGATGGGTGTGATGGGCGCGGGCGTGGCGGACCTGGACAACGATGGTTATCTCGACCTTTACTTCGGCACCGGCGACCCGCAATTGAGCCGCCTGGAACCGAACCGCTTCTTCCGCAACCAAGGCGGCGGCACCTTTGTGGACGCTACGTCGCTGACACCCTTCTCGCGGCCCGGGCGCAAGGGGCACGGCGTGTCGTTTGTGGACATCGACAACGACGGTGACCTGGATCTCTATGCCCAGCTCGGAGGTCACTACCCCGGGGATCACGCTCGCAATGCCTTTTACCGGAACCTCCGGGGGAACCGCAACCAGTGGCTGGCGGTGGACCTCACCGGGCGGGTGAGTAACCGGTTCGCGGTGGGCGCCGTGATCGACATCGAAACCGGCGGCCGCAAGCAGACGCGCGAAATCAAGGGCAGCGAGGGATTCGGCGCAACGAACCCGTACCGCCAGCACTTCGGTCTGGGCCAGGCGGCCCAGGTGGACCGGGTGACGGTGCGTTGGCCGTCCGGCGCAACGGAGACCCTCACCAATGTCGCGGCGGGGAAGGTGCTTTCGATCACCGAAAAGGAGCCGCCGCGGTGAGCGGACTGCTGTGGTTGATTCCGGCGGTTTGCGCGGCGCAGTTTGAAAGCAAACCCGCGCCGCCCTTCATCCTGCGCAACGCGGCGACACCCGAAAAGCACCAGATCGAAACAATGCCCGGCGGCGTGGCTGTGTTCGACTACGACAACGACGGCCGCCCCGACCTCTTTTTCACAAACGGAGCGCCGCAGCCCTCCCTCACCAAGTCCGGACCGCCCTGGTGGAACCGGCTGTACCGCAACCTGGGCCGTTGGCGTTTTGAGGACGTGACCGGCCGAACCGGCTTGGCGGGTGAGGGCTACTCGATGGGCGCCGCGGCGGGTGATTACGACGGCGACGGTTACACGGATCTGCTGGTCACCGGAGTGGGCCTGAACAAGCTGTACCGGAACCGCGGCACGCGCGGGTTTGAGGATGTCACCGCAAGGGCGGGAATCGGGTCCACGGGATGGTCCGTGTCAGCGGGTTGGTTTGATCTAGACGCCGACGGCGACCTGGATCTATGGATTGTGAACTACTGCCAGTGGGATCCGAAAACCGAGCCCTTTTGCGGCGATACCCAAGCCGGGTTTCGAACCTACTGCCACCCGAAGTACTACACCGGGCTGCCCAATACGCTCTATCGCAACAACGGCGATGGCACTTTCACCAACGTCTCCAGGGAAGCCGGCGTCGAACGGCACATCGGCAAGGGAATGGGCGTTGCGTTCGAGGACTACGACGGCGACGGCCGCGTCGACGTAGCCGTCACCAATGACACCACACCGAATTTCCTCTTCCGGAATCTGGGTGGCATGCGCTTCGCCGAGATGGGAGCCGAGGCGGGCATCGCGATGACGGATGAAGGAAAGACGCTTTCCTCAATGGGCGTCGACTTCCGCGACATCGACGGCGACCGGCGGCCCGATCTGTTCATCACGGCGCTCGCCCATGAGACGTTCCCCGTCTTCAGGAACCTGGGCCGCGGGCTGTTTGAAGAGATCACAAACCGGGCGCGAATGGCCGCGGCAACTCTGGGATCGAGCGGCTGGAGCAACCTGATCGCCGATTTCGACAACGACGGACATCGCGATCTGTTTTCCGCGAACGGCGATGTAAATGACAACACGGAACTGTTCTCCAGCCGGGCGTCGCGGCAGCGGAATCAGTGGTTCCGCAACCTGGGCGATGGCCGCTTTGAGGCGGCTGCGGTGGGCGGGCCGGCGATGCACCGCGGCGCCGCGTGGGGCGATTTCGACCAGGACGGCGCGCTGGATCTGGTGGTGACGCGGCTGAATGAGATGCCGTTGTTGTTGCGCAACACCCTGGGGGCGGAACGTGCGTGGGTGGGGTTCCGGCTGCCGGTGGGCGCGCGGGTGCGGGTGCGGGCCGGGGGCCGCACGCAGGAGTCCCTGGTGAGCCCGGCGGCGGGATATCTCTCATCCAGTGAGCCGGCGGCCCATTTCGGGCTGGGTGGGAACTCCGCGATCGATTGGGTGGAAGTGGAGTGGCCGGACGGGCGGCGCCAGAACCTGGCCGGCGTCGAATCAGGCCATTACGTCTCGCCGCGATGACTGCGGCGTGCCATAATGGCCGCCATGATTCGTTTCCGCCAGGCACTCCCGCTGCTGGCCATCCTCGCAGCCCCGCTTGAGGCGCAGGACAAACTCCGCGTCGGCATCGCAGGTCTCGCGCACGGGCACGCCACCGGCTTCTTCCGTACGGCGCTGACGCGCCCGGACGTCGAGATTGTCGGCATCTCGGAGGCGGATTCCACGGTTGTCGAGACCTATCTGAAGCGCTTCCCCGCTCTGGACAGGGCGCGGATCCACCCATCGCACGCCGCCATGCTGGACAAAGCGAAGCCCGAGGTGGTGATGATCTTCAGCAACACCTTCGACCACAGGGAAATTGTGGAACTGGCGGCCGCGCGGCGCATCCACGCCATGATGGAGAAGCCACTGGCGGTCTCCGTGGAGCATGCCCGGGCCATGGCCGAGGCCTCACGGCGCGGCGGCATCCACGTGATGGTGAACTATGAGACCACCTGGTATCCGGTGAATGAGCCCATCTGGCGGCTGGCGCATGACGAGAAGAAGCTGGGTGCCATCCGGCGAATCGTGACGCACTACGGGCACCAGGGTCCGAAAGAGATCGGCGTTGGGCCGGAGTTCCTCGCCTGGCTGACGGACCCGGTCAAGAACGGCGCCGGCGCGCTGTTTGACTTCGGGTGCTACGGGGCGAACTTTGCCACATGGCTGTTCGACAACCAACGGCCGCTGTCGGTGACGGCCCAGACCCATTCGAACAAACCTCAGATCTACGGGCGCGTGGACGACGAGGCGACCGTGATTGTGCAGTATCCCAAAGCTCAGCTTGTCATTCAGCCGTCGTGGAACTGGCCGGTGAGCCGGAAGGACATGGAAGTGTACGGCGAATCAGGGTACCTGATCACCGCCAATCGCGCCGATTACCGGGTGCGTGCCGCCGGGGCGAGGCAGGAGACCCAGGCCACGGCGCCGCCGCTGGCCGCCCCCGAAGACGACGTGATCCGGTACCTGGCGGCGGTGGTGCGGGCCAAGCTGAAGCCGGCCGGATTGTCAGGCCTGGAGAACAACCTGATTGTGACGGAAATTCTGGCGGCGGCGCGGGAGTCAGCGCGGGTTGGCCGGACCATCCACCTGAAGCCGTAAGGCGGACCCCGAAAGGCGCGATATACTTTGGATAGGACAGGGAGGATTGCCGATCACCATGGCTAGCCGCCGCCGATCTATGTTGTTTATCCCGTTGACCGTCGCCTTGTGCGCGTTCATGGGTGGGGTCCTGGGCCCGGATGTGGAGCGCGTCAGCGCCGCCAGCGGCCAGGACGATGTCAACGCCGCGATCAAGACTTTCACCAAGGTCTACGATCTGGTGGAGCAGAACTTCGCCGATCGTGTGACGGCGGACAAGGCCGTCTTCAAGGGCGCCATACCCGGCATGCTGCGGACGCTCGACCCGCACTCCAGCTTTTTCGACCCCCGCGATTTCCAGGTTCTGCGCGAGGATCAGCGGGGCCACTATTACGGTGTCGGCATGACGGTTTCACCGCGCAACAACAAAACCATCGTCATTGCGCCGTTCCCTGGCTCGCCCGCCTACCGGGCGGGGATCCGGCCGGGCGATACGATTTTGACCGTGAACGACAAGCGCACCGACGGTCTCACCACCACCGAAGTGGCAGACCTGTTGAAGGGCCCCAGAGGCACGCAGGTTCAAGTGGTGGTGTCGCGTGAGGGGGTTTCAAACCCCATCACCTTCAACATCATCCGCGACGAGATTCCGCGGAAGAGCGTGCAGGACGCTTTCTGGCTCAAGCCGGGTATCGCCTATCTCGACATCGAGTCCTTCAATGAGAACACTTCGAAGGAAGTGGAAGAGAACATGAAGCGGCTGGGCGAGAAGAACGTGAAGGGCCTGGTCCTGGATCTGCGGGATAACCCGGGCGGACTGCTCAACGAAGGCGTGGCCGTGGCGGACCGTTTCCTGCAGCGCGGCCAGCTTGTGGTTTCGCACCGTGGCCGGTCCTCGGCGGAGAAGCCCTATCATGCCCGCAATGGAAATCAGGGTTTCGACTATCCGGTTGTGGTGCTGGTGAACCGCTATTCCGCCTCGGCGGCTGAGATTGTATCCGGCGCGCTGCAGGATCATGACCGCGGCTGGATTCTGGGCGACAACACGTTCGGCAAGGGCCTGGTGCAGACAGTGATGCAAATGTCGGAAAACACCGGCCTGGCGCTCACCACGGCAAAGTATTACACGCCCAGCGGCCGGCTGATTCAACGCGACTACTCCCACACGTCGTTCTTCGATTACTACTATCGCAAAGACACCAACACCCAGAACACGAACGACGTCAAGATGACCGACAGCGGACGTATCGTGTATGGCGGCGGCGGCATCTCACCGGATGAGAAGTATCAGGGCCAGACCATCAACAAGTTCCAGAGCGAGTTGCTGCGCCGCTTCGCCTTCTTCAACTTCGTGGCGCGGTACTTTGGCGACAAGGATGCGAAGCTGCCAAAGGGCTGGGCGCCCGACCAGAGCATCTTGAACGAGTTCCATGCCTACCTCTTGAAAGAAAAGGTTCCGTTCACCGAAGCCGAATTCGCCGAGAACAACGACTGGGTGAAGCAGACTCTGCGGCATGAGGTCTACATCACGGCCTTCAGCCTGGAAGATGCACGGAAGCTGGCGGTGGAAAACGATCCGGCGGTTTCCAAAGCCGTGGATGCTCTGCCGAAGGCGAAGGAACTGCTGGCCAACGCAAAGAAGCAGATTGTGGAGCGCATGGGGGGCCGCGAAACCGAACGCCTGGCCCGGAACCGCTGACACGCCGGAATCTTGAAGCCTCAAATCACCGTCCTTGATACGGGTGGCCAATACTGCCACCTCATCGCGCGCCGTGTCCGCGATCTGGGAGTGTACGCCGACGTGGCGCCCAGCGACACGCCCGCCCACGAACTGGAAGGCCGCCGCGGTCTGATCATTTCGGGTGGGCCGGCCAGCGTCTACGAGCCCGGCAGCCCCACGGTGGATCAGGGCATCTACAACCTGGGTTCCGCGGTGCTTGGCATCTGCTATGGGCTGCAATTGATGGCTCAGCATCTGGGCGGCCAGGTGCATCGCGGCGAAAAGGGCGAATACGGCATGGCCTGGCTGGACGTGACGGAGCCCGGCACGCTGTTGCACGGATTGCCCGCGCGGCAGCGGATCTGGATGAGCCATCGCGACAAAGTGGAGTCAGCGCCGCCTGGGTTCACGGTGGGAGGCCGCACGGATACGTGCCCGGTGGGGTTCATGACGGGCGGCGGCGGCCGGCTGATCGGGATTCAGTTTCACCCCGAGGTGGTCCACACCGATCACGGCACCGAGGTGATGCGGAACTTCGTGTTCGGGGTGGCCGGCTGCGTGGAAGATTGGGATCAGTCGACGCAACTTCGAGAGATTGAGCGGCAGGTTCGTGAAGCGGCGGGGGACCGCAAGGTCTTCTTTTTCGCCTCAGGAGGCGTGGATTCAACCGTGGCGTACACTCTGTGCCTGCGGGCGCTGGGCCCCAGCCGGGTGCATGCCGCCTACGTCGACACGGGCCTGATGCGGCAGGGCGAGACCGGGTTCGTGCGCGGCGTGTTCGAAAACATGGCTGCTTCGTCGTTTCACGTGGAGGATGCCCGGGAGCGTTTCCTGGGTGCGCTGGCCGGGGCCGTTGAGCCGGAGCGCAAGCGGCACATCATCGGCGAGATGTTCGTCACGGTGCAGGAGCAGGTGCTGGACTCCGGCCACTTTGCCGATGGCGGCTGGGTGCTGGGCCAAGGGACGATCTACCCCGACACCATCGAATCCGGCGGAACCAAGCAGGCCGATCTGATCAAGACGCATCACAACCGGGTGGCGGGAATCCAGAAGCTGATCGATGCCGGGCGGGTGGTGGAGCCGATCCGGTCTTTGTACAAAGACGAGGTGCGGCGCATCGGACGGACGCTGGGGCTGCCGGCGGCGCTGTTGGACCGGCACCCGTTTCCGGGACCCGGGCTGGCCATCCGGTGCCTGTGCGCCGATGAAGCGGCGCCAGCCGAAAGGACCCCGGACGGTTGGTTGGTCCCGGTACGGTCCGTGGGAGTCCAGGGGGATAGCCGCAGCTACAAACCGGTTCTGGCCGTGGACGAATATCCGGCCGCCGAAGCCGGCCTGCATGACCGGGCGACGGAACTGACAAACCGCTTGCGCACTGTCAATCGCGTGGTGGCCCGGGTGGCCGGGACGCCGCTCAATGAGATGTCGGTGCGGGCGGCCGCGCTCACCGGCCAGCGCCTGGACAGGCTGCGAGCAGCCGATGGCATTGTGCGCGAGATGTCCGCCGAGAGCGGATTCGAGGATCAGACCTGGCAGTTTCCCGTGGTGCTCATCCCATTCGGAACCGAGGCCCATCCGGACAGCATCGTCCTGCGCCCCATCCATTCGGTGGACGGGATGACCGCTCAGGCGATGCTGATTCCGCCCGCGCTGCTGGATGAGATGGTGCTGCGCATCCTGGCTGTGCAGGGGATCGCGGCCGTATTCCTGGACTTGAGCCACAAGCCACCGGCAACGATCGAGTGGGAGTAGCTACTGCTTGAGCCGGGCAGCCAGCCAGAGCTTGGCGAACTGGAGATCCCTGGTCACAGTGCGCTCGGAGAGTCCAAGAATCTCGGCGATTTCCAGCCGTTCCAGACCGATGTAGTAGCGGTATTCAATCACTTCGGCGGAACGGGGGTCGATGGCGGCAAGTTCGTCCAACGCCTCACTCATCTCCTGGGCGCGCCGGTTCGGGGCGTTGCCCGGCAGGGTGCTGGTGATGGGGTCCAGGGCGTGGCGGTTGGCGCCCTTGTGCAGGTCAATGAGCACCCGCCGCATGGTGCGGGCGACGGTGCGGAAGAAGTGCTTCCGGTCCTCGTAGTGCACGGGGTTGCGGGCGCCCCACAGCCGGCTGATGGCTTCGTTCAGAACTTCAGTGGGCTGATGGACCCCGCCGCGCTCCCGAGATGCGATGGCGCGGGCCATGCGGCGGAGGTCCAGGTAAGCCATTTCGAAAAGGCGCTCCTGGGCGGCGCGGTCACCGCCCGCCATCTGGCGCAGGATCACCGTCATGTCGCCATTCACGGGCTCGGCTACGGGGGTTGTCATCTTCCGTATCTTCCTTGTGTCGATCATCACAGATCTCCGTGCCCTGGGGGAAGTAAGTTACTGTATCATGATTCGCCGGGCCGGCCCGTTACGACTTGGCGTCCCGCCAGTTTGGACCGCGCCCCACATCGGCCAGGAGGGGAACCGTCAGGGTGTAAACCCGTTCCATCTCCTGCTTGGCCATCCGGGCCAGATTCACAGTCTCCTCGGGGGGCGCCTCAAAAACCAGTTCGTCGTGCACTTGCAACAACATACGGCTACGCCAGCCCTCTTCAGTGAGCCGCCTCTGAAGGCGGATCATGGCGATCTTGATCAGATCCGCAGCGGTGCCCTGCAGCGGTGTATTGACCGCGGTTCGCTCGGCAAAGCCGCGCTCATTGGGATTCCGGCTATCGATCCCCGGAATGGGGCGTTCGCGTCCGTGCAGGGTGCGGGCGATTCCCGTCTTCCGAACCTCCGCCACGGTACGGTCAATAAAACGGCGGACACCGGCATATCGTTCAAAATAAAGCCGGATGTACGCCTCGGCCTCCTTCCGGGTGACGCCGGTCTGCTGGGCCAGCCCAAAGGCGGTCTGGCCATAGATAATGCCGAAATTGACGGCCTTGGCGCTGCGGCGCATCTCTGGCGTCACCATGAGCGGCGGCACGCCCATCACTTCGGCGGCCGTTCGGGTGTGGATATCCTCGTTGCGCTGGAAAGCGTCAGTGAGCACCGGGTCGCGCGACATGTGGGCCAGAAGGCGGAGTTCGATCTGCGAGTAGTCGGCCACAACCAGGGTCCAGCCAGGCTCGGGAACGAACGCCGCTCGGATTTCGCGGCCCAGGGCGGTGCGAACCGGAATGTTCTGGAGGTTGGGATTGTTCGAGGACAGGCGCCCGGTGGCCGCCCCGGCGGGATTGAAGGTGGTGTGGACCCGCCCGGTTTCGGGGTGGATCAGCGCCGGTAGCGTGTCGGCATAAGTCCCTTTGAGCTTCGCCAGTTGCCGGTATTCCAGCACCTGTGCGGCGATGGGGTGCTCCTCAACCAATGCTTCCAGGACATCGGCGGCGGTGGAGGGCGCCCGGCCCTTGCCCGGACGGTAGGGCGGCGTGATGCCCATCTCCTCAAACAGCACACGGCCCAGTTGCTGGGGTGAATTGATATTGAATTCGCGGCCGGCCAGAGCGTGAATCTGGCGGGCCAGCCGGTCGATCTCCTCGTCCATGCGGCGGGACAGCGTGGCGAGTTGAACCGGGTCGACACGAATGCCGGTGCGCTCCATGCGGTCGAGCACCGGGATCAGCGGCAGGTCGATTTCCCGATAGACCGAATCGAGCTTTCGCCGATCCACCTCGGCTTCAAGGCTTGCGGCCAAGGCTCGTGTGGCCTCGGCACGTTCGGCGGCATTGGCGCCGAGCGAGCGCCCCAGATAGCGGCTGGCCAGTTCCTCAATCGCGCAGCCACCCGGGTCCGCCGTAAGAAGAAAACCGAGCAGCAGGGTGTCGCCAGCAAAGCCCTCGGCCTCCAAGCCCCGTGCTCGGAGTGCGGCGCCAAGCGCCTTGGCGTCGTGGGCCAGCTTCGGCGCCGGGCCGGCAAGCCAGGAAGCCAATTCCCCCAGGCGGTTTTCCGGCAGTGTACGGCCTTCTCCAGGCTGGCGCGAAAGCCCGGCCACGCCGCCCACCAGCGCAAGCGCCACCGGTTCCGGCGAGTCCAGATAAGCGTTCAAGGCGGCGGCATCGGGCAGCGTTTCGAAATCGCGGGGTGGCGCCGAGGCCGGTTCACCGGATGCCGCCGCGGACCCGATCTCACGCAACGCCGTGGAAAATTCCAACGTGGTATAAATCTCGCGCAGAGCTTCAGCGTCCCCCGATGGAGCCGCCGCCAGCGCTTCCAGTTCAAGCGGCACCGGGACCGAGGTTTCGATGGTGGCCAGCCGCCGGCTGAGCAGAATCTGATCCCGGTGGTTTTGCAGGCTCTCGCGGTACATCTTGCGCTCCACCTCAGCGGCGCGCTCAAGCAGGCTATCCAGCCCCCCGAAGCGCAGCAGAAGGTCACGCGCTCCCTTGTCGCCGATGCCGGGAGCACCCGGGATGTTGTCCACGGCATCGCCCTTCAGGGCCAACAGATCGCGCACCAGTTGCGGGGGAACACCCATGAACTCATTGACTTCGGCGGGACCATAGAGCGCGTCGTCCTTCATCGGGTTGAGCATTCGGACGCGGTCCGTCACCAGTTGGAGCATGTCCTTGTCACTGGACACGATGGTAACGTCGAAACCGGCCGCGGCGGCCCGCCCGGCCAGGGTTCCAATCACGTCGTCGGCTTCATAGCCATCGAACTCCACCACCGCGATACGCATCGCTTCGAGAAGCCGGCGCACCCAGGGGATCTGCTCCAAGAGGTCGGGCGGGGGTTCGGCCCGATTGGCTTTGTACCCGGGAAACTCCTGATCCCGGAAGGTGGGGCCGAAGCTCTCAAACACCGCCGCAATGTACTCGGGACGGTGGCTGGCAACGAGCTTCTTTACCATGTTGTGGAAGATGTAGACCGCCTCGGTGGGAATGCCGGCAGCGGTGCGCATGGGCGGGGCGCCGCTGCGCGCCCGCGCGTGGTACGCACGGAAGATAAAACCGAACGAATCGATTAGGAACAGGCGGGGTGGGGCGGCGGATGCGGCAGCCATGGTTCATCTTAACCCGGTAGCGAGTCCGCCGCACTGTGTCGAAATAACCGCATCGGGGCTGCCGGAAGGCGTCCCACTGTGGCCTTAAAGCCACACTCGAAAAACTTCGAACTGTTTGATTTTCAATCACTTGGAAAATCCATCAGAGGCTGTTATGCTTGGACTTGCGGTTCGAGACATCCCTCCGATTCGAGACCTCGGTACAGCGGCCGGTGGAAGCAGCCGGTGTTGGGCTTCACAGTGGCGTACCCGTGCGGATACGCATTTTGCCCGCGCCGGCCTCAACAGGCATTCAGTTCCTGCGCACGGACCTGGACCGGTTTCCCATTCCAGCCACCTGGCATCAGGTGGCGCGTGTCAGTTACGCCACCAGCCTGATGCGGCAGGGCGTTTTGATCTCCACCACGGAACACCTGCTGAGTGTGTTCTACAGCATGGGGATCGACAATGCCTACGTCGAGATCGACAACCTCGAGGTCCCCATCCTCGATGGGAGCGGGCAGCCGTTTGTCGACCTGATCCGGCAGGCGGGCATTCAAACGTACCGGAAACGGCGCCGGTACCTGCGGATCCGCCGCGAGGTTGAAGTGGAAGGCGGAGGCAAGCGAATCCGGATACTTCCCGCGGATACGTTCACACTGACCTGCGATGTCTTCTTCGACCATCCGATGGTGGGCTGGCAGCGGCTAGACCTGGAAGTGACGCCGGAAAACTACGCGCGGGAGATCGCCCCGGCGCGGACGTTCGGTTTTGAGCATGAGCTCGATCAGATGCGGAACATGGGACTGATTCGCGGCGCCAGCCTGGACAGCGCGGTGTGTTTTACGAAAGACAACGTGTTGAATCCTGGCGGGCTGCGATTCACGGATGAATGCTGCCGTCACAAGGCGCTGGACCTGATTGGCGATCTGGCGCTGCTGGGACGGCCCCTGCTGGGTCACGTGATTGCGGAACGCGCCGGTCACGCGATGCATGTGGCGCTGGTCTCGAAGATCATGTCGGACCCGTCGCTGTACGAGATTCTAACCTACGACCAGTTAGCCGCCCGGCCTGAGCCCGTCTCTCGCGTGGACTTCTCGCGGGCCGCCACGGCGCTGGTTCCCTAGTCGCGGCCTTGCGGCATATACCAAACATCCTTTCCGCGTTGCGCCTGCTGCTTGCGCCGCAGGCCGGAGCGGCTATCCTGAACGGCGACTTTACGCGCGCGCTGCTGATTTTCGGGCTCGCTGGCTCGCTGGACGGGCTGGATGGCTATCTCGCGCGGCGCTATCACTGGGAATCGCGCGTGGGGGCGTATCTGGACCCGGTAGCGGACAAGCTGCTGATGGCGATCGCCTATGTCTGCCTGGGGCTCACCGGAGCTCTGCCTGCCTGGCTGATCGGGCTGGTGTTCGGGCGGGATATTGGCATTCTGTTTCTGGCGGGCGTGGGTTACTTCTTTCTGGGCGTGCGCCAGTTCCCACCGTCGATTCTGGGGAAGATCAGCACCGTGCTTCAGATTCTGTGCGTGCTGGTGGTGCTGCTGCGGTGGCAGCCGCTGGTGGCGCCGATGACCTGGGCGGTGGCACTGCTCACGGTGACCAGCGCGGCGCACTACCTGCTGCGTACGCTCAGCACGCTGCGCGCTACTCGAGAACCGTGATTTCAAGTGCGGGCAGGGGCCGGCGCACGAAGTTGAAGAGGTTGGTGAGCGGCCCCCGGTTGAGCACGGCATGGGCGTGTCGTGTCTGACCGCCCGAGCGTCCGATGATGACCAGCGAATAAACGCCCGGCGCGGCATCGGGCGCCGCGTGGAAACGCACAACCTGTTCCGGCGTGATCATTTGAAGACCGTCGGCGCCGAGTTCCCATGCCTGATCGGCGCGGATGTGCTGATGTTCAGCGCGCACGCCTGGCGGCAATCCGGCCACCTCGAGCGTGACGGGCTGATTCTCGAAGCCGGGCTCGCGGGCCATTTGAACACGCAGTTCAGCTTGGGCGCCACGGCGGATCACAACGTTTCCCGGCAGGGTCCAAAGGTGGAACGACGGGATAGCCTCTTCGGCGCGAAGACGGTAGACGTAGGCGGCGCCTCCCCGGTCCAGCCGGTCGCGCACGGTGACGGTGAGCGGCCCACTGGCCGCGGGCGTCACGAAGAGCATGCTATCGGGGTTGCCCAAGGAAGCCGCGCCGCTGGCCATATCATCCCCTTCAGCCAGCAGTTTGCCCGCTGCATCTCGCACCTCCACCACGGTATCAAGCGATGGCAGGCCCAATTGCGCCGAAAGCGTGGCCAATCGCAGGGTGCGTCCGCCTTCCGCGTGCAGAGTAAAGCTGTCGTGCTCGCCGGGGCGCGCGAGCACTCCGTTGACCACGGCCGGCGCCCGGACGGGCTTGTTTTCGAAGGATTCCGGAAGCGTGGCCACTTCAAAACTAAACGTATCCAGCATGCCCTGGGACGTGTGCAGCCAGAGGCGGTAGAGGCCGGCGGGCGCCGTGGCGGGGATTGGAAGATCGAACCGGTGATTGCGCACCGTGGCGGCAAGCCGCGGGGCCGTCAGGTTGTGGCGGAGGGGCAACACGTTAGGGAAGGTGAACCGGTAATACTCGGCGGGGCGCACCAGCGCGAGTTCAGCGCGGGTGATGGTATCGAGCCCGGTGCCGCCGATCTCGACGCGGACCGTCTCCCCGGCCCTTCCGCCCAGTCTTGACAGGTGCGTGACCGCGGGAAAATCGCCAATGCGAAGCACGTACGTATTGTTGTAGGCGTCGGCGGCGCGAATGCCGTGGAACTGATCCACCTGCACCAGATAGCGGCCGGGCTGGGTGAAGTGATGCTCAATGTAGGGGGCGTCGTCGAAATCGGATCGGTCGTCGCTCACGGCGATGCGGCGGCCGGTCTGGTCCAGAAGGTACATCTTCGCTTCCAGGCTGCTGCCGTGTTCGATGGCCCGAAGATCGAACGTGAGCCGGCTGCCGGCACGCACGTCGAATGAGAAGAGATCGGTTTCCGCACGGTTGGCCAGTTCACCGTAAATTTCGACGGGCGTTGCGGGAATGGGTTGTGCCTGCGTGGCGCGATCATTGGGTTCGTTCTCAACAAGCGCCGGAAGAGTGCCCACCTGCATGAGAGAAGCCGTGGAAGGCCCGTCGGACGACGTCACCCGGACGATGTGCGGACCGGGTTCGGCTTCCGCGGCGATGGCGAGGCGCCCCTTGAGTTGCTTGGCGGTGCGTGCCGTGGTTTCAAGCCAGCGAATGTGCGGGCTATCGAACACGAGCCCCGTGGCCTTGTCGAGACGGTCACCGGTGACCTCCACCTGGATCTCGGTGCCGCGCTGGCCGCCCAGCGGCAGGATGCGGGTAAGAACCGGGGGCTCCGCCCCGGACGCGACGGCGGCAATCAACAGGACCGGCAGGCGCATCCCGGCTACCCCACAAGTTCCTTCACCGGTTCGCCATCCTTGACGATAGCCACCGGACGGCCTGGCCCCGGATACTGCTTGTGGTAGTCGACGCCGAGAATGGCGTAGATGGTGGCCGCCAGATCTTCCACCTTCACCGGACGTTCGGCGGGGAGTGAAGCGGTGGCGTCGGACCGTCCCAGCACAGCTCCACGCGGAAGACCGGCGCCCGCCATCACCACGGAGAAAACGCCGGGCCAATGGTCACGGCCGCCCGCGGGGTTCACTTTGGGCGTACGGCCGAACTCGCCCATCGCGATGACGAGGGTGGTGTGAAGCAGGCCGCGCTGTTCCAGGTCGTCCACCAGACCGCTGAATGCCAGATCGAAATCGGGAATGATCTTGCGGAACTGCGGTTCGTGGCCGGTGTGGGTATCGTACCCGCCGTGGTACACACTCACCAGCCGGACGCCGGATTCCACCAGGCGGCGGGCTAGCAGCGCCCCCTGGCCCACGGTGGTTCGCCCATAGCGGTCGCGCAGAGCGTCCGGTTCGGCGTGAATATTGAACGCTTCGCGCGTGGCGGTGGAGGAGACAAGCTCGAACGCTTTCTTCGAAAAGCTGTCCATGGCGGGCATCAGCGGCGAGCGCGCGGCGGCTTCAAACCTCCGGTCGAGTGCTTCTAGCAGACGGCGGTTGGCCACCGCTTCCTCGAACGGCATGCCCTCCGGCAAGGCAACGTCCTTGACGCGGAAGTCTTTCTCACGCGGGTCGCCGGCGACGAACTGATCGTATTGGGAGCCGAGGAAGCCGGCTTCCGCCGAATCCTCGCGGCCGGGGATGGAGACAAACGGCGGCAGCCCGTTGCGGGAACCGAACTCCTTGCTGAGGACCGCGCCGAAGCTCGGATGATTGAGTTCGGTGCGAGGACGTGTTCCGCTCATCACGTAGCGCCGAGCGACATCGTGAATGGCGATGTCGCTGGTCATGGAGCGGATCACCGTGAGCTTGTGGGCAATGGCGGCGGTACGCGGAACAAGGTCGGTGAAGTGAAGGCCGGGAACGGAGGTGGGCAGAGGCTGAAAGGACCCGCGAATCTCAGGCGGGGCGCCCGGCTTGGGATCCCAGGTGGAGAGCTGGCAGTTCCCACCGCTTTGGAAAATGACGATACAGGCGAGGCCACGCCCCGGCGCCGCGGAGAGCAGTTGCGGCAAGCGAAGGCCGCCGGCGGCCAGAGATCCAACGCGCAGCAACGCGCGGCGTGAGATGGGGGCAAGGAGTCTCATTAATGGTTCAGTTGAAACTCCTTTGAGTTGATCATGACCAGAAGCAGATTCTCAAGCGCCCGCCGTCGCGTCCGTCCGGCCGTTTTCTCGTCGGCAAGATGCGCCGTGACAAGTCGCGTCTCCTCCGCCGTGGGCATCCGCGAGTAGGCATGCTCATAGAGGCTCGCGATGATCGCTTCGTCCGGTTCCCCGGCATCCAGGCGCCGGCTCAGCACACCCGCAGTATTCTCAAGCTTGTCGCGGAGCGTCGCCCGGTTCATCAGATGCAGGGACTGGGCGAGCGTAGCGGACTCATCCCGCTCGCCAAGCGTCGTCCGGCGCGGAAAGCCGAAGGTGGCCAGGAAGTACGATGGCTGGTCGCCGATTTCGAACTCCTTAGCGGTTGTGCCCGGGGCATGGTCGGGGAACGGCGTAGGGACACCGGTGAGTTGCGCGATGGAATCGAGCAGCACCTCGGCCGGAAGACGCCGGGGGAACCAGCGGGCGAACAGCAGGCGTTCCAGATCTTCCGGTTGCGCCGCCATTGGGGTGGCCGCCAACTGATAGGTGCGCGAGTTCAGGATCAGGCGGTCAAGCGCTCGAAGGTCGAAGCGATTCTCGACGAGAAATGCCGCCAGACGGTCGAGCAAAGCCGGATTGGTGGGCCGGTTGGTGGAGCGCATATCGTCGAACGGCTCCACGATGCCCGTGCCAAAGTATGTACGCCAGATCCGGTTCACCGTGTGGCGCGCGAAGTAGGGGTTCCCAGGTTCCGTGATCCAGCGGGCCAGCACATTCTGGCGCTCGGCGGGGCGTGCGATGGCAGGCTGCTCACCACCGGGGAACCGCGGAGCAACGGGTTTGTGGGTGGCCGGATGCTCCAGTTCAGCCTTCTCATCGATGTACCAGGTGCGGCGATAAACGCCGTGGCCGATCTTGACCCGCATCTTACCCAGGAAAGCGGCCAGGCCGTAGAAATCGTCCTGCGTGAAATTCTCAAGCGGGTGGTTGTGGCATTCGGCGCACTCCATGCGGATGCCCAGGAAGAGGCGCGTGATCGACGGGGTCATCTGCCGGACATCGAACTTGTTCAGCATGAAGTCCGTGGCGGGGAACCAGAAGTTCGCGGGCGGATTGCGAGCCGTGTCGCCCAGCGCGGTGATGAGATCGCGCACCGTTTCATCGTAGGGGCGGCGCGTCTCCACCTGATCCCGCAGCCAGTACTTGAAGGTGCCCATGGGGCGTCCCTGGCTGAACAGTTGCGTATTGCGGAACCACTCTTCCAGGCGCAATGTGCGATAGGCGATGTGATCCGGGTGGCCGAGGTACTCATCGATGAGGCGGGCACGATCCCGATGGGCCAGGAATGCCCGGCGCTCCTCCGGCGTGGGAATGCGGCCCACAATGTCGACGGCGGCGCGGCGCAGGAACTGCTCATCGGTGGACAGCGCGGCCGGCTGCAGGTTCATGCGGCGAAGCTTGGCAAAGACGAAATCGTCGATGAAGTTCGCGGACGGAGGCTGCGTGTAGCCCGCGGCGGCCGGCGCGGCCAGCACTGCCACCTGGGCCGTGGCGGCTTTGCCCATGGCTCGCGCGAGGATGGTGGTCAAGCCCGGCTTGGCCGCCGTCAGCAAGCCTGACCCATCGACACTCGCAATCGATTCGACGGGGGATTCGTAGCGGACCCGGCTGGTCATGTCCCGCGTCGAACCATCTGTCAGGCGCGCGATCACCGCGATGCGGCGCGGCGCGGGCGATGCGGTGAGCGTCAGTTCAGCCGGGTGAAGCTCAATGCGCGCAACGCGTGGTCCGGTGGAGGCAGCCGGTGCTCCCTGCCGCAGCCAGGCGAGAAGTGTCTCGTAATCGTGCGTGTCCGGCGGCAGCACCTTGCCCCCGCCGTGCGGCACGGCAAACGACGGCTTCCGCAGCAGAAGGCTCTGCTCGGGCTGATCGGGCGAGATACGGCGGCCCCCGTGCTGGCGGACGATCATCTCATGATCCGCCTGGGGATCATAGCCGAACAGCGACAGCTTGAAGCCGTTCTTGCCGGCAATGGCTCCATGGCAGTTGGAGCTGTTGCAACCCTTGGTGGTAAGGATGGAAATGATGTCGGGATCGAAGTTGATGGCGACCGCGGATGGGGCGTTGCGCACCTCCACACGGATGGACGCGCTGGCGCCACCGGCTCGCGCCCTGAGGAGTGTGCTGCCCGGCCTCAACGCCTTCACATCTTGGCCCGAAACGGCAACCACCGACGGATCCACGGGGGTGGGAGCCAGGTCGAGTTGCTCGTCGGAACCCCCGGGCGTGGTACCGGTGACAATGAACCGCTGCGAGGCGCCTGGACCGGCGAACACAATCTCACCGGGTTCGATGCGCAGCGATTCAAATCGCGTTTGAGACCAGGAACAGATGGCCAGCAGCAGCAGCGTTGTCAGGCGCATGGCAGTCTACGGAACATAGGCGACCACCTCAATCTCCACGCGCGTCTTGTCGTCCGGGAAGATGCCGCCAAGCGCGGTGCGGGCCGGGGCATCCTTGGTGAAATAGGTGGCGTAGGCCTTGTTGAAAGCCGGCTTTTCCTTGGCTACGTCCGCCAGGAATGCGGTGACCTTCAGCACGTTGTCCAGCGAGGAACCCATGGATTCAAGGTTCGCTTTGTGCTTATTCATGATGTCGTGGGTCTGGGCGTCGATGTCGGCGCCCGCTCCGGTTAGGCCGCTCGAGAAGTAGATGTTGCCAAGGCGGTAACCGCCGGGAGACTTCACTTTCCCGGCGCCCGTGGTTGCGGCGGCAGGGGCGGCGGCGGCAGCAGGGGCAACTCCGAGAGCCGCGGCAAACAGAAGATCGCGGCGTCCGCGCTTTTCAGTTTTCATGTCCACCGATTTTATCGCCTTGACGCCGCGTAAACCAGCGGGGGGTGCTATTCGTGGCGCAACGCGGTGAGCGGGTCAATGCCCGTGGCTCGGCGGGCGGGCAGATAGCCCGCGGCGAGCGTCACCACAAGTACACCGATCGTGGCGGCAGCCGCCACGGCCGGATCAGCGGGCGAGAGGCCGTAGAGTTGCGATTTGAGGAATCGCGTAAGATAAAGCGCCAGCGGCAGGCCCACCACAATGCCGGCCCCGGCAAGCAGCAGCACTTCCCGCAGCACCAGCCAGAGCACGTTGTTCCGGCGCGCGCCCAGCGTGACGCGAATCCCAATCTCACGAGTGCGCCGGGCCACCGAAAACGCCACCAGTCCGTAGAGCCCGATGCCGGCAAGCAAAGTGGCCAGCGCGCCAAATCCGGCGGAAAACGTGGATACCATCCGTTCGAGCGTCATGGACTCGGTGAGTTGCGCTTCGAGCGTGCGGAGCGCGTAGATGGGGAGACTCGGATCCAGCCTGCGCACCGTGGCACGGGCGGTTTGAGCGAGCACCACCGGATCTTCGCTGGCGCGAACATAGAAAGTTACTTCGTCGATTCCCGGGTCCTGCGTGTAAGGAAAGTAGGCCATGCGCTTTGGCGTATCCTTGGCTGATTCCAGACGGCTGTCGGCGACGACGCCGACAATCTCAATGTCGTGCCGGGTGCCCAGTCCATGGCCGAAGGCCATGCGCCGGCCCAACGGGTTCGAGCCGCCAAAGAAGTAGCGCGCGGTGCTTTCGTTGATCACGGCCACACGCGGCGAATTGGCGGTATCGCGTGGCGCGATGTCGCGGCCCCGCAGCAGGCCGATGCCCAGCGTGGAAAAGTATCGTGGCGCAACCCAGTGGACCGCCAGATTCAGATTCTCGCCTTCCTTGGCCTGGTAACCTTCGACGCTCATGGTGGACGTGGAAGAGTCGCCGGCAAAAAGTGGCGACGAGGTGAGCGTGGCGCCCGTGATCCCCTGCGTGGATTCGAGCGAATCCTGCAGCTGACGGTAGAAGGCCAGGGTGCGCGGCGTGTCGTAGCCGTTCAGGCGCGGGTCCACGGAGAAGGATAGGACTTGGCTGGTGCTGACGCCGAGTGGCGTGTTGCGCAGATTGAACAGCGTCGCGGTGAAGAGCCCGGCCGCGATCAGCAGCACCAGGGAGAGAGCCACCTGGCCCGACACCAGTCCACGCCGTAGAAACGTCTGGCTCCGGTTTCCCAGCAGCGATGCGCCGGACTCCTTCAGTTCGGGCGCAACATCGGGCCGCGTCGCCTGGATGGCGGGCACCAGGCCGAAAAGCAGGCCCGTAAGAAGAGAAAGCGCCGCGGTGAAAAGAAGAACGTTCGTATCCAGGGGCGTGCCGATGATCAATGCCGGATCCACCTGGGTCGGCACGAAGGAGACCAGAACATCGCGCAGCCACAACGCCACCAGGATGCCCAGGCAACCGCCGGCCAGCCCGGTGAGCGATGATTCGATGAGAAGTTGCGTGATCAGGCGGGCACGGCCGGCGCCGAGTGACAACCGGATAGCGATTTCCTTGCGGCGCGCCGCCGAACGGGCCAGCAGGAGCCCGGCAAGATTCGTGCACGCGATGAGCAGCACCAGCGCCACCATCGCCATCAGCGCCAGAATCGGAGCCAGCACGGTTTCCCGCGTGAGCGGGCTGCGCACGCCGCGATGGGCCGGATGAAGGACGAAACGCCGGGCCAGAAAGCCGTTCCGGAATCGTTCGGAGACGCCGGTCATCGCGGCCAGTTCTTCCTGAAGCTGCGGCGCAACCAGTGTGTTGAGTTCGGCGGCGGCCTGGCTGGCGCTGGTTCCACGCGGCAGTCGGGCAATTAAGTGTAGCCAGTGGCTGCGGCGGTCGTCGCGATCATCCCATGTGGGCGTAATGACGGCCTTCATGGCCGCCGGCATGTAAACGTGCGCATGCCGGCCCAACTCAAGGCCGGCAAAGCCCGGCGGGGCCACGCCGGTGACCGTGAAATCGAAACCGTTGAGCTTGATGATGCGGTTGACGATATCGGGGTTGCCGTGAAAACGGTCCATCCAGTAGCGGTAGCCGAGCACGGCCACCGGATGGCCGTCGCGCTCCACATCGTCAGCCGGCGTCAACAGGCGGCCAGCGGCCGGCTTCAGGCCGAGAAGCTGAAAGTAGTTGCCTGTAACCAGTTCGCCGCGCAGCCGTTCCGGGGAGTTGTCCCGGGAAACCGTCACATCCACGGGATAGCGCCCCAGAATGCCGCTCACCGTGGTGGCTTTGGCGGCAAGCGCGCGATACATGGGATACGAAAACGGGTCCCTGCGGCGGAAATTGCCCATGTTCGTGCCGGGCAGAGTGAGTTGCATCAACTGCTCCGGCGCTTCCACCGGCATGGCTCGAAGAAGCAGCCGGTCGACAATACTGAAGATGGCCGTATTGGCCCCGATGCCGAGGGCGAGCGATGCTATGGCGATCGTCGTGAAGACCGGGGTCCGGCGAAGGGCGCGCGCGGCATAGCGGAGGTCAGAGAGGGTCGGCATGGGGAACCATGGTGCAAGCCGCTTGCCGCGGTCACGCTCCTTTGCGGACAGCGGGATAGCGGGAGGTGAACACCGGCCGCGGTCCGGCTGTGGGACAAGGTGTTCAGATTCGGACACCGGAAGGGGATAGGGAAGATCTGAGAAAATCGCGATAGTGTCTGCCGCGTTTCCCGGTCCCGATTTCGATCAACGCGTGAGCCAGTGGTTTTGGCCTGGCGTTTGGATGTTGGCGTCGCTCGCCGTGTTGCTCGCGATTCGCTACGCGGCGATGGTCGCCTTTCGCCGGAAGGGCCGGACGAACAACGCCGTGGAGGTTGTGCGGGACTCCCTGCGAGCCCCCTCCCTGCTGTGGTGCCTGGCGGCGGGGCTCGCCATTTCGATCGATGTGGCGAACTTCACCGAACGCCAGGAACGGCTTGCGCTGCAATGGATCGCGATCTTCGTCATCGCCAGTTTCACGCTGGTGGCGGCAGCCTTCGCGGTGCGGATGTTGAGGCTGTATGGCGAGGCCCGGTCGGTGCCGTTGGCGGCATCGGGCCTGGCGCGTACCATCACCTACGGCACCGTGGTGGGGATCGGCACGCTGACGCTGCTGCGATTCCTTGGCATCTCGATCACGCCGGCTCTAACCGCCCTGGGCGTGGGCGGCTTGGCCGTGGCGCTGGCGCTTCAGGACACGCTGGCGAACTTCTTCGCCGGCGTGCATCTCTTGATCGAAAATCCCATCCGTGTGGGTGACTTCATCCGGCTTTCCACCGGCGAGGAAGGCATCGTCACCGATATCGGCTGGCGCACCACCCGCGTGCTGATGGGCGTCAACAACATGATTGTGATCCCCAACACGCGCATCACCACCTCAACGCTCACCAACTTCAACTTGCCTGAAAAGCGCATGATGGCGGAAGTGGCGATTGTGGCCGGCCACGACGCGGACCCGGATCTGGTGGAACGCCTGATCGCCGAAGAAGCGCGGCTCACCCCGGGAGTTCTGCCTGGCGAGGGACCCGTCGTGCTGCTGGACCCTGGGATCACGCCAACCCATCTGCAGTTCAAGGTGCTGGTGGCGATTCCGGAACGCATCCAGTTGGGGTTGATTCAATCGGCGTTGCGGATGCGCGTACTGAAGCGGTTCCGCGCCGAAGGCGTGCCATTCCCCAAAGTGGAGATGGGAGTGCAGCAGTAGCCGATGCGGATCGGGATCGACGCGGGAGGTACGTTCACCGACTTCGTGGTGATGGACCGCCGCGGGCGTCTGAGCGTGTTCAAACTGCGGTCCAACCCGGCGGCGCCGGCGCAGGTGATCCTGCAAGGCATCGAACGCGCGGTGCGGGAACACCCGGGTGAAACGCGGGTGGAGGTGGTGCACGGGTCCACTGTGGCCACCAACGCGGTGCTGGAGCGCAAGGGCGCGCGCACGGCGTTCGTGACCACGGCGGGTTTTGAGGACCTGCTGCTCATCGGGCGCCAGAACCGGCGCGAGCTGTACAACCTGACACCCGTTCCCCGCGCACCTCTGGTGCCGCCGGAGCTATGTCTGGGAGTTCGGGAGCGGGCCCATCACGACGGCACGGTCGCGCGAACGCCATCGGCGCGGGAATTGACGGCGCTGGCGCGGCGGCTGCTCGAGGCGGGCGTGGAGAGCGTGGCCGTGTGTTTCCTGCACGCCTACCGCGTGAGCGCGAATGAGAAAGCGGTGGCGGAAGCGCTGGCGGGCACGTTTCACGTCAGCGCGTCGCATGAGGTCAGCCCGGAGTTTCGCGAGTATGAGCGCGGGGCCACCACGGCTGTCAACGCGTACGTGGCTCCGTTGATGGATCGATACCTGTGCGAACTGGAACAGGCGTGTCCGTACCCCGTATCGATTCTTCAATCGAACGGAGGGGTGATGAGCGCGGGCCATGCGCGGCGGCATGCAGTGCGAACAGTCTTATCCGGACCCGCGGGCGGCGCCGTGGGGGCCCACCGCGTGGCGTCCCGCTCGGGGTTCCGCCAGGTGCTGGGGTTTGATATGGGTGGCACCTCCACCGACGTCTGCCTGATCGACGGGGAGCCGCGCGAGACCGTGGAGTCCGCCATCGACGGACTTCCCATCCGTATTCCGATGCTGGACATTCACACGGTAGGGGCGGGCGGCGGCTCAATTGCACGTGTCGACGCGGGGGGCCTTCTGAAGGTTGGGCCCGAAAGCGCCGGCGCCGATCCCGGTCCGGCGTGCTACGGAAGAGGGGACGACGCCACGGTGACGGACGCCCACGTGGTGCTGGGACGGATCGCCGCGAATCAGTTTCTGGGCGGCGCCATGCGGCTGGATGCCGCAAGGGCGGCGGCTGCCGTGGACGGCGTCGCTTCGCGCCTGGGGTTGTCGCGGGAAGCCGCCGCGCTGGGCATTGTGCGTGTGGCGAACGCGAACATGGAACGCGCCATCCGGGCCGTGTCCGTGGAACGGGGCCACGATCCGCGCAGCTTTGCGCTGCTGGCCTTTGGCGGTTGTGGGGCTTTGCACGCATGCGAACTGGCCGAGGCCTTGGGGATGCGCACGGTGCTGGTGCCGCGCGAGGCGGGCGTGCTTTCGGCGCTGGGGATGCTGCTGGGGGATACGGTGCGGGATTACGCGGCCGGCGTATTGGGGTCCGATGACGCCGCCGGCGCGTTTGCGCGGCTGGAAGCGGAGGCGCGGCGCGATCTGCCCCGTGGCCGCATCACCAGAACGGCGGACGCGCGGTATGTAGGCCAGAGCTATGAGTTGACGGTCCCCTGGAGCGCGAAGAGCGGAGCGTCCGCCGCGTTCCACGCCGCGCACCTGAAGACTTACGGGTACGCAAGCGAGCATCGGCCCGTGGAACTGGTCACGGCCCGCGTCCGGGCGCGCCTGGCGGCAGCCCGCGGCGCAGCCGCTGAAGCCGGCGGGGCGGTGGCGGGGTACGCCGCGGCAACCCGCCGCGTGATGGTCAACGGCGCCTGGCGAAAAGTGGACCTCCTGGTCAGGGGCGCCTGGAAAGGACGGCGGCCAGGCCCGGCGCTGATTGCCGATTACGGCGCCACGGTGCTGGTGCCGCGAGGCTGGCACTGTGCCGAGGACCGGTTCGGAACGCTGGTGATCACCCTGAGAGCGTAGCCTTCAAGAGCGGGAGATGCGGCGGGCCCGGATGAACGAAAATACGCCAAAGCCACCCATCATCAGGGCAAAGATTCCCGCGAGGATGATCTTGAAAAAGCTCTCGGCATTGCCATTGAAATCGCGAAGGCCGCGGTAAACCGACGGCAGGCTCCAGATGGCGAACACGATGAAGACAAAGCCGATGATCTCGTTCCAAAGAACGCGCAGCGGCTTGATCACCGCGGGCAGGACGTGCGTGGCAAATCTCTTGAACATCCGCATTTCCTAATGTACCTTCTTGCGGATGCTGGCGCGCGCCGATAAGGGAATCGTGTGGGGCTTCGGGACGGGTTTGGAGAAACCAATCCGGGGCGAGTAGCATCCAGATAGGTGGTATTCTTTGGGTAGACGCCCAGGCGCAGGCCGGACGGTCCCGGAATCAGAAAGAGCCAGCATTGGACGAACGTCTTAGAGAGTTGATGCAGGAGCTTGGAGGGGCGATCAACGAATCGCTGTCCGAGTCGGAGCGAATCGCCGCCGCGATCGGAGAGATCAAACGCGCCGGCTACGATGTGTTCCTGGTACTGGAAGCAACCATCGGATTCAACAAGCGGAGTGGTGAAGACGGCGACGACGAAGAGATCACCCTGCAAGGGGAAGCTCCGGCATCGTTCGATGGCCCCGTGAGCAAGGTGAAGTGGACCGCGCAGGACCACAAGTTCCTCAAGGCTTTGAAGATCGCCCCCGACGAAGAGTCCTGAGCCAGTCCTGAAGCAGACCTAATCAAGCGGGGTCCTGCCCCAGGCGGCCGTCCAGCTTCCGGTAAACTCCCCACGTCTCGCGCACGGAACGTTCCCAGGTAAAATCCGCCGCGCGTTGGCGCCCTCGCACCACCAAAGACGCGCGCAGATCCTCATCCGCGGCCATGGAGCAAAGTCCACCCGCGATCTCCTCTTCCCGCTCCGGGTCCACCAGCAGGGCCGCCTCACCGGCTACCTCCGGCAATGACGACCGGTTTGAGGTGAGCACCGGAACACCCCATGCCATCGCTTCCAGCACGGGAATGCCGAACCCCTCATCCAGCGACGGAAACGCGAAGATGGCCGCCCGGGCGTAGAGGGCCTCAAGCTGCTCCGCGGTGACGTAGCCCGGCAATTCGATATCGGCGCGGCGGGGGCTGGATTCGAGTTCCGCCAGAATCTCCGCACTGCCGTAACCGGATGAGCCGGCCAGCACCAGACGCCAGCCGGGCGGCATCGCGGCAAACGCGCGAATGAGGCGCTGTGTGTTCTTTCGTTTCTGCAGAGCGCCCACACTCAGCACCATTTGTTCCCGCGGATGTCCGGTTTTCGCGGGCGGCGGAGGCTCGGTTCCATGCCCCACCACGTCAATCCGGTCTCGCGGGTAATCCAGCAGACCGGCCACCTGATCCGCCGTGAATTGCGAGACGGCGATGATGCGCTGGGATTGGCGGGCTGCCTCCCGTGCCTGCCGGGTGAACCTCTCCCGGAACTCGGGCGTCGAGTACTGGGCGGTCATCACAAACAGGTCGTGGAACGTGGTCACCGCCGGCACCTCACACCGGGCCGGCAGGCGCTGGTTCAGCCCATGGAACAGCACCGGCCCCTGCCCCAGCCGCTCACCCAGCAGGCGCCGGCTTGAATTCGCGGGAAGCCGTTCCGTCCATGACTTAAGAAACCGGTGCGGCCGAAGGAAGAAGTGGAAGCGATGCTCCGAGTGGCGTTGGGCCAGCCCCCAGAGGATGCGGCGGGAATACACACCAACGCCCGACAGGTGATCGCCGATCGCGTAGGTGGCGTCTAGACCGAGGCGCAACAGGCCCTATTGTCGCACGGGACCGGCCGCTATGCCCCTTGCGCGCGAGCCATCCCCTGCCCCACCGGCTGACTGGCCACGGGCTTGCGATTGGGCGTGATTCCGTATTCGGCCAGCCGGCGGTAAAGCGTCGCGCGGCCAATGCCCAGCAGGTTGGCGGCGGCGCGCCGGTCGCCCCGCGTGAATTCAAGAGCCCGAAGGATATGACGGCGCTCCACTTCCGCCAAGGGAAGAATCACCTCGGGGCCAGACTCCATCGGTACCGATGAAAGAGTGCGCGGTTCGGGCACCGGCTCGCCCCGCGCCGCATCGCTCAGACGGTAGAGCCGCTTGGCATCGAGAAAGTTCTGGATGGCCGAGGGCAGATCGCCCGTATGAAGATACGGACCGGAGCTTCGCGCTGCCATCGACTGCACCGTGTGCTCCACTTCCCGGACGTTGCCCGGCCAATCGTATTCAAGCAGAACTTCCATCAAATCATCGGTGAAGCGTATGCCCTGAGCATGCTTGCCCGCGAAGTGATTGGCGAGCAGTGGAATGTCTTCCCGGCGCTCACGCAGGGGATCCATGCGCACCGTCACCACGTTGAGCCGGTAATAAAGGTCGCGCCGGAACGCGCCGCGCTCCACTTCCCCTCGAAGGTCACGATTCGTTGCGGCGATCACACGGAAGTCGATACGCTTCTGCGCCAGGGACCCCACGGGCCGGAACTGCTTCTCCTGGAGCACCCGAAGCAGCTTAGCCTGAAGATCCAGCGGCAGTTCGCCGATTTCGTCGAAAAATGCCGTCCCGCCGTGAGCCAGTTCCAGCAGCCCGGCCTTGGTCTGGTGCGCTCCGGTGAATGCCCCCTTGGCATAACCGAAAAGCTCACTCTCCATAAGCGGCGCCACCATCGCCGAACAGTCCACGGTAACAAACGGCCCTTCCTTCCGAACATCGTGGATGGCACGGGCCACCACTTCTTTCCCTGTTCCAGTCTCCCCAAGAAGCAGTACGGGCCAGCGGCAGTTGCCAAGCTTGTTGATCAGCCTCGCGATCTCGCGCAGGCGGGGTGATCGGCCCACAAGGCCGGCATGCGTGATGACATCCTCGGAGAGGGAGTCCCGCATCGCGCGTCCCAAGGTCGCCGAAGGGTGTTCGTTTTTTGACATCTCTGATTCCACAGGCCCCGTTTGACAAGAATCGTCAGGTTCCCGCCGAGGCTATCAATTAGAGAGTGCGTTCGGCGTTCCATTTCTCTCCAAGAAATCACTCCGCGGCGTGATCCAGGGAGACAACAAATGCCTGACGGAACCGGGAGGCGAGCCGGGCGGCCAATTCCCGGGCCTGCTCTTCGTTCGCGAGTTTTCCGGCAAGCACAAGATGGAGCGGCCGGCTGCCCTCGCGCGTCCGAATGACGGCATGGCCAAGCTCTGCGCGGAGCGAGTCCGCCACCTTCTCTGCATTGATACGCGACGCGAAGGCGCCAACCTGTACCGCGAAGGTCATGCTGGGCAGGGGTTGGGTAGGAGGCGACGGCGGTGACGGCGGCGCTTCCGGTGGATCGATGACGGTGAGACGCACGCGGGCGATGCCGGGTCCGATCAGTTCGATGGCACGCGCTGCCGCGCGCGAAAGATCGATGATGCGTCCGTCGATGAACGGACCGCGATCCGTGATGCGCACATCCACCGTCTTGTTGTTCAAAAGGTTCTCCACCTGAACCCAGAGCCCGAACGGAAAAGTGCGATGCGCGGCCGTCAGCTTTTCCATGTCGTAGATTTCGCCGTTGGCGGCGCGGCGCCCGTGATAGGGTTCGCCGTACCAGCTCGCAATGCCTTCCTCCGCCACGCCTGGGCTCGGGGTTTCAACCTGCGCGGGCTTCGAAGCAGAACGGCGCGCGGCCGGCACGGGCGCCTCCACAGTCTTCTCCACATTGGCGTCTCTTCGCGCCTCGTCCGGCTTTTTCGCTTCGCCCGGGCGTGAATTCGTGGATGCCGGAGGCTTCGTCCGCGCGGGCGCAACCACGCGCTTGCGCTTTGAGCACGCCGATGCGCAGATCGTGATCAACAGAACCGCGATGAGCGGCCAAAGCACTCGGGATGCGCCGGATACCGCATGAAACGGGCGTTCCATCGATAGAACAATTCTACCTGGAAATGTTTTTTTCGACCAGTGAGGGCGCAATATGCATTTTTCTCTTGACATTCATCGCAAAAGACCTTATATCTGGGATCACGAACGCGTTCTCGCATGAGAACGTGAATTTGAACGTTAGGGAGAATCAATCCATGAAGAATGCAGCGAAGAAGGCAGCGAAGAAGGCCGCTAAGAAGGCTGCTGCCAAGAAGAAGAAGTAAGGCAGCTCGTCCTTTACGGGCGATGTCCAAGCGCAGAGGGCTCCGCGAAAGCGGGGCCTTTTGCTTTTTAGGCCGGCTTTTCGCCCGTCCGGGCACGCCCCGCGTCCAGCACAAGCACGCGGAAGGCGCCGCCCAGGCTCCCCAACAGCGTCTTCCACTGCAATCGTTCCCGCGCACCGGCCGCGGTCATCATCGTTTCCATGCCGTGCGCAACAATGAACGATTCAAGAAGCCCGGCCCATAGCACACGGAACCCTTGCGCACGCGCCGCATGCTCAAGCGCGGTGAAGTTCACATGCGCCGTGATATCCCGCCCGCCGGGTTCCTCCAGCACATCGCCGGATGCGCGGTGGCCGCGGTACGACATGAGCGTTCCATGGCGATGCCGCAAATCCCACTCGCGAGCCGTGTAGCCGTAGTCGGCAATCACCGCGATGCCGCAGGCAAGCGAAGCACGCACGCGCCCCATCCAGCGCAGTGCTTCAAATTGCGTCTCCACCACGTCACCTTCGTTCATCGGCCCAAGAAATCGATCGCAGTAGCCCAGCGTCTCAGCCGCAGCCTCGCCGCCCGGCGCCCATACGAACCGGTCCTCCTCGCAACCCACAAGCCGATCCCTCAACACGCCCTTGTCGAACACCACCACATCCACGGGCAATGCGTCGAAAAACTCATTGGCCAGCAGACACCCCTCAAAGCGCGCGGGCATCTCCTCTTTCCCGAAGTCGACTGGAACGTAGCGGAACTCCGCCAGCGTTTCCCTCATCTCCGCGCGGCCGGCGCCCAGATCCACCATCGTGAAGGGAGGCTCGATACCGGAAGACTTCATGAACCCGCGCACCGCGGCGCCCATCAATCGCCCGAATGCGGGTTGCAGTTGCGCCGCTGTATAGAAGTCGCCATGCCGGCCAAAGGGGTCACGCTGGCGCCGGTAGTAGCCGGTCTCCGGATGGTAGAGCGCCACGCTCATGAACCGGCTGAACGGAACCGGGCCCGCGCGGCGGATCTCATCGCGCAGCAGTGCACCGGCGGGCGTCACAAGTTCAGGCTGCGCGCACCAGCAGGGCGGTGATATTGTCGGGACCACCCGCCCGGCGAGCTTCGGCCACCAGATCGCGGCATCGATCCTCCAGCGACCGTTCGCCATCGAGAAGCGCCTCCTCGATCACTCCGCGCTCCACCACCCCGTGCAGGCCATCGGTGCAAAGCAAAATCAGCGTTCCCGGAACCGGATCGACATAGTACACGTTCACGCGCAGATCATGGCTTACGCCTACCGCCATCGTGAGAACATGCCGCATGGGGTGCACGCGCAGGCTCGCCTCGTCGATCCCGAGCCGCCGCCCCACCTCATTCACCCAGGTCTGATCCTCGGTGATGGCCACCACCTCCTGCCCGTGCGTGGCATACGCCCGGCTATCGCCCACGCTGGCAATGACGATGCGCTGCCCCACCCTCAGCGCCGCCACCAGCGTCGTACCCATGCCCTCCAACCGTGCATCGCGCGCCGCCGCGTTCATCACACGCCGATTGGCTTCTCGAAAGGCTTCTTCCAGGGATTGCGGAGTCACGAACGGAAGCGAACGGATGTAGGCCTCCAGCGTCTCCACAGCCAGCCGGCTGGCATGCTCACCCGCCTGCGCGCCGCCCATCCCATCGGCCACGACGCACAGCCCCAAGTTCGGCGCGGCAAGGTAGTAGTCTTCGTTGTTAGCCCTGACACATCCTGAGTCAGTAAGGCCATAGCACTCCATCATGTGCACTCCCAGGATACGACGCCGGAGCACATGCTAGGGAACCACCAGATCCTTCAGGCTGATCGCGGCCAGTGCCGTCGTAAGTCCAATCATCACAATCACCGCGCCCCACGCCACGCCGTTGTAGATCACGCTATTGGTCCATTCCTTCATCAGCCGGCGCCGGTTCACCAGCAACACCATGAAAATCAATACGATGGGCAGCAGTACCCCATTGATCACCTGCGACAGAAGAATCATCCGCACCAGCGGGAACCCCGGCACCAGAATCACCCCCGCGCCCACCACAATCAGCAGCGTGAACAACCAATAGAAAACCGGCGCCTCCCGGAACCGGAAGTTTACACCCGATTCAAAGCCCAGACCCTCGCACACCGTGTAGGCGGTGGAGAGCGGCAGGATGCAGGCCGCGAACAACGACGCGTTGAACAGTCCCGCGCAAAACAGCAGGTAAGCGTTCTCTCCCAGGGCCCGCAGACCCAGCGCGGCGTCGGCGGCGTTCTTGATGTCGCGCGGCGAACCGGCGAACGCCCCGGCGCAGGCCACCACGATAAAGAACGCAATGACGGTCATCACAATGCAGCCGACAATCACCTCAATGCGCGATTCGGCGTACTCACGTGCTCTCACACCTTTTTCGACAATCGCCGCCTGCAGGTAGAACTGCATCCAGGGCGCCACCGAAGTCCCCACCATGCCGATAATCATCTGCAGGTAGCCGATGTCGAAGATCACCACCGGCTTCACCGAATTGATCAGCGCCTCGTTCCAATCGGGCTTGGCCAGGAACCCGGCCGCGATGTACGCCACGTAGAGAAGCGTGGCGAACAGGAACACCTTCTCCACGCGGTCGTAGCTTCCCTTGACGATCAACAGCCACACCACAGCCGCCCCCGCCGGCACGCTCACGTAGCGCGAAATGCCAAACAACTCCAGTGAACTCGCAATACCGGCAAAGTTCGCCATCACGTTGGTGAGATTGGCCGCCACCAGCGCCGCCATCATGAAGAACGTGGTGCGCAGGCCGAACTCTTCCCGAATCAGATCGGAGAGGCCTTTCCCGGTCACCGCGCCCATGCGCGCGCACATCTCCTGGGTCACCACCAGCAGCGCCATCACCGGCAGCAGCGTCCACAACGGCAGATAGCCGTACCGCGCCCCGGCCTGCGAATAGGTGTAGATGCCGCCGGCGTCATTGTCCACCATCGCCGTGATGAACCCCGGGCCGATCACGGAGAAGAAAACGGCAATGTGATGGCGAAACCGGCGGATCATCGCGTCAGGACTGCCTCAGCAGGGAAACGATATCGTCCACGGTGATCACACCCTCCAGCCGTCCGGCATGGTCCACCACCGGCAGGCAGAGCAGATTGTACTTGTCGAACAACTCCGTCACCCGCTCCTGTGTCTCGTTCACCGTGGTGGAGATCGGCGTTTCCGCCGCCAGATCCGCCAGCGGAGCCGTGGCCGCCGCCAGGAACAGCCGGGCCAGGGGCACTGAAGCCCGCAACCGTCCGGCGCCATCCACCAGAAACAGCGCACTCGACGATTCCAGCAACTCCTCGTTTCCCCGGAACGCCGCAATGGCTTCCGCCACCGTCGCCGCCTCATCCAGAGCAACGAACTCCGTGTTCATCAGGCCGCCGGCGGTGTCCTCGCCGAACTCCAGCAGTTCCTCCACCTCCGCCTTGGGCTCCGATTCCATCTCTTCCAGAATCTCCTCGCTGCGCTCCTCTTCCAGCTCGCCCAGGATGTCGGCGGCCTCATCCGGTGCCATCTCCTCAATGATGTCGGCGGCCTTCTCGGCTTCCAGCGATTCGAGGATGCTCGCCTGGATCTCCGGCTCCACCTCCGAAAGCGCGTCAGCCGCCACCTCGCTGTCGATAGTCTTGAAGATCGCCTCGCGGTCCCCGGGAGCCAGTTCCTCAACGATGTCCGCCAGATCGGCCGGATGCATCTTTTCCAACAGCTCATTGGTGATGTTCAGACGCAGCCGTCTCTGAGGGTCCGCTTCAAGAATGTTGCAGAACTCCCAGCGAATCGAACTGGGCGGAATGGGTCCCTGCAGGCGGCGCACAAACCGCGGCGGCAGCACACCCTGCGCCAGCCGCCGGAAGATGCTGCGGATGCCGACATCCACTTCCAGAATGCGCAGCGTGTCCCGCGGCTCCCCGCGCGCCACATCGAACGTCACGTCGGTCACCCGGACAACCTTGCGGCCTTGTGCGTCGATGATCTGCTGGTCCAGCAGGTCACGCTCCAGGCGGAACATGTACTCGTCGTCGTGATACGGGGTAAGCTGCTCGTCGGCCAGCCGGATGCCATCCAGCGTAATGGACCGCACCTGATCGTGGCGCACCGAAAGCCAGGTAAACGCGCCTCCAATCAGGAAGCGGTCAACGCGGAAAGGGTCAACCACCGGTACAAGCGCGGCGTCGCGGACGCGGCCGATCACCCGGCCCTTCAGGCCGTAGACCCGCAGCCCGATCAGTTCGGTCAGGAACAGAACATCGGCCATGACTACTTCCAGCGCTCATGCGGTTCAAATCGGCACACGGCGGCGGGAAGCCAGTCACGTCCAACTGCCTGTGTGCTCTACATCGGTTCCAGGACCATTGTAGCGATTGCCGGTGCGCGGCGGGTATGTACAATAATCGCCATGCTATCCCGGCGCACGTTCCTCGCCGGCGCCGCCACTCCCTGGGCCGTCGCCGCGCAATCTGCCAAGAGCCTGAACCTGAAGATCACCGGCCTCAAGACCATCGTCGTGAACGTCGGCAGCGTCAACTGGGTCTTCTGCAAGGTTCTCACCAATCAGGGCCTCACCGGGCTGGGCGAAGGCTCCATCACCAGCAAGGAAGCCACCCTCTCCCAAGCCATCCTGGAACACGAGCGGTACCTTCTCGGCAAGGACCCCACGGACATCGAACTCCACTGGCAGGCCATGTTCCGCTACCCGCGCTGGCGCGGCGGCCCCATTCTGAACAGCGCCATCAGCGCCATCGAAATTGCCCTGTGGGACATCCTGGGCCAGGCCCTGGGCGTGCCCATCTACAAGCTGCTGGGCGGCGCGGCGCGCCGGCGCATCCGGCTCTATAAAGACGTCGGAAGCACCGTGGACGCATTCCTGCAAGCCAAGGCCGAAGGCTACACCGCAGCTAAAAGCGGCTTCATCGCCGTGGAGAAGGAAGTGGTCCGGCCCGCCTATGCCGTTCGCGAGGCCGCCCGGCGCCTGGCCGAAGTGCGCAAGGCCGTGGGAGACGATTTCGACATCTGCATCGACGCTCACGGCCAGTTGACCACCGTCATGGCCGTCGATTTCTGCACCCGCATCGAGGAACTGCGCCCGTTCTTTGTCGAAGAGCCCACGCAATTGGAAGACGTGGACGAACTGGACCTGCTCCGCCGGAAAACGAAAGTCCCCCTCGCCACCGGCGAGCGCTCCTTCACCAAGTACGGCTTTGCCGCCTTCTGCTCACGCCACCTGGTGGACTAAATCCAACCCGACGTGTGTCACGCCGGTGGAATCCTCGAGATGAAAAAGATCGGCTCCATGGCCGAAACCTACCGCATCGAGATGGCGCCGCACAACCCCCAGTCGGAGGTCAGCACCCTGGCCTCGCTGCACGTGGATGCCACCACACCTGCTTCCACCATCCAGGAATACAACCCCAACCGCCAACCCTGGGTGGCCGAACTGTTCAACGGCGGCGCGGTCCGGGTGAAAGACGGCTTCGCGGAACTGCCGGACCGCCCCGGCCTGGGCGTGGACCTCAATGAGAAGGTGGCCGCCGCCCATCCCTACAAGCCCGTCACCCGCCCCCAGAACACTTTCACCGACGGAGCCGTGGCCGACCATTAGGAACGCCTCCCGGGATGAACGGCGCTACGCCGTCAGCCCCAGCCTTTCCTTCAACTCCTTCACGCGGTCCCGGGCCACCGTCAGCTCGGTCCGCTTCTCGTCGCGCAGGCGCAGAAGCAGTTTGCCCGCGAAGTAGAGGTGCATCTCCAGGACAAAATCCAGATTCACAATCGTCGACCGGTGGATGCGGACAAACTTCGCCGGATCCAGCCGCGACTCCAACTCCGTGATCGTCAGGTCAATCGCGTGGCTGCGCGTGGCTGTGGCGGCGAATGTCAGCTTGTCGCGAGCGAAAAAGTGCGTCACACGCGACACCTCCACAAACTCCACACGCTCACCCACGCGGGAAGGAATGCGCTCAATCCAGGCCGGCCGCCGCGCCGCCAGGGCATCGGCAAGCTGATCGAGCAGAGGCCGCAAGCCCGGCCGTGCCACCGCGCCCTGCAGAATACGCTCCAGCTTGCCCAGGGCCCGGTCCAGTTGCACCGGCTCCACCGGCTTCAAGAGGTAATCCACCGAGTTCACTTCGAAAGCCTTCAACGCGTACTGGTTGTACGCCGTCGTGAACACCACCAGCGGGTCACCGGGCAGCCGCGCCAACAGATCGAAGCCGGTCATCCCCGGCATTTCGATATCAAGGAACAGCACGTCGAAAGCGACGGAACGCGCCAGCGTAAGCGCCTGCGCGGGGTCCGATGTCGAACCGGCCACCGTCACCCGGCCGCTTTCCTCCAGCATCCGCACCATGCGACGCACCGCCAGCGGTTCGTCGTCGACAACGAAAGCTCTCAAGCCGCCACCTCCGCCCGCACGGCGAGCGATACCTGCATCGCTCCCTCATCGCGGTGCAAGCGAAGATGTCCAGCGCCGCCGTAGAGAGCGGCCAGCCGGCTGCGCAGATTGTCCAGGCCATGCCCCGGCATCAGACTCTCTTCATCGAACCCCGGCCCGTCATCCGCCACCGTAATCATCACCTGGGGGCCACCGGCACGCGCCGAAACACGAATCGAGCCCCCTTCAATCCGCGGCGCCACCGCGTACTTCACCGAGTTCTCAACCAGAGTCTGGATCGCAAACGGCGGCACCTCGGCCATCAAGTCATCCGGCACATCAATCTCATAGCGCAGCCGGGCCCCGAACCGCGCCTGCTCAATCGCCAGATAATCCCGCACAATCTTCATCTCCCGCGCCAGAGCCGTAAGCCCGCTCTGCTGGTGATCCAGCGAATAGCGCATCAGTGCCGCCATCCCCTCAATCAGGCGCTCCGCCGCCCGCGGATCCTCCCGGAGAAGCGACGCAATCGAATTCAGCGCATTGAACAGAAAGTGCGGCTGCACACGCGACTCCAGCGAACTGAGCCGGGCCTCGGACGCCAGCTTCAACGCCCGCTCCCGTTCCAGTTCCTTCGTACGCAGTTCGAGCTCCGTCACCTGCAACTGAGCCCGCAGGCTTTCCACCACAAAGGCGCCCACGCCAAACACCAGCATCACCACGGTCGAGACCCGGAATCCCATCCAATACACCTTCCAATAAGGCGCGAAGCTGTAGACAAACCGGTGCACGAACAGTGATCCCAAGAGACTCCCCGTGGCGCTGATGCCGAACAGGAACGCCAGGAACACGCCCCATCGCAGCACCGGCCTCTTCGGCCGGATGTTGTGGCCCACCCAGGGAAGAATCAGCCCGGCGAGCGTCCCTACACTCTGCGCGTACGCCGTGGAGACCACAAAGGTCCGCCAGGCGTCCGCCAGGGACGCTGAATCCCCGAACCAGAGGAAAACCAGCGTGGGAGCAATCGCGCCCAGCGTGTTCAGCCCAACGATTCGCGCCAGGCCCCGGGCGGTCCCACCCTGCCTCTTCACTTCGAGACGTGGCATCCGATGCACTGCGCCTCCCTGGCCGTAAGCGACTTCTTCTCCATCCAGGTCTCAGCCCTCTTGGCATACGCCGTGGCCGGCAGTTCCCTCAGAATGCGCTCAAAGATCCCCTGCGCCTCTTCCTGGCGGCCCAGCCGCGAATAGCCGTCGCCCAGGTTCAACAGAAGCTCGCCGCGCGGATGCTCACCGAGCGTATGGAACTGGGCCGCCTGCACGCGCAGCGTGGCCTCAAAATCGCCCACTCCCAGTTCAATCAGCGGCTTGGCCTGGGCTGGCGGCTGGAACCTCGATGCGGTCAGCAGCACAGCGCCGCGCGGAACGCGTACCCCGGGATTCTCCGGCGCCAGATCTACCGCCCGCTGCATTTCGGCCAGGCCCTTCATCGCCAGTTCCATGCCCTTCGCGGCGTCCCCTTTGCGAAATGCCTCACCCGCCAGGAAGTAAAGTCCACCGCCATGCCACACCAGCGCTTCGGCGTGATTGGGCTCCTCCTTCAGCGTAGCCTCGGCGCCGGCCAGGGCCCGTTGCAGCGCTTCCGCGTTCCCCAGGAAACCGGCGAAAAAGTCGTTGCGCACCTTCATGTCATAGCGTTCGGCGCCATGGGCCGAAAACGCACCCAGCGTGAATCCCAGCGCGGCGGAAGCCGTAAGGATCGTCAGTTTTTTGCAAATCATTGGAATCGAATTCTCCTTCGATTCTGAGTATGGGGCGCAAGAGCCGGGAAAGCACCGGAAAACCGCCCAACCGGCGCCGGAATCCGACGAACCGCCGTGGGAAGCCGACGAACCGTCCCCGCGATCACACGCGCACGAACCAGCCCCGGCTGTACATCCACCAGGCCGCCGCATAGCAGACCGCCACGTTCGCCAGCGCGTAAAGCAGCGACGCGTTGGGCCCCGAAGCCAGAGCCAGGCAGATGTTCTGCATCACCCAGCCCTTGGCGGTCAGTTCGCCCAACCGGATCAGCCCCATGGTCTTGGCGATCAGACCGGAAAGCACATAGATCGTAATCGCATTCATGCCGTAGATGGCGAGCCAGCGGGTGCCCCGCCGCCAGCCTTGGCCGTCGATCAGCCAGTAGCAGAGTCCGAACATCGCCGAGGCAAGCCCCGCCATGAAGATCGCGTAGGGCACCGTCCAGAGCGGTTTGTTGATCGGCATCCAGGTGCTCAGCATCAGGCCCGCGAACAGCAGTCCGTTGCCACCCGCCATCAGCCACGCGCATTTCTCAGCCAGCGTCAGCCCCGTGCGCAGCAGGTGCCCGGCCAGCACGCCGAAGAGCGTGGTGCCGATGGCCGGCAGCGTCGACACAATGCCTTCCGGGTCCCAGGTCTTCGAGGACGCCCACATGTGGCCCTCAAGCAGCAGGCCATCGAAGTACCGCGCGAAGTTGCCTTCCTTGCTCAGCACCCCAGCGCCATGGCCCGGCACCGGATACAGCGTCATCAGGCCCCAGTACAACGCCAGCACCCCTCCCAACGCGATGACTTGGCCGCGCCACCGCGTGAAGAGAAAGATCAGGGTCGCCGCCATGTAGCAGACACCGATTCGCTGCAGGACACCGGGGAACCGCAGGTTCGCGAAATCGAAGTGCGGCAGCAGGTTCAACGCCAGGCCCAGCCCCACAATGATCAGGCCGCGCCGCAGGGCGTGCGCCAGAAGCTTGCCCCGATCCGCGCCCTCGGCCACACGGCGCGCCATCGAAAACGTCATCGACACACCCACCATCCACAGGAAAAACGGAAACACCATGTCCGTGGGCGTCCACCCATGCCAGTCCGCATGCAGCAGCGGAGCGTAGGTCTGGCTGAAGTTGCCGGAATTGTTCACCAGAATCATCCCGGCGATCGTCGCGCCGCGAAACACGTCGAGCGAGACCAGCCTGCCCAGTCCGGGCAGGCTGCCCGGCTCCCGCGCCGCCGGCGCCTCAATCGGTTGCATGATCAACTATGGTACTTTGCCCCGCACAACGTTGGAGTTCGTGAATCCGGCGAGATTCGACGCCCGAACGAAGTAGTAGTAGTTGATCTCTGGAACGGGCGCCGGATCGGTGAACGTCACCGTGTTCGGCGGCAGGGTGGCGATGGTGACATAATCGCCGCCCGGCGCCGCCCGCCGCACCAGAAACACATCCTCATTGGGCGAGTTGTCCTGCCAGTTGAGCCGCACGGTCAAACCCACCGTCGCGCTTACCAGGCCGGAAGGCGCTGGCGGCAGGTAGGGTGTCGTCGCCTGTGCCGTGCCGCTCGGCGCCGAAACTCCCAGGCTGTTGGCCGCCGACACCCGGTAGGCGTAGGTTGTGTTGGCGGACAAACCACCCTCCGTGTACGTCACAGTGTTCGCGCCAGTCACCAGAATGAGCCCGAACGGGCCGCCTGCCGTGCTGCGCTCCACCCGGAAGGACGTCTCATTCGAGGAATTGTCCAGCCAATCGATTCGAATCCTGCCCGCCGCCACCACCGCCGCCGTCAATCCCGACGGAGGGCGTGGAATTCCCGGCGGTGTCGAGACCACGGCGGTGTTGCTGGGCGCCGCCGAACCAGCCCCATTGAACGCCACCACTCGGTAACTATACGCCGTGCCAGGCTGAACCGTGGGGTCGCTATAGACGCTCACTCCCGCGCCCAATGTGGCCACGGTCTGATAAACCGCGCCGTTCAGCCGTTCCACCAGGAATCCCGTTTCATTGGTGGCGTTGTCCGTCCAGGCAAGGTTCACCTGATACGCCGTGGGCGCCGCTGCCGTAAGCCCCACGGCCGGCGCCGGTAGTGCGCTGACAGTGGTAGCGCTGACAATCGATGTGTACCCGGACGGTCACACACTGTTGTAAGCGCGCACCCGGTACCAATACTGCGTGGCCGCGATGAGCCCGTTGTCGGCATAGCTGGCCACCCCGGGTCCCACGGTCATGATTTCGGTGAAGCTGGTCCCATCGGTGGACCGCTCAATGCGGAACCCATCCTCGTTGTTCGAGAGATCGGTCCACGTAAGATTCACCTGCGTGGAAGACGCCGGAGTGGCGCTCAGACTCCCGGGCGCCACCGGAGCCGTGCCCTTGATCAGCGTAAAGTAATCCGCCACACCGCCCGTGCTGTTGATGAACTTCGCATCCAGCCGGTTGCCGTCCACATCCAGCACCACCGATCCCAGTTGATTCAGCGAAACCACCATCGCCGGATGATTCAATGGACCACCGCTCGCCTGTGAAGAACTGCCCGCCACCGTGTAAACTGCGCCTTCGCGTGGCGCCTTCCCGAAAGTAGGTTTGCTGTAGGCGCCCGTACCGTCCAGGCGTCCGTTGCCGCCATCCTTCTTCATCGCATTCGTCAGCGTCGTCGAAAGACCGTAGTGGCCGTCCAGCAGGTAGGAGCGCTCATAGGAATGGCTGTGCCCGGCGAGAACCAGATCCACGCCGGCCGCCTCCAGAATGGGGTTCGCGTTCTGGCGCATCTCAATGAGTTGCGTCTCGGTATCGGAGTTGTGCGAACCCTTCGAATACGGCGGGTGATGCCAGAACGCGATCACCCACTTCTTCGCCGTCGCCGCGATGTCGTTCGCCAGCCACGTCATCATCGCCCCATTCGCCGCCCGGCTCGTCTCAAAGGACTCCAGGCAGATGAAATGAATATCTCCAAAGTCGAATGAATAGTATGCCTCTGTGCCGGACGCCAACCCGCCCGCCTCACCCTGCCGGGGCAGCGTGAAGATCTCGTAGTACGGCCCGGTCTGGGTGGCCGAATCGGCCGACGTACCATCGTGATTCCCAAGCGTGGACCAAAGAACCGACTGGCGGAGAAACGTTGGAAACCGGTCGAAAACGGACGCCTGGTAATTGGCATCCGTGCCGTTGGGGTAGGCATTATCGCCCAACATCATGATCAGGTCGGTATAGCGGCTGCCGTTGAACGCCGCATAGGCGTCGCGCACCGCGCGCTGGTTGTCGTCGGCGAAGCCGGAGTCGCCCAACACCCAGACCCGCGTGGGGCGCATGGTTCCCGGTGCCGGCGCTGTCTTGAAGAAGTACGTGGCGTCGCCGGCCAACGGGCCTGCGCTGGTGCCCACGGAATAGTAGTACGTCGTATTCGCCGCCAGACCGGCCAGCGTCACCAAGTGTTCAGTCGTCGAAACCGGATCCGTGGCCGTCCCGGTCAGCGCGCCGGGGGCTGTTCCGAACCGCACCGCGCTGTCGGTGGCCGCACTGGTCCGCCAGCGCACCGTGACGCTCTGATCCGTCAGAATCTGAAGATACGGACCCCTTGAGACGGTCTGCGCCTCGCAGAGCCCGGCGGCGCCAAGCACCAGTACCATGCAACGTAGTTTCATTGAGTCGTCTTCCGGGCATGAATCCGTTGAAGCGCCAAGGTGATCGCCGCCTCCAACTGCTCCAGGGTTTTAATCAGACCGTTGGTTAGTAGACATTGAGTTCAACCTGCGGCGTACACGGTGTCCTTGGTCAGGAAGAACATTTTGATAGTCCAGGGCAGGCGTTGCAGGGATCGTAGGCGCGCCAGGACGGCGCACTTGAGGTCGTCCGCTTGGCGCAGCAACATCCGCCCGATTCCGTGGTTCTTCACGTAGTTCCACACCTGCTCA
>VFZY01000021.1 GCA_016870915.1 Acidobacteriota bacterium | reverse complement strand
TGTCAGTGTGCGCCGGATCGTTTTGTCACTGGCGACGAGCTACCCCTGGCAGGCCCAGTTTGCGCAAGTTCACGCGAACCTGCGCTGCTGAAAAAACTGCGTGAAGCAAACACCGGACTTATTCATTCCGCATTTTTGCAGCGGACCGGAGAAGCGCGTATGGACGGCCCATTTTCACCCTTCGGGTGCTCCGAGCGACGGTATGCGGCAGCCATTTTGCCGCAAATTTCTGACCGAGACACCCGCGGAGGATCCGCACGAGTCATTTCGAGCTTGTCCGCGGCGTCAGTTTGGGCTGCGATCAGATGCCGTGAGAAAAGCGGGCTAGCGTTTACTTGGAGTAGATCACGGCGACCGATTCGCCCGGCGCGGGCACTCCGTCCACCTGCACTTGAATGGTGTGCGGGCCTGGGGCCAGAGCCCGGGGCAGCACGACGTTGATCTGGCTGACGCCAATCACCGCGCCCGGTGCGCCGCCGGCGAAGTCCACCACGGCAGGCTGCCCGTCGATCAGCGCCGTCACGGCGCCGGTATGCCGCGCCGGCACGGTGAGGGAGTAGAACTCGCCCGCCGCCGACACGTAGTCCGTGGCACCCAGGCCGGTGCCGTAGAGTTGCAGGACGGTGCCCGGGGCGGCGGGGTTGGAGGCGGAGTGAATGGAGCCGTCCTCATTGACGCCCGCGGCGGCGCCATTCGCCTGAAACAGCGACGGCGCGGCGGCGCGGGCCAGAATGGGCCGGGGATACATCAAGGTGAGCCCCTGCCATGCGAAGTAGAGCAGATACTCACCGGAAGCAGGGGTCGCCGCAACGCCCTGCAGCGTAGTTTGCTGCGCGTTGGCATGAATGACCGAAAGCGGTGTGCCGGTGAGGGTGGCGTTCGGAATGGCGCCGGTGAACGAACCCAGCAGGAGAGCCGGATAGGGCGGCTGTTGCGGCATGGCCCGCAGGGTGCCGTCGGGGAGAAAACCCTGCCCGCTCCCGGGTCCGAAGCCAGGTCCGAAGACAGAGAGAAGCTGGCGCGGCGATGTGATGCCCGGGTGGTCGAAGCCCGCCGCATTCACCACGGCGTCCACGCGGGGCTGCGGAATCCAGCGGCACGACCCACCAATCCGATAGAAGCCGCTGTCACCCAATCGAACCAGCGGGCCATCCGGTGAGTTCATCACGAACGCCGGGTTGAAAGCCGCGCCGTTCGCCATGAACTGCACATCCAGCATCTCAATGGACCCGGGGCCGCCGCGGAACAGACGGCTGGCCGCGGTGAAATAGGGCGTGGCGCCATCCATGGCCACCGATGTCAGCGGCAGCATGCGATACGGCTCCACCACGGAGCCCAGCCTGTCCGGCAGCACGCGGAACACGGACCGGAAGGTGGCCGAATTCCCGGCGATGACCGCCGCTCCGCCGTCATCCAGTGTGAAGAGCGCGGCCAAACCCTGCACCGGGATGCGGCGCAGCGAGGAGTCTGAGCGTCGCCAGACGGCGAGTTCGGCCGAGAACACGCCGCCGGTGGGCGTGGCTCCCTGAGCATACCAATAGATGTTTCCGTCGTTATCGGCCGCGATACGCATCAGGGATCCGAATGCGCCCAAGGGAGCGAAGAGCACCGGGCTTCCCGAGGCATCCTTCAGCACGGCCACCTTGCCACTGGCATCCACCACCAGCAGCCTTTGCCGGGACGTGTCGGCAACCACAATGCGTCCAGCCCCATCCGCGGTGAACGACGCCACGCCGAAGAAAGCGATGGAGGTGGCATCCTTGCCATCGGGGTCACCGATATCTCCTCCGCCGCCCACCAGGAATCGTGCGCTTTGCCCCGGCCTGCTTTCGACGATGCCGGTCTTCCCGTCCACGGCGGCTGAGTAGATGAGGCTGTTGGTCCGCCGCAACCAGAAGCCAAACGGCGGGGCCTGGCCGTCGACGTTGGCCACGACGGGCGCCCCGGCGACAAGGGTCTGGCCTGCGGCGGGGGCCAACCGTACCAGCGGGTTGCGCATCTCCGGCCGCTCCGAACCCAGGAAGTACAGCGCGCCATCGGGACCCGTGGCAAGGGGCGCCCCGGTAAACGGCGAATACGGCGCGCCGCCCGTCTGGATGCTGCCATTCGCCTGGACGGGATAGACACGGTTGGCGGTGATGGCCGCCGGCCTCCCGTCGTTCAACCGCATGAGCGAGACAGCGGTATCGAAGTTCGCGTTCACCGTGCGGATGGTGCCTGCCCGGTCGACCATGCGAAGCTGGCGGCCGGCCAGATCCCGAATCCAGAAGGCGCCATCGCCCAGTTGGTACACTTGCCGCGGATTGGAAAGGGTGGCGTTCACAGCGGGTCCGCCGTCGCCTGTCACGGCGCCCAGGCGGGACGATCCGGCCACGGTGCGCAGTTGGCCATCGGCGCCGACGCGGCGCACGCGGTTGAAGCCGTCGATCAGCAGCAGGGAACCATCGGAGGCGAACTCCGCGTGGACAATCGAGCCCAAGTTGATGGTGGTGGCAGGGCCGTCCTCGCCGTTGAACCCCGGCCGTCCGGACCCGGCGACAGCCTGGATACGGCCGCCCACGACGCGCCACAGCCGGCCCACGGCGGTGAAGTGCGGCACGCCCGCGGGCGAAATCAGGACGAAGCCCACGGGAGGCATCGCGGTCTCGATCGCGGGCCATTCGGCCAGATCCTCGGCGCGCGCTCCGTTGCCGGCCACCGTGACGACGCGGCCATTCACCACGCGGCGCACCCGGTTCACGGCGTCGGCGAAGTAGACCGTGTTGTCCGGGCCCACCGCCACTTGCCCGAACACGCCCTGGAATGTCTGGGACTCCGTGGCGCGTTCCCCTTCCTCAATGCGCGCCGGCGGCTGCAAGGGTGTGATGGGAGTGATGCGGCATTCCTGCGCCTGAAGCGCCGGCAGGAGAATTGAAAAGAGCAACCTTGCCATGGTGGTGACCCTGGTTAGAATTGAAGCCGCGCTCCAACCTGCAACTGGCGCGGACGGATGCCGAAGCCACCGTAGGAGTTCTGCAGGCTGGCAATTCCGTTGGCGGCGGGGACGTTCAGCCCCTGCACGTTGAACACGTTGAACATGTCGACGGTGAGCCGGAGGTTCACGCGGTTTTCCGTGATGAGGAAGGTCTTCATGAGGCTGGAATCCATGGTCCAGTTGAAGGGTCCCAGGCGGGACTGGTTGCGCCACGGGTGAAGCCCGGTGTCATAGTTCACCCGAACGACGCCTCCGGTGAGCAGCGGCAGGTAGACGACGTTGGTATCGTAGTCGGCGTTGTTGGGATCCGTGGGGAGACCGCCCTTGGGCCAGGGGTTGATGGGTTTCTGCGCGGGCTTGTAGTTGTCCGGCAGTCCGAAGATTCCGATGCGAAGGCCCGCCGCGTTGCGGGCGTTGATGAGCCGTTCGGAGATGTAGCCGTTGAACCACAGGTAGCCTTCGATGCAACGCTCGTCGGCAAAGTTGGACGATGTGATTGGCGTCTGCTGGCAATCAAGCACCTTATGCCGGTTGCGGTACACCTCGAAGTTGCCCATCTCGCCCCAGTTGCCGGTGGGCATCACATACCAGGTGCTTACGACGGTGCCGGTGCCCGAGAGCTTCCAGCCGCCGATGAGGTTATCGAGTGTCCGCCCAACGCCTTTGAAGAAGTGGCCGCGCCGGCCGAAGGGCATGTCGTAGCTCCAGTTCCAGCGCACGCGATGTTTGGGGACGGCGGTATCGCGGTCGTAGAAGAGGAAGCGGTTCAACTCCTTGAAATCGGTGGGTACGGTGCCGGGCAGGAAGTTTGCCTGAGTGGGCACGACGTCATCGCGGAAGGAGTTGCCCGCCAGGCGCAAGGCGTTGGTCAGCGTGTAGAAAAGCTGGAACCCCAGCCCGTTGCGGAACCGCCGCTCGATCTCAGCCACCCATGTTGTCGAATTGATGATGCCGCTGCGCTGAAGGATGCGGACATCGGTGTAGGCGTTGCGGTCGTAGGGCCGGCGTAGCACACCGGAGAATTCTCCTCCAGGAATCGCACGCCCGGTGGTGAGGTACCAGATGTAGTCCGGCGGCTGAGCGTTGATGTTGTAGAGCTGATCGGAATTGACGCCGCGCTTCCCCTTGTAGGTCAGGCGAACCACGGTGGTTTTCGAGATCTGTTTTTCAAGAGCCAGGTTCCACTCGTGGATGCGGAGGCTGGGTTGGCGGCCGTCCATGCCCACCACACCCTGGCCCCGGCCTACGGTGGCCGGGTCGTCGACATCGATGACCCCGGCGCTGTTGACGCCCGCCCTTACCAACGGCTGGTTGCGCAGCAGGTAATTTACAATGCCGTCGGGGCTCTGGTTGGCGGCGTTGGGATTCCAGGAGAAGTTGGCCCTGAAGGGCGCCAGACCGCTGAACTGGGCGAGCAGGGTGCGCATGGGGACAGCGGAAATGTAGAGCCCGTAGCCGCCGCGCAGTACCCATGGCTTCTCGCCTCGCTGGAGGTTGTAGGCAAAGCCGCCGCGCGGGCCGATGTCGAAGAGGTTCGATGGGAAAAGCTGCTTGGGTTTGCCAAGTTCGCCGGCGCTGGCAAACTTCACGCCCACTGCCTGAAATGACTGCACGATTTTCGGCGTGGTGGCGTTCAGCTTGTAGTAGTGATCCAGATTCTCCGGCATCATGATGGACCGGCTTTGCAGATCGAAGGCGGTCAACTGGCCATCCTTTTCGTAGAAGGCGGGGTTGATGTCCCAGCGCGCGCCGGGAAACAGGGTGAGCCGGTCATTCACGCGCCAGGTGTCCTCGAAGTAGAGGCCCCAGTTCTGTTCCCGCACGCGCATGATGCCGCGTTTGAAGCCCACGCGGTAGTTGCCGGCGTAGCCCAGAAAGAAGTTGGCGCCGTCGAAGCCGGTTTGCGGCGTGGTGCCCGGATTGATGGTGGTGCCGAGGGTAGAGGATTCGAGCGCGGTGGCCAGGCTGTTGAATGAGGGCGCTCCGGAGATGGCGCCCTGATCCGGAAGCAGATTCTGTTTTTCCGCGTGCCAGCGCCAGCCCCAACCCAGGGAGTGCCGCCGGCGAACCAGCTTATAGTTCTGCTCGGCGTTCGAAATCATGCTGTAGAGCTGCCGCCGGTTGTCGCCTTCGACGTAGCTCATGAAGCCGGTATTGGTGATCTCCGGCCAACCGATCTCGTTGAGCGGGTTCGGAAGACCAAGTTCCGCGGCCCAATTCCTGTCCTCGGGCCCGGTGACGGTACGGGTCAACTGCCAGGTGCGGTTGGCCAGTGTCTCGACGAAGAAGGTGGGTGAGAAGGTATGGATGAGGCTCAGGGCCACGGCCCGCCCACGCATTGGCAGGTAGGTCATGTTGGCTTCGTTGTTCAAGGTGGGTGCACCGGTGGCGCCGCCCGTTCCAAGGAAGTGGGCCGAACGAAGCCCGCCGTTCATCTTGATGAAGAATTTGTCGTTCGGCGTGAAGTTGTGGTCGATCTTGAGCACTTGCGGGTTGTCGCTCAGGTTCGGCAGGCTGTTGATGGGCACCACCACTTTCAGGTTGTTCGAAACCAGGGGATTAGTGATGTCGGTGGGGAGCGGCGTGATTTCATAGATCCTCTTGGCGAACGAATTCAGGCGCTCGATGGGGATGCGGTTGTTGCTGAACGGGTCGCGCACGGCGATGAAGCGGCCGTTGATCAGTTCCTGGCGGGTCGTATCGGGGTCATAGAGTTGGAGCCGGCGGCCCTGGTTGTCGAACAGCGAACTGAAGTCGCCGCCGCGCATCTCGGCGGTGGGCACGCGGAACTCACGCGTCACGCCCTGCACGAACTCGGTGCCCTCGCGGCTATAGAAGAAGAACGTGCGATCGCGCCCGTCGTACAGGGCCTTGCGGCCATTGGCGCCGAAGCTCGGAATGACTACCGGGCCGCCGACGGTGCCGCCGAACTCATTCCGGATGAGCTTCGGCACCCTGTAGGGCCGGCCATCGAGGTTCACATCCTGACGGGCGCGGGCTACGCCGAAGGCGTTGTTCCGGTGGGTCTCAAAGACGCTGAACAGCAAACGGTTGGTTCCGCTTTTCGTGCTCACGATCACCGACGTGGGACGGGTGTACCGCGCCGACGACGTACTGGTTTCAACGCGCACCTCGCCGATCGATTCCAGGCCCTGCAGGTTAGCCGATCCGCCGAACTCGCGATTGTTGGCGTTGGCGCCATCCTGAACGTAGTCCGTCGAGTAGGTCATGAGGCCGCTGACCCGGATGCCGCCGTTCACGTCATTGATGGCCTCGACGCCGGGCGCCACGGTTTCAAGCAGCACGTTGAGGTTGCGGCCGTTGACGGGAATCTCCTTGATCCGCTGCGCGTCGAGCGTGGAGGCGTCGGTGGCCTCGGTGGTGGTGACAAGGGGAGCGCTCGCCGTGACCTGCACGGTTTCGCTCACCTGGCCGGGCTGGAGGACGGCGTTCAACTCGCTGATTCGTCCGGTTTCCAGGCGCACTTCGGTCTCCCACGTCTTCATGCCTTCGAACTCGATGCGGACGCGATAGGCGCCGATATTCATGGGCGGCGTGAGGAAGAATCCCCCGGCGTTCGACTCCGTGCGAACCACGCTGTTGGTAGCCAGCGCCGTGATGGTGACCCGAGCCTGCGGCACCACGGCGCCGGTGGCATCCTTGACGATGCCCTGGATGCTTCCGCCGCCCGCGCTTGACTGGGCAAGCAGGCCGGCCGCGGACACAATGAGTGATAGGATCGCGCGCTGCATGGTGAGAACTGTACGGTATTTTCGAGTGTAGCCCGGCTAACGGGCCACGCGGCGGCCGGCGCGATAGGTGGCGGTGATGCCCACCGGGTTCTGCTCGGGCGCTTCGTAGGTGGCGGGCCCCGCCACGGCGGCCGGGTCGAAGATGGTGAGGTCCGCCCGCGCGCCCACCGTCAAGGAGCCCAGATTGCCCGCACCCAGGCGCGCCGCCGGTTTCGCTGTCACCTTGTGCACGGCTTCGGGCAGGCTCATCCATTGCCGTTCGCGCACCACCGTTCCCATCAGGAACGGGAACGTTCCGTAGAGCCGCGGGTGCGGGCGGCCCTTGACGTAGAAGCCGTCGCTGATCACCGAGCAGAGCGGGTGGGTGAGCAGTTGGCGCAGGTTGTCCTCGCTCTGATTGAACGAGACGATGTTGACCGCCCCGGCCTCCTCAATCAGCAGATCCGCCGCCGCTTCCACCGGATCCACCGCGCGGCGCCGGCCGATCTCTTCCAGGTTCAGGCCAACGACCTCCTGATTCGCCTCCGATTCCACGGAAACGATAAAGACATCGGACCAGCGCTGCGCCATTTGGCTGACGGCTTCCTCGCACAGGCGGCGCCGCTCGTCGCGGTGGCGGAGCCTGGCGAGCATGGCCGGAGTTCCGCCATCGAGCAGCCGCTGGGGGAAGAACTGCGTCAGCACGGTGCTTCCCGCCTGATAGGGATAGATGTCGAACTCGACGTCGATGCCCTCTTCCCTGGCGCGTTCGATGCGATCGAGCGCGGTGCGCTGGCGGTCCCAATTCTTTGGTCCCACGGTCTGCAAGTGTGAGATCTGGAGCCGGCAGCCGGTGCGGCGCGCCAGTTCCAGTTGCTCATCGATCGACTCGATGAGACCGAACGAATAGCTGCGCATGTGCGTGGCGTAGAGCTTGTCACGGCGAGCCACCACACGGCACAGCCGCTCCAGTTCGTCAAAGGGCGCACTGGACCCGGGCGCATACATGAGTCCCGTGGAGAATCCGCAGGCACCGGCGGCCAGCGCGTCATCGAGCGTGCCTTCGAGCAGATCGAGTTCCCGGGCTTCGAGCGCACCCTGCCGGTTGCCAAACAGCGCCACGCGCAGGCTGCCGTGGCCCACCAGGGAGAAGACACCCACCTGGTCCGATTGCCGGTCAACCGATTCCAGATAGTCGCGCGCGCCTTCAAAGCGCCATTCGGCGCCGCCGCAGAAGATGCCATTGGCGAATTCACGGAGATCGGCGGCATGCTGTCCACACGGATAGGGCGAGAAACCGCAGTTGCCTACTACTTCCGTGGTGACTCCCTGAGCGCTCTTCTCGCGCCGCCCGTCGAGCACCTGCAAGTCGGAGTGGCTGTGCAGATCGATGAAGCCGGGCGTCACAGCCTGGCCCATGCAATCGATGGTCTCCGCTTCGCCTGCGTGGTCCAGGCGTCCCACGGCGGCGATACGCCCATCCTCAATCAGGACTTCACCGGGAACGCCCGCGTTGCCGCGGCCGTCGAAGAGGACGGCGTTTCGCAGAATGGTCCGGCTCATCGCCTGGACACCTCTTTGAATCCGGCCCAGGCATTCCTGGCTCCACCCATCAGGAACCCGTGGTCGCTGCCGCAGGTGACCATGCGGGCACCCTGATCGATGGCGCGCTGCGCGGCTTCGGGTGTGCCCGACGTGGTGCCCCAATACTTGCCGTGCCGGGCCGCCGCGTCCGCAATGCGCCGCCGGGCGTCTTCCATCACGGGATGATCGAACTGGAGGGGAACGCCAAGGCTGAGGCTGAGATCGCCCGGGCCGATGAAGAGCATGTCGAAGCCGGGCACGGCCGCGATCTCGTCGATGCGGTCCACGGCTTCGCGGTCTTCGATCTGAAGCGCGATGAAGGTTTCGCGGTTGGCGAACTCAAGGTGCTCCGCGGTGGACGCCAAGCCGAAGTCTGCGTCGGCCCCCACGCCATCCAGGCCGCGCCGGCCGATGGGGGGAAACTTGATCCAATCCACCCATTGCCTGGCTTCCTCAGGGCCGCGGCAGTGGGGCACCATCAGACCGTTGGCGCCAAACTCAAGCGCGCGCATCGGGCTGTCGTAACCGCTCTTGCGAATGCGCGCCATGAGATCGACTCCGGTGGCGCGGCAGGCCAGGGAAATGGGGTCGATGACATCGTAGCCCCAGGGCCGGTGTTCCAGATCCAGCCAGATGACGTCGAAGCCCAGGCGGCCCAGAACCTCTGTGAACCAGGGCTCAACCACGCGGCCGACCGCGGCAACCCTTACAAAGCCGCCTTCGCGCCAGATTCGGAGTGTTCGTGATGGTGTCATGGGGTTACTCGGTGGTGGAGTGGGAGGCGATCTGGGCCGTGATGCGCGCGATGAAATCGGCCAGCGGCTGGGCGCCCTGATCGCCGTGCTTGCGATGCCGCACGCTCACGGCACCGGCCTGAGCTTCACGATCACCCACAACCAGCATGTAGGGCACCTTCTGCAACTGAGCCTCGCGGATCTTGAGATTCACTTTCTCGGAACGGTCGTCGAGATGAACACGCACGCCGGCCGAGGTCAACTGAGCGGCCACGTCGCGGGCGTATTCTAACTGACGGTCCGTAATGGGGAGCACGGCTGCCTGCACCGGGGCGAGCCAGACGGGGAACGCACCGGCATAGTGCTCAATGAGGATGCCGAAAAAGCGCTCCATGGAGCCGTAGAGGGCACGGTGCACCATGAGAGGCTGGTGCTTCCTGCCATCCTCGCCGACGTATTCGAGGCCGAAGCGCCGAGGCAGGGTGAAATCGAACTGGACGGTCGAGAGCTGCCATTTGCGGCCGATGGCATCCACCAGCTTGACATCGATCTTGGGGCCGTAGAAAGCGGCCTCATCGGCCATCACCTTCACCTTCAGGCCGGCGCGCGCCACGGCGGAATCCAGAGCCCGTTCGGCCAGCGCCCACTGTTCGGGCGCACCGTCATACTTGCCGTTGGCGCCGCCGTCCCAGGTGGAAAGCTCGGCTTCGTATTCGTGGAATCCGTAGGTATTGAGGACATCCACGGCGAACTCAAGACAGCTCACCACTTCCTGTTCGATCTGATCCGGGGTGCAGAAGATATGCGCATCGTCCTGCGTGAAGCCGCGCACACGCATCAGGCCGTGCAAGGTGCCTGAGCGCTCATAGCGGTAGACCGTTCCGAGTTCGCCCAGCCGCACCGGCAGATCGCGGTAACTGCGCATCTTGTGCTTGTAGATCAGAATGTGGCCGGGACAGTTCATCGGCTTCAACTGGTACTCGGCGTCGTCCAGTTCCATGGGAACGAACATGTTGTCGCTGTAGAAGTTGGCGTGGCCGGAGGTCTCCCACAGTTTGCGCCGCATGACGTGCGGCGTTACCACCAGGGAGTAGCCGCGCTTCAGATACTGGTCGCGCATCCAGTCCTCAAGCTGCTTGCGGACCAGGGCGCCTTTGGGCAGGAAGAAGACCAGGCCGGGCCCGGCCAGTTCCTCAATGCTGATGAGCTCGAGTTCCTGGCCCAGCTTCCGGTGGTCGCGCTTGCGAGCTTCTTCCAGGCGCTGGAGGTACTCATCCTGTTCCTTCTTCGAGAACCACGCGGTGCCGTAGATGCGCTGCATCTGGTGGCGCTTCTCGTCACCCTTCCAATAGGCCCCGGCGATGGATTGCAACTTGAAGGCCTTAATCCGGGACGTGTCGGGAAGATGCGGACCACGGCAGAAGTCGATGAAATGCGGCCCGAGCGTGTACTCGGAAAAGATCTCGCCGGCGCGTTCTTCGATGAGTTCGCACTTCATGGGCTCGTCGAGGTCGCGATACTTCTGGAGGCCCTCGGCCTTGTTCACCAGTTTCCGCTCATAGGGAAGGGAGCGGCGCTGAATCTCCCACATCCGGGTTTCGATTTTGTCGAGATCCTCGGGGGTGAATGGCGCTGGCCGCTGGAAGTCGTAGAAGAATCCGTTTTCGATGGGCGGGCCGATGCCGAGCTTGGTTTCCGGGTAGAGTTCCAGAACGGCCGCGGCCAGCAGGTGGGCGGTTGAGTGGCGATAGACCTCGAGCGACTCGGAATTCTTCGTGGTGAGAATCTCAAGAGTTGAATCTTCCTCGATGGGCCGCGTAAGGTCCCACAGGTTGCCATTGACGCGGGCGACAATGGCGTCATCGGCCAGGCGCCGCGAGATACGGGCGGCGATATCCAGTGGGCGGGTACCCGCAGGCACGGCCTGCTGGCTGCCGTCGGGCAGAGTAATCCTCAAGTCGCTCATATGTAAAGTGTGCAGCCCGGGATGGGCTTGAAGTCTCAGGGTATCACGCCCAAGAACCGGGCCTTCCGGCAGCGGAAAACAAAACGCTGGATTTCTGTCGCGATCCGTGGTACATACTGGATAGGCGGAAGCGGCCGCCTTCGCCAGCGCCAAGAAGTGCGGCGGATGGGTGTCCGCGACAATCAACCTCCTGCCCCGAACTTTCCTCTCCCTGACTTCCTTCGCGAGGATTCCCGGCAGCGCGGCATTTCGCGTGTAGCGGCTTGAGTTTCGAACGTTTCAGCACGATAAGCAGAATAGACACTTCGCTCAACGTATTCTCGAAGGAGCAGAACCCACCCATGGATGACGACCGCAAATACAAGCAACGCGGCTACATGGACTCCGACGCGCAACCACGGCGCGACGACCGCCCCCGCCACCAGGGCCCCAAGCCCCCCATCGACATCACCGGCCCCCGCCTGCCGCGCATGGTGGAAAACGTCACCGCGTCCCGCTGCTTCAATTGCGCCACACCGCTGATGCCGGGCACCGACTTCAAGACCAACTGTCCCAAGTGTTCCTCGCCGCTTCACTGCTGCAAGCAGTGCACTCACTTTGAGCCGTCCACGCGGTTCCAGTGCCTGAAGCCGATTCCCGCGCGCCTGCCCTACAAGGATCAGGCAAACGAGTGCGAGTTCTTTTCGGCCCGGGTGACCGTGGCCCGCGACGTGTCGCCCTCAGGCAACGGCGCACGCCCTGCCACGGTGAACTTCCAGGCGCCCACCAAACCCAGCGAAGCGCGCGCTGCCTTCGACAACCTCTTCAAGAAGTAGCCGCTTTGCCCGCCCAATCGATGCGTATCGCCGAACTGGCAGGATTGCGCGAGTTCCGGCTGATTCCAGGAGAACTTCCGCCGCCCGCGCCTGGCGAGATCCAGGTGAGGGTTCGAGCGGTCGGCATCTGCGGATCCGATGTCCACTATTACGACGAGGGCCAGATCGGGGACACTCCTTGTGTCTACCCGATGGTGCTGGGGCACGAACCGGCGGGTGAGATCGTCGCCTTGGGCGAGGGCGTATCGGGCTGGTCCGCGGGTGACGCGGCGATCCTTGAGCCCGCCGTCTATTGCTATCACTGCGAGCACTGCCTTACCGGGCACCACAACGTCTGTTCCCATCTCCGATTCCTCAGCATGCCCGGTGACCCGGGCTTCTTCCGGGACTACGTGAATCTGCCAGCCGGCAACGTGCTGCCCGCCCCCGCCGGGTTGAGCCATGCGGAGGCGACTCTGTTCGAACCGCTGGCGGTGGCTCTGCATTCTCTCAAGTGGGCCCGTCCCGGCCTGGGTGAAACGGCGCTGGTTTTCGGCGCCGGACCGATTGGGCTGCTGACCATCGCTTCGCTCAAGTTCCGTGGCGTAGGGCAAATCTTCGCGGTTGAGCCCCTGGCGCACCGTCGCGAGATGGCCTGGTTGTACGGCGCAACCGACGTGATTGACCCGGCCCAGGCGGATCCGGTGGCGGAAGTGTTGCGGGCGACGGGGGGGCGTGGCGTGGACATGGCGTTGGACTGCGCAACGAAAGGCGAGACGATCAACCAGTGTCTTCACGCCACACGCTATGCGGGCCGCGTGGTGATCACGGGGATTCCTTCGACTCTGCGCGTGTCGCTGGAATTCCATGTGATGCGGCGCAAAGAGATTGAATTCTTCAGTTCGCGGCGCTCAAATCATGAGACCGGCCTTGCCGTCCAATTGCTGAGGGAGCACCCGAAGATGCTGGGCGCGATGCTGACGCATAGCCGGCCCCTGGAGCAGATTGGGCAGGCCTTCGATATTGCCAGCCGGTATGCGGACAGCGCGGGCAAAGTGCTGGTGGAGATCTGATCAAACGGCGTGCCGGCGGCGTGTAGCGTACCAGCCAGTACTGACTGACTGATGCGGCAGTGAGGGGGTATAATGGAGACGCTCTCGAAGTGTACCCATGCGCACCCAACAAGGACACAGACCGTTGACGAAGCCCGCTCGTGTGGCGGTGGCGGCTCTTGCCGCGGCCGCGCTGCTGGGCGGCGCGGAAGGCTTTGCCCCGCTCGGCAAGTATTCGGCATTGGAGCGCCGGCACTGGTCGTTTCAGCCGCGGAAGAATCCGGAGGTGCCCACGTTCACCGCTCCGGCTGACCGCGCCTGGGCAAGCAGCGCGATCGATGCGTTTATCCTGGCCCGGTTGAAGAAGGAGGGGCTGCGCCCGGCTCCGCGGGCGGATCGTGTGACGCTGATCCGGCGGGTGACTGTCGACCTGACCGGCTTGCCCCCAACGCCGGCCGAAGTGGACGCTTTTGTGCGGGATACCAAGCCCGGCGCGTGGGAACGCCTGGTGGACCGCCTTCTCGACGACAGCCGCTTTGGAGAGCAGTGGGGCCGGCACTGGCTGGATGTGGTCCGTTTCGCGGAGACCGACGGATTCGAGTACGACACCCACCGCCGGGACGCCTGGCGTTATCGCGACTACGTAATCCATTCCTTCAACGCCGACAAGCCCTACGATCAATTTGTGCGGGAACAATTGGCGGGTGATGAGATCAACCCGAAGCACGAGGAGTATCGAGTAGCCTCGGGCTTCCAGCGCCTGGGTCCGCTGCGGAAAAACGCAGGCAATCAGGAAGTGGCAAGCAGCCGCAATGAAGTGCTGACGGAGATGACGAACGTGGTGGGGTCCGCGCTGCTGGGCGTTACGCTTGGCTGTGCCCGTTGCCACGATCACAAGTTCGACCCGATCCGGCATTCGGATTACTATCGCATTCAGGCCTATTTCGCCGGCACCGAGGAGCAGGACATTCCTCTGGCAACGGACGCCGAGCAAACGGTATGGAAAGCGAAGACCAAGGCCGTTGAAGAAGAAGTGAAGGCACTGCGCGCCAAGATGCGGGGCATGAAGGGCGAAGAACGGACGGCGATGGAGAAGCGCATCAAGGAGACCGAGGCGAAGATGCCAGAGCCCCTGCCCGCGCTGTTTTCCGTCAAGAGCGATGAGTCCAAGGCCAGCCCGGTGCATCTGCTGGCGCGCGGCGACTACGCGAAGAAAGGTGACCGCGTTGGGATGCGGCCCCTGGGTGTTCTGCTGCCCGACAATACTCCTGAGTTGCCGCCGGCAACGGCGCAGCCGCGCACCAAACTGGCGGATTGGCTGATGAGCGCCGACAACCCGCTGCCCGCCCGTGTGTTGGCCAATCGCATATGGCAGTATCATTTCGGCCAAGGCATTGTGACCACGCCGAACGACTTTGGCCGGATGGGCGCGCGCCCATCGCACCCGGAGTTGCTGGACTACCTGGGGAACGAGATTGTTTCCGGCGGCTGGAAGATGAAGCGGGTTCATAAGATGCTCCTGATGAGCAATGCGTATCAGCAGGCATCGAACGTGGCCGCCTCGACCATCGCGCGGGAGAAAGATCCCGAGAACAAACTGCTGTGGCGCTTCAACCGCCGCCGGCTGGCCGCCGAGGAAATTCGTGACGGTGCGCTGGCCGCGGCTGGTCTGCTCAACGCCAAACAGGGCGGCCCGAGCATCCTTGTTCCGGTGGAAGAGGATCTGTTGCAGCTTCTCTACAAACCGTCGCAGTGGGCCGTGACGCCCGATGCCACCGAGCACAACCGGCGCACGGTGTATCTGATCTATAAGCGGAACTTCCGACTGCCGTTCATGGAAGTGTTCGACGCACCCGACCTTCAGATCAGTTGCGCCAAGCGCGACGCGAGCACGCATGCGCCGCAGGCTCTGGAACTGCTGAACGGCGACTTTTCAAACCGCATGGCGGAGGCGTTCGCCGAGCGGCTGCGCAAGGAAGGAGGGGCGTCGCCCGGGCAAACCGTGCGGCTTGCCTACCGCCTGGCAGCGGGCCGCGCACCGAATCTGAAGGAAGAACGCACGGGGATTGAGTTTCTCAAGAATCAGCCGCTGCGCGAGTTCGCGCTCGCCATGCTGAATACCAACGCATTCCTCTATCTGAACTAGCGCCGGGAAGAGATATCCATGTCTGAACACGTTCGCATTGCCCGTACACGCCGCGAGATCCTGACGGACTGTTTTTGCGGCTTTGGCTCGCTCGCTTTCGCATCGATGGTGGCGCGCGGAGAAGCCAGCGCGGCCTACGTGAATCCGCTGGCCCCCAAGCGCCCGCACAACCCCGTGAACGCGAAAGCGAAGTCGGTGATCTTCCTGTTCATGGCGGGCGGACCCAGCCACATGGAGACGTTCGATCCGAAGCCGTTGCTGAACGAGTTGCACGGCCAGACACGCCCAGCCGAGTTTGGCGAGGCCAAGTACCAGTTCATCGCCAAAGACGCCAAGCTCCTGGGCACCAAGCGGACCTTCAAGAAGCACGGACAGGCGGGCATAGACGTCTCCGATCTGCTTCCGTACACGGCGCAGATCATGGATGACGTCGCGGTGGTGCGTTCCTGCCACGCCGACATGGTGGTGCACTCGGCGGCGCAGTATCAGTTGCTGACGGGCCGGGTGATTCCGGGGTTCCCGTCCATGGGCTCCTGGACGATTTATGGGCTGGGCAGTGAGTCGCAGTCTCTGCCGGCGTACGTGGTGCTTCCCGACCCGCACGGGGCGCTTGAAGCCGGTACCCCGATGTACACCAACGGATTCCTGCCGGCCATCTATCAGCCGGCGCTGTTCCGGCCCGGCAAGAAGCCGGTGCTGAATCTGGAACTGCCCAAGGGGGTCGATCTCGCCACGCGCCGCAAGACCGTGGATCTCATCCGCGGCCTGAACGAAGCCAATCTGGCGGCGGACGACTCTGAGTTCGAGGCCCGGATGAGCGTCTACCAGACGGCATTCCGCATGCAGACAGAGGCCCCGGCAATCTTCGACCTGTCGAACGAACCGAAGGAAACGCTGGACCTGTACGGGGTTGGCCAGGAGCACACCGACGACTACGGCCGGCGTCTGCTGATGGCCCGCCGGCTGGTGGAGCGCGGTGTCCGGTTCGTGGTGGCTGTCTCCGGCGGGGGCCCGGGCGATCTGCAGTGGGACGCGCATTCGGATATCGAGGAAAACCACCTGCGGATGGCCAGGCAGACGGACCAGCCGGTGGCGGCCTTAATGCGCGACCTGAAGCGCAGGGGCTTGCTGGAGTCGACGCTGGTGGTGTGGGGCGGCGAGTTCGGCCGGTCGCCGGAGGCACAGGGCGGCAAGGGCCGGGACCACCACAACCTGGGCTTCACGATGTGGATGGCCGGTGGCGGAATCAAGGGCGGCACCGTGGTGGGCGCCACGGATGCGATCGGGCTGCGGGCGGTGGAGAAGCCGTACCACTTCCGCGACATCCACACGACGATTCTGCATCAGCTTGGATTGGATCAGGACGCGCTCAGCTTCATGCACCTTGGCCGCAAGGAGCGCCTGACGGAGATCCAGGGACAGGTGATCAAGGAGATCATCTAAGGGCGGCGGGATTTCAGCCCCTGATTCAGCCCTTGATATCGTCGGCCGAGAAGTCCCATTCCACCAGCTTGCCTTCAGCGGCGGACTTGTTCACCATGTGCGCGCAGGCGGCGGCGCGATGCCCCACCGTCGCATTCTCCCAGGGCTGCTGGCGTGTGCGGATGGAGTTGAGCCAGCCGGCAAAGTGGGTCACCGTCGAATCGGGCCCTTCGGACTTGAAGTGCTGCACCTGGCCTTTCGGCTTCCGGGCGTGCGGGGCTTCGTTGGCGCGAACCTTGGGATTCCTGAAGTACGCCTCTTCCATCGATTTCGCCCAGCTTTCCACAATCCAGCGGTTGTCCTCCACGGCGTCTTCCGGATGCACATCCAGTCCGCCACCCAGCGTCACGCTGCCTTCGGTACCCAGGAACTGGAAGGCGCCTTCGCCCGACATCTGATTGTTGAACGTTGAACTGAGGTTGACGGCGAAGCCTTCCGGGTACTCGAGCACCGCGTTGATGGTGTCCGGCACCTCGCGGTCCTTCCAGCGGTACAACTGGCCCATGGCCACCACGCGGGAAGGCATGCGGGCGTTCATCAGGAAATGGATGGTGGTACAGAGGTGGACAAAGAGGTCGGTTGAGATGCCGCCCGAATAGTCCTTGTAGCAGCGCCAGCGGAAGAAGCGCTCCAGGCTGAAGGGGCGCTTGGGCGCCGGGCCCAGAAACATGTCCCAGTTGACAGTGCTGGGCGAGGCATCGGGCGGAATGGGGTAAATCCAGGCGCCGGACGCAGTATTGCGGTTATAAGCCGCGCGCACCAGGGTGACCTTGCCGATTTTGCCGCTCTGGATGATTTCGCGCGCCTTCTGCTGCGTGTTCGAACTCACCGGCTGACTGCCCACCTGCACGATGCGGCCGGTGCGGGCGGCGGCATCGATGATCTCCTTCCCTTCGGAGGCGCGGTAGGTGAGCGGCTTTTCGCAATAGACGTCCTTGCCAGCACTGATGGCATCCATGACCATGGTCTTGTGCCAGTGATCCGGCGTGGCGATGACCACGGCGTCGATCGACTTGTCGGCCAGCACTTCCTTGTAATCGCGATAGGAGCGGGCGGCGGGGCCCACCCGGTCCAGCGCGCGCTCCACGCGGCCCTTGTAGGCGTCGACAACTCCGGTGATAGCCACGCCGGGATTCGCCAGCAGGTGCCTCATCAGTTCATGGGACCGGGCGCCACAGCCAACAACCCCCACCTGAATACGGTCATTGGCGGAGCGGGCCTGGGGAACTGCGGCGGCGGCCGCGGCGATACCGGTGGTCAAGAGTCTGCGGCGAGTAAGGTCCATCGAAACGATTATAGGCCCACGGCATGGAATGCGTGTTCCGCACGATCTGATATATTCGTCGGTAGCGCGGCAGATTCGCGCCAAAGGGAGTCTTCCATGGGTTCTTCCAAGTTCGTCCGGCTGCTGGCGGCCACGGCGGTTATGGGTTCGGCCACGTTCTTTTCGCAATTTCTTTCGGCCCAACAGGGGCCGAGGAAAGAGTCGAGCGACACGGTGGCCCGCCCCCGGAAGAAGGATGCGCCGCCGGAGCCGGAACAGCAGCAGATCAAGTCCAAACTCAACAAGAAGAAGGACGACCTGCCGGAAGGCTTGGCGACGTTCAAGAGCGATGTCACCACGGTGACGGTGGATGTGGCGGTGCTCGACAACCGCGGCCGGTTCATCCCAGGCATCCCCCGTGACAACTTCAGAATTCTCGAAGACAATGTTCCGCAAAAGGTAACGCAGTTCGCCATGGGCGAAGCACCGATGACGGTGTGTCTGGTGATCGAGTTCAGCAACCTGTTCCAGCAGTATTGGGGCGAAACCTGGTATCAGACGCTGACCGCTTCTTACGGTTTTCTGGAAACGCTGAAGCCGGAAGACTACGTGGCGGTGGTGGCATATGACCTGCGGCCGGAAATCCTTTCGGACTTCTCCACCGACAAGCGCAAGGCGTATGAAGCGATGCAGCGCCTGCGCATCGCCGCTTACTCAGAGTCGAACCTGTACGATGCGCTGGTGGACACCGCGGAGCGCATGTCGGAGATTGAAGGGCGCAAGGCGATTGTGCTCATCGCGAGCGGAATCGACACGTTCAGCAAGCTCACGTTCGACAAGACTCGCAAGGCCCTGCAGACGGCAGGTGTGCCCATCTACGGCGTGGGGCTGATGCAGGCGCTGCGTGAATGGTACGACGCCCGCGGCTACATGGGCTCCATCGCGCGTCTGGATTTCCTGCAGGCCGACAACCAGATGCGCACCTTCGCCAAGGAGACCGGCGGGATGTCGTTTTTCCCCCGGTTCTACGGTGAGTTTCCGGGAATTTTCGGCGCGATTCATCAGTCTCTCAGGAACCAGTACTCACTGGGCTACCAGCCCTCGAACACGGTAAAGGATGGCAAGTTTCGCCGCCTGAAAGTGGACCTGGTGAACCCGGCCACCGGCGAACCGCTCAAGGTGACCGACGAAAAGGGCAAACCCGTCAAGTACTCCATTGTGGCCAAGGCTGGCTACAACGCACCGCGCGAAGTGGAGTAGCGGCTCGGGACGAAGCAGGCGTTTTTCTGTCAAGCAAAAAATCTCGCCTTGTTTCAGTTCGATACACAGTGTTTGACAACGTCTTGCGCTGTCTGCTAACTTCGCGAGAGTCTTCATGCGTTCGCTCTCATCGTCACGGCCGAAGAAGCCCCTCTTAATTCTTCTGGTCGATGATCACAAGATGGGGCTTTCCGCCCGGCGCTCGGTGCTCGAGGAGTTGGGACATAGGACGGTCGCCGCATCGTCCCCGGAAGAGGCCCTGAACAACCAGGCATGGCTTGAATGTGACCTGCTGGTGACTGATTACAAGATGCCCCGCATCAACGGCGTGGAACTGATACGGCGCCTACACGAACAACGGCCCGCCGTTCCGGTGATCCTGATCTCCGGCTATGCGGATTCGATCGGGCTCAATGAGCGCGACTCCGGCGCCAGCACCGTCATTCAGAAAAATGCCAACGAAGTGTCACACCTGGTTCGCGCGGTGAACCGGCTGGTGAATGTGAAACCAGCCCGGAAGCCGGCGTCCCGCCAGACGGCGGCGTCGAAGAACCAGCGAAAGAGCGGCTAGCCCCGGCGGGGAACGGAAGAGACGCATGGCGCGACGTCTGCTGGTCTGCTTCCTGGCGGCTCTGATGGCTTGGGCGGCGCCAGCCCGAAAGCCGCGCGCGGCCGCTAAACCCGCCGGGCCCTCCAGTGACGTGCGCGCCTTGCTGCGGAAGATGACGCTGCACCAGAGGATTGCCCAATTGGTGATGATCCCGTTCCATGGTGAAACTCCGCACCCGCGCTCGCGGCAGGCCCGCGAGTTCGTGCAACTGGTGCGTGACACCGGCGTGGGCGGGCTGATCCTGCTCAACCGGGTCTCAAACGGCACGGTCCAGAATGCGGAACCCCATGCCGTGGCCGCGTTTCTCAATCGCATGCAGCGGCTGGCGAAGATCCCGCTGATCGCCGGCGCCGACTTTGAGCGAGGCGCGTCGATGCGGGTCTCCGGGACGGTTCGCCACCCGCATCTGATGGCGTTCGGCGCGGTGAATGACCTTAAGTTCACCCGGGCCCTGGGCGCGGCGACGGCGCGTGAATCGCGCGCCTTGGGCATCCATTGGATCTTCGCCCCATCGGCTGACGTCAACAACAACCCGGACAACCCGATTATCAACATACGGTCCTTTGGCGAGGATCCGGAGGCGGTGTCCAGCCACGTGCGGGCGTTTATCGAAGGAGCGCATGAGAACCCCGGCTCACCCGTGCTGGTCTCGGCCAAACATTTTCCCGGCCACGGCGACACGAATGTCGATACCCATCTGGGCATGGCGACCATCGCAGGCGGCCGCGACCGTCTGGACCGTGTGGAACTGGCTCCTTTCCGGGCCGCCATTGCGGCGCGCGCCGATTCGGTGATGACTTCGCACGTCACCGTACCGGCCCTGGATCCGGACCCGGTTCCCGCCACCATATCACCGCGCATCCTTGGCCGCGTTCTGCGCGAGGAACTGGGTTTTCGGGGGTTGATTATCACCGATGCCATGGACATGCAGGCGCTGACCCGGCAGTTCCCGGGCGGTGAGGCGGCGGTACGCGCCATTGAGGCCGGGGCCGACCTGCTCCTGATGCCACCGCGCCCGGCGGCTGCCGTTGACGCCGTGGCCGCTGCTGTCAAGTCGGGCCGCCTTTCCGCCAAACGTATCGATGAGAGCGCGATCCGCGTGCTGGCGGCCAAGGCCCGCGTGGGGCTGTTCCGCCGGAAACTGGTGGACACCGATCAGTTGAGTGACGTTCTGGACGATCCGGACGAGGTCACGTTCGCCGAGCAAGTGGCGGCCCGGGCGCTGACGCTGCTGCGCAATGAAGGGTCCGTTGTGCCGCTTCGCGACGCCCCCCGGGCGTGCCTCTTCACCCTGGCGGAGAGCCGCCATTCGCAGCTTGGGCGAACGCTGATCGACGAGTTGAAGGCGAGGGTTCCCGCACTTCGGTCCACCTGGCTTGATGCCTCAATGCCTGAGGCCGGCCTGATGCGGATGGCAGCCGAGTCGGCCACCTGTTCAGCGGTGGCCGTGGCGGCGTTCGTCGCGCCCTCGGCCAACGGTGGCGATGGGACGCTTCGCGGTGCTTATCATCCTTTTGTGCAGGCGCTGCTGGCCGGGCGCGCGCCCGTGATCTTCATTGCCATGGGCAATCCTTATCTGCTGCGCATTGTCCCCAACGCCGCCGCGCTGATGGCCACATTTTCCACCGTGCCGCCGGCCGAACTGGCGGTGGCGCGGGCGCTGGCCGGTGAGATCGCGATTCAGGGTCGCACACCCGTCAGCATTCCGGGTGTCGCCGCGCTGGGCGCCGGCCTGGCCAGCGTGATCCGCTAGGCTACCATCGCGGAGCGGAGCTGGCTCATTGACGCGCGGATCTGGGTCTTCACGGTGCCCAAAGGGCGGTTCAGCCGTGCCGCGATCTGGCTGTGGCTCATCCCTTGGACATAAGCCAGAGTCACAAGTTCACGCTGGCTTCCGGGCAATTGGGCCACTGCCTGGCGAATCGCAAGAGCGGACGCCTGGCAGGGTGCGGCCGCAGTGGCGGGCAGGTCATCCTCAATGGCCTCGGGCAGCGGCGCGCGGCGGCGTCCCCGCAGGTAGTCCAGAGCGCGGCTGCGGGCGATCATGGCGATCCAGCCACGCGCATTCCCGCGTGAAGGATCAAACGCGGCCGCTTTCTGCCAGAGCTGGAGAGTCACCTCCTGCAGCAGGTCCAGCAAGTCCTCGGCCGAAAACAGGTACGTCCTCAGCACATTGCGGATCATGGGAGCGTAGCGCCGGTACAGTTCTTCAAAGGCGTCCTTTTCCCCGCAGCCGATCATTCCAAGCAGTTGTTCGTCAGAGCACATGGTCAACATGCGCCGGAATAGTGCAACCGTTATGCCAAAGCATAACTCATTGAAACCAAAAGAGAATCAGGTTCCTGCGCCACGCCGATGCTGTTCAGTATCCGGCGAGGGTGCCGGATTCTATACAGTCAGCGTTCGGCGATCCACGCCAGGAACAGTCCATCGGGAGGCACGTCTTCCCAATAGGAGACCGGCTTGCTTGACACACGGGCGCAGTGGCGCGCCAGAAGCTGTTCCAACTCACCGCGCCGGAACCACCGTTCCCAGGGCGGCGTTTTAAGCTTTCCCCAGTGGGCGCGGTTTTTGTCGATGATCACCAGCTTGCCGCCCTTCTTGAGCACGCGGCATAGTTCGGCCACGGCGGCGTCGATGTCCACAGCGTGTTCCAAAGACTCGGTGGCGTAGACCGCGTCAAAGGTGCCGCCGCGATAGGGCAGCCCGGTGAGTGTGCCGCAGCACCGGTGCATGCCTTCAGGGACGCGGCGGAGCATCGCTTCGGACAAGTCCAGAGTATGGTATTGGCCCGCCGGATGGCGGTCCCGCAAGACGCGGGCAAAGCGTCCCTTGCCGCATCCGGCGTCAAGAACCCGCAGCCCGTCAAGCGGCCCGAAGGTCCGTACCAACAACTGAACGTGATAGATCCGCGGGTCGATCGTGGACGGGAAGTGCTCCTCGTCACCCGCGGCGTCCTCGAACGCCTGCTTGATCTCGGCAAGCGGTGGCGGGGCGGGCTTCGCCCCGAGGAGGCGCCGCAGCCAGTGCATCACGGCTTGGTGAGGAAGATGGGCAGCCCGAGCTTACGGTCGTAGCGCGGCCGGTACCGCTCGGTGTTGTACATGGACTCAACGTCCACCTTGCGCGGCCCGAGTGCCGGGTCCGGAATGGGCTCAAGCGAGTAGACGCCGTGGTTGATGGCTGTCATCCGTCCGCTCAAGCCGTCCCGAATGGCGTCGATGGCCATGGAGGCGAAGGTGGTGGCCACCAGACGGTCCACGAAGTCCGGCGCGCCGCCGCGCAGGTCGTAGGTGAGGTCGCTCACCACCGTTTCTTCCTTCTCGATCTTTCGAAGCGCATCGGAGAAGTCCTCGGCCACGCTCATCTTCTTGCGATGGCCGTAGGCATCCGGCTCACCATACTCGGTGAGCTTGTGACCCACCCAGTTCGCGCCTTCCGACAGCACCACCAGCGAGTACGAACTCGGGTTATCGCGCTTGTCCTTAAGCAACAGTTCAACCATCTTGGTGTGATCGAAGTGGTACTCCGGAATGCCGCAGCGGATGGAGGTGGCGTACGCGGTGTAGAGCGCCGTGTAGCCGGCATCGCGTCCGAAGATGCGGAAGATGCCGATGCGCTCATGGGATCCGATGGTGGTGCGCTGGCGCTCAATGGCGTTCATCGCGCGGCTGATGGCGGTGGAAAAACCGATGCAGTACTCGGTGTTCCGCACATCGTTGTCCATGGTCTTGGGGATGGCGACCACCTTGAAACCCAACCGGTCCAGGTGGGCCGCGTAGCTGAGCGTGTCATCGCCGCCGATGGCCACCAGATAATCGAGCCCCAGCTTCCCGATGTTCCTCAACACATGGGAGCTGATGTCGTAGGTGACATACTCCTCGTTGGTCTTCTTGTCGATGCGCGTTGTGGCGGGGAACGTCTGCCCATGGCACACCTTCGGCAGCGTCTTCATTTTGGCCGGGTTGGTGCGGGAACTGTGCAGGTGCGTTCCGCCCGTGCGATCAATGTTGCGCGTCACCTGCCGGTCCAGCGGTTCCACATAGCGCTTCACGCTGGCCGGGTCATCGAAGTCGATGTGGGTGAGGGCTTCCCATCCGCGGCGCAGACCCGTCACGTTCCAGCCCAGTTCCGTGGACCCGTAGGTCACTGACTTGATGACGCTGTTCAACCCGGGGACATCGCCCCCGCCCGTGAGAATACCGATTCGTTTTGACATGGTTTGAAAACCTTTACGCGGCGGTCCAGCCGCCGTCAGTTCTTACGCAGCAGTCCAACCGCCATCGATGGTGGCCACCGACCCGGTGACGAAGCCCGCCTCTTCAGAACTGAGATAGAGGGCCAGATAGGCGATCTCGCGCGGGTTGCCCAGCCGTCCAATGGGCTGGCGGGCATTGATCTCGGCGCGCACTTTTTCCTTTTCGTGCTTGTGGTACTTCTCCAGGTAGCCTTCCACGAACGGCGTGTCCACCGTGCCTGGACAAATGCAGTTCACACGCAGTTGCGTGGGGTATTCGACGGCGATCTGTTTGGTCATCGCGACCACGGCGCCCTTGGTGGCGCAGTATCCGAAACGCTTCCTGATTCCGATGAGACCCGCCACGGACCCAATGTTCACAATGGACCCGTGAGAGGCGAGCAAGTGCGGAATGGCATGCTTGGTCACAAGAAACATGCCCTCGACGTTCACCCGGAAAAGGCGCTGGAAATCGGCCAGCTCGGTGTCCGCCACCGTGCCCACATGCCCGATTCCGGCGTTGTTCACCAGGATGTCGAGCTTCGGAATGCCCGCGAACATCGCGCGCACCTGATCCTCGTTGGTGATGTCGCAGACGCGAGTTTCAGCATCGCCAAGTTCGGCCGCCAAGGCTTCCGCCCGCGCGCCATCGATGTCGCAGATAATCACATGGGCGCCGGCGTCCCGGAAGACCCGCGCTGTCTGTTCGCCGATACCACTGGCCCCGCCGGTGATGAGCGCAGTCCGGCCCGGCAGTTGAAAAGGAGGGGTGCTCACTTGTTCCAGCTTATCGAATCCCGTAGCCCGGCGGGCTGGAACCCGCGTTCTCTGGCCACAGCCGGACCGCGTTCTACAATGAACAGTAGTGGATCACCGCCGCATGTGCCCGGGATGCCGGGCGTTCATCACCACCAGCGACCGCGTTTGTCCTTATTGCCAGGCTGAAGTTGGACCCCGCGCCGTCGATGTCCGCAACCCCGGCGAGATCCTGGGCGGCCTCATCCCGCAGGCCAATCTGACCGCGGTTATCATCTTGACACTGAACTTCGGACTCTACGTGGCCAGCATGGCCGGCAACGTGAAATTCGAGCGCCCGGCCACGGCGGATATTCACCCGAATCTGCTGCTCCTGTTTGGCGCCAAGGTGGATTGGGCCGCGCTCCAGGCCAGCGGCCAGTGGTGGCGTCTGATCACGGCCGGTTTTCTGCACGGCGGGTTGTTCCACATTTTCATGAACAGTTGGGCGCTGTGGGATCTGGCGGGCGTCGTGGAAGAATACTTTGGCACGGCTCGCCTGGTGGTGTTCTACGTTTTCTCCACAGTTTGCGGTTTCGCGCTGAGCGCGCTGTGGTCGGCCAGTATCTCGGTGGGCGCCTCGGCGGCCATCATGGGACTCATCGGGGCGATGATTGCCCTTGGCACGCGCTCCGGGTCGGCCATGGTGCGTGAGATGCGCGGCTTCTTCGTCCGCTGGGCCATCTACAGCATCATGTTCGGCCTTCTGCCCATGTTCCCCATCGACAACGCGGCGCACATTGGCGGCCTGGCCGGGGGCTACGGAATCGCCATGCTTGCCGGTGAACCTTCGCTGCGAAATCCGGGCCGTGAACGCCTGTGGCGCATGCTGGGCGGTGTTTCGGCCGCCATCGCCCTGGCCTGCCTGTTGCTGGTGATTCTGCGGGTCTTTTCCGCGCGCTGACCACCGGCGACCGCCTGTTACACTGAAACTTTCCCACCATGTCACTACGCAGCTACACCATCACCCAGGGACGGGATCGTGCCCCGGCGCGCTCCATGCTGAAGGCTATCGGCTTCACCGACGAGGACCTGCGCAAGCCCATCATCGGCGTCGCCAACACCTGGATTGAAACCATGCCCTGCAACTACAACCTGCGCGCGCTCGCAGAGCGTGTGAAGCAGGGCATTCGCGAAGCGGGCGGCACGCCCATGGAGTTCAACACCATCGCCATCAGCGACGGTGTCACCATGGGCACCGAGGGCATGAAAGCGTCCCTGGTCAGCCGCGACCTCATCGCCGATTCGATCGAACTGACCACCCGCGGTTACATGTTCGACGGTCTGGTCTGCCTGGTGGCGTGCGACAAGACGATTCCGGCGGCCGCCATGGCGATGCTGCGGTTGAACGTGCCGAGCGTGCTGCTCTACGGCGGCACCATCATGCCCGGCAAGTACAACGGCCGCGATCTCACCATTCAGGATGTGTTCGAAGCCGTTGGCGCCTGCGCCGCCGGCAAGATCTCGGACGCTGAGTTGCTGGCGATTGAAGATCATGCATGCCCGGGCCCCGGTGCGTGCGGCGGACAGTTCACGGCGAACACCATGGCAACGGTGATGGAACTGATCGGCCTGTCGCCCATGAACACCGCGTCGGTACCGCAAGTGGACCCGCGCAAGGACACCGTCGCCACCTATTGCGGCCAGGTCGTGATGAACGCCGTGCGCAAGGACCTGAAGCCGCGCGACATCGCTACCCGGAAGGCATTCGACAACGCCATCGCATCGGTGGCCGCCACCGGCGGCTCAACCAACGCCGTGCTGCACCTGCTGGCCATGGCTCGCGATGCCCAGGTGCCTCTGGAAATCGACGACTTCCAGGCCATCAGCGCCAACACACCGTTGCTGGTGGACCTGAAACCGGCCGGCAACTTCGTCGCCGCCGATGTAGACGTGGCGGGCGGCATTCCGGTGATCGCCAAGCGGCTGGTGGACGGCGGTTATGTGGATGGTTCCGCGATCACGGTCACCGGCCGCACGCTGGCGGAAGAGGCGGCGGACGCCAAGGAGAACCCCACGCAGAAGGTGATCCGGCCGCTCGATAACCCCATTAAGAAATCGGGCGGACTGGTGATCCTGCGCGGCACACTCGCCCCCGAAGGCTGTGTCATCAAGGTCACCGGCATTGCGCGCACAGGCCATCGCGGCCCCGCCCGGGTCTTCGATCATGAAGAAGCTGCCATGAACGCCGTCACTCGCGGTGAAATCAAGGCCGGTGACGTGTTGGTCATCCGGTATGAGGGTCCCAAGGGCGGACCCGGAATGCGCGAAATGCTTGGCGTCACGGGAGCCATCATGGGGGCAGGACTCGGTGAATCGGTGGCCCTGCTGACCGATGGCCGATTCAGCGGCGCCACGCGTGGCTTCATGATCGGTCACGTGGCTCCAGAAGCCGCGGCCGGCGGCCCGATTGCGGCAGTGCGCGAAGGCGACATCATCGCCATTGACATCGCCCAATGCACCATTGACCTTGAGGTTCCGGCGGAAGAAGTGGGGGAGCGTTTGAAGTCCTGGAACCCGCCCGCGCCGCGCTACGCCTCCGGCGTTTTCGCCAAGTACTGCAAAATGGTGTCGTCGGCCTCGCAGGGCGCCATCACTTCGTAGAGCCCGCGGGCTCCTTTGCCTTCCGGCGTGCGGCCCAGCGTTCCTTCACCACCTGGCGCCCCCGGCCCACGGCCAGCGCCTCAGGAGGCACCTGGTGCGTGATCACGCTGCCCGCGCCAACGTAGCTGCCTTCGCCCAGTTCCACCGGCGCCACCAGCGTCGAGTTGCTGCCGACGAACGCGCCGTCGCCGATTCTTGTCTGGTGCTTCTTCCGGCCGTCATAGTTGCAGGTGATGGTGCCGGCGCCCACGTTGACCTTGCGGCCGATCACGGAATCGCCCAGATACGCCAGGTGCATCGATTTAGATCCCGCGCCAAGCCGGGTCTTCTTCAACTCGACGAAGTTCCCGATATGGGCGCCCGCCTCCACATGGTTGTCCATGCGCAGGCGGGCGTACGGGCCTATGTGAGCGTTTGACTCCACCGTGGAGGTGCCCACCATGGTGAAAGGCGCAATATCGACGCCGTCGGCAATCGCCGAGCTATCGACAATGGAACACGCACCGATGCGGCAATCCGAGCCGATGACGGTGGTGCCCAGAAGCTGCGCGAACGGTTCGATCACCGTGTCCTGCCCCACCTCGACACCAGTGTCGATGGTCACCGTTTCCGGCTTCACGATCGTGACGCCCGCCAGCATCAGTTCGGTGGCCTTACGCTCGCGGAAAATACGGTCCACAAGGGCCAGTTCCACGCGCGTGTTGATGCCCATCACCTCGGCCGCGTCGTCCAGATGCAGAATCGAAAAGGCGTGGCCCTGGGCGCGCAGGATCTCGACAATGTCCGTAAGGTAGTACTCGCCAGCCGGGTTGTTGGTGCCAATTTCGCCGATGTGGCGCCAGACCAACGCATTGCGGAAAGCGTAGATGCCCGAGTTGATCTCGCGAACCGCGGCCTGTTCGGGTGTGCAGGCCTTCTGTTCCACAATCGCCTGGATGTGGCCCGCGCTGTCGCGCAGCACACGGCCATAGCCGGTGGGGTCGTCGAGCGTGGTGGTGATCACAATGCCCGCGTCCTGGCTGGCCTGCTGCCGCTCCACCAGACGCCGCACGGTGGCAGCGGAGAGAAGCGGAGAATCGCCGTAGAGGATCACCAGCAGGTCTTCGGGACCGGCGCCTGCCACCGCGTCCCGGCAACACATCACGGCGTGGCCGGTGCCACGCTGCTCAGTCTGCCGGGCAAAGCGCACGCCGTACGGGGCGAGCACCTGCTCAACAATGTCCGCCTGGTGGCCCGTCACCACGGTAACCTGCCCCGGCGGAGCCACTTCCAGCGCCACGCGCACCACATGTTCGACAAGCGTCAGCCCCCCGGCCCGGTGCAGGACCTTGGCTTTCTTTGAGCGCATCCGGGTGCCCAGGCCCGCCGCGAGGATGACTACGTGTACAGAGCCGCTCATTTCTATTCATTTTATCGCCCGCTCCCCCCATACCGATAGGACGAATAGACCCCGGCTTGGGAATGGCCCGGCTATCCAACATCACGGCACCCCATTGTCCCCGCGGGGAGACACGGTTAAGATATTCTTGAGAGCTTTATGCGTACACTCATCACGGGGATTGCCATGGCTACCGCGCTTACCGCGGCCACGCCCACCTTTACCAAGGACGTCGCTCAAATCGTCAACAACCGCTGCGTGGTGTGCCACCGCGCCGGTGAGGCCGCACCGATGGCATTCACGTCCTATAAGGAGATCCGGCCTTGGGCCAAGGCCATCCGCGACGCCGTGGTGAACGAGAAGATGCCGCCCTGGAGCGCCGACCCCGCCCACGGCCACTTCAAGAACGACCGCCGCCTATCGCCGGCTGAAAAAGACACGTTGGTGCAGTGGGCCGCCGCCGGCGCGCCCGAAGGCGAACCGGCGCATCTGCCACCCGCGCCGAAATTCGACGACGGCTGGTCCATCGGCAAGCCGGATGTGGTCTTCGACATCGGCGCCGATTTCGAAGTGCCGGCTTCCGGCACCGTACCCTACAAGTACTTCCGCGTCCCCACCGGCTTCACCGAAGACAGGTGGGTGGAGGCAGCCGAGGTTCGCGCGGATAAGCGCGGCGTTGTGCACCACATCATTGTGTTCATGCTGTCCCCTGGAGAGCCCCAGGGCCGAGGGGAAGGCGGCAACATGCTCATCGGGTTTGCCCCCGGGGCGCGCCCGATTCAATTCGAACCCGGCACAGCGCGGTTGGTCAAGGCCGGTACGGTGTTCAATTTCCAGTTGCACTATACGCCCAACGGCACCGCTGTGAAGGATCGCAGCTATGTCGGGCTCCGGTTCGCGAAAAATCCGCCGGTGCGCCAGTCGATTGTAGGCCGTGCGATGAACTTCGCGTTTAAGATTCCAGCCATGGCGCCCAACCATGAAGTGGTCTCGCAGTTCGTCGCCAGGCAGGAGATCACACTGGACGGCATGGCGCCGCATATGCACGTCCGGGGCAAGGACTTCAAGTACACCGCCGTCTTCCCTGACGGCCGGAGCGAGGTTCTTCTGAATGTGCCCAAGTACGACTTCAACTGGCAGCTCAGCTATGAACTTGCCAAGCCCCTCACGCTGCCGGCCGGCACGCGGATCGAATGCGTGGCCCACTTCGACAATTCGCCCAACAACAAGTACAACCCGGACCCCACGAAGGAAGTGCGCTGGGGCGACCAGACGTGGGAAGAGATGATGATCGGCTTTTTCCACTACTCGGTGGCGGTGAACCGGCCCCCCACCGCTTCATCCGCGGGGGCGGGCCTGGAGTAGCAGACGTTCCCTGCCCTGCCGGGCAAGATCGTAGGCAACCCGCGCGATGGCCGCGGGATTGTGACGCACCAATCCGCCGGAAGCCAACAGATCTGTTCCGATCACCGAAACATGCCGCTCGGAAAAGCGCGGCAGATCCACTTGCACTGGGAAAACCTTGGCCGCCGCGTAGTGCCTGCGCAGAGCCCCGCCAATGGGCCGCGTGTTGACCACCGCCACATCGCCAGGCCTTTCCCCGAGTGCTGCTCTATGGCCTCCACATGGTCAAATGCCGTGTATTGCATCGTCTCATAGGGCTGCCACATCAGGTTCACGAAGTACGCCTTGATCGCCCGGGACCTCCGGATGGCCCGCGGTATGCCTTCCACCAGCAGATTGGGAATCACGCTGGTATACAACGACCCGGGGCCCAGCGTGATCAAATCCGCGTTGGCGATGGCTTCCAGAGTCTCCTTGAGCGGTTTGGCATGCGGCTCAATTGCAATGCGGCGAATGCCGGCCTTCGACCGGCTGATCTTGGTTTCGCCGCGAATCACGGAGCCATTCATCATCTCCGCCCGCAGGGTGACATGGGACGCCGTCGAAGGATAGATCCGCCCCAGGCTGGCCAGGATTCCGGATGACTCCTTGACGGCGCCCGCGAAATCGCCCATCACCTGCGTCAGCGCCGAAAGAAACAGATTGCCGAAGCTGTGCCCCTTCAACCCGCGGCCGGAAGCAAAGCGGTACTGAAAAAGCTTCGAAAGGACGGCTTCGTCTTCCGACAACGCCACCATGCAGTTGCGGATATCCCCCGGCGCCGGCACGTCCATTTCGCGCCGCAGCCGCCCGGAACTTCCGCCATCGTCGGTCACCGTCACCACGGCCGTGATCTCCACCTCCGGCGATGGACCCAGCCCGTAGTGCTTCAGCCCCCGAAGAAGCGTGGATAGCCCCGTACCGCCGCCAATCGAAACGATGCGGAGCGGGTCCTTGGTTAGACCCTTGATTGCTTGCTCTCTGTTCTCGGCGCTACGCCCGGCCATGATGCGGTTTGTCGTGCGATCCCCAGGCACAACGGAAGATTCAACTTCAGGATCGCACGAAATCCGCGCCTACAACTGTCAGATCTTGGTCTTTTTCTTCAGGTCCTCGGCGACTTCCTTCTTCTCCTTGCCCTCGGGAACCGCCGCCAGCGCCTGCTGGGCCTGGGCCAGGAGGAACTTCGCCTTGTCCGGCTGATCCAGCTTGCGCTTGCCGTACAGGTCCGCCTGTTTGTTGAGCGCCTTGGCCATCGCCAGCATGAACTGCGTCTTGGGCACTTCCATGGTCCCAAGGCGCAAGAGTTCCTTGGCCTTGGCAGCATCGCCTGTGGCGCCCACCGCATCGGCCACGGTCAAAATTACGTTGCGGGCCTGCACCCGGCGGGCCAGAGCTTCAATGTCGGCATCCGCCAGCAGAATGCCGCTCGCCAGCTTGTCCAACTCCGCCGGCTTGCCGCTGGTCCCGGGCGGGAATGGCAACTCAACGGTCACCTTGTCGCCCGTGCTGTCCTTGACGAAGGCGCCGTAGGCTTCGGCGAACGCGAGCACCGTCTGGTTGGCCAGAGTCCGGTAGTCCGACATCTTCTTGCGGAAGGGCGTCGGGTTCGATTTGTTCACTTTGTTGCCCGTCTCGAACGTCTCAGCCATTTCAAGCTGCCCCGCAGCCATGCCCGCCAGGACAATCGCCTGCCATGCCTGCGCACGCGTGGTGAACTCGTTTTTCCCCTTGAGCAGGCTCTTCAGATGATCGGACGCCTTCTGCGCGTCACCACCATTGAAAGTCTCCCGCGCCGCTTGCCAGTAGAACTCGGGGGAGCCCTTGGCGACCGGCGCCGGTCCGCCGGAAGAGCAGGAAATCAGAGCCAGTGAGAGAGAGGCCAGCGCGGCCATTTCAGCGAAACGATTCATCATCTTGCACCTTCGGACATGGAGTATTGTGGCGAACACCGTCTGGGTGTTCTGGATATCATAACTCGCGCCGCATCGCAACGGGGTGCGGGCACCCTACTTTCAACGATTTTCCGGACATCCTCAACCACGAGGATGTCCGCACCACACGTCAATCCAACACCTCCCGCGCCAACGGCGCCCTCTCAACCGGACCCGTCACCCCCCAAGGCAAAGCCCGGTCCGCCCAAAACTCCCTCCAACACGGCCTCTACGCCAAAGGTCGAGTCCTCCCCTGGGAATCCCAGGAAGACTTCGACCAGCTCCGCCAGGACCTCCACGACCACTACCTCATCCCCGAAATCCACCGCCCCCTCATCGATCAACTCGCCTCCGAACTCTGGCACATCCAACGCGCCGAGCGTTTCGAGGAAGCCCTCCTCATCTCCAACCACGCCGAAGCCCGCGCCAACCTCATCAGCCACGGCAACAAGAACCCCACCGAAGACCAGGTCCTCGCCAACACCTACATCCGCCTCAACACCTGCCCCAGCTACGTCACCGCGCTCCGCGAACGCAGCCGCGCCCACCGCCACGCCCGCCTCCTCCGAGCCGAACTCGAAAAACTCCACCGCCAGGCCCTCGAAGAACGCCGGTCCATGAAACAGCGTCCCACCCCGTCACCCGAACCCTTCAACATCCTCGACACCTTCGCCCCAGGCTCCCCCGGCATCCTCAGGTTCGTTTCCACCCCTCCCAACACAACCCTCCAGCCCGGCCCCGGCCAAGCCCCACTTTTACCCCCAAAGCCCATCAAGGAGTAACCCGCAACCCCACAAATGACCCATCATCCAACCGCCACCACACCCGCCCCGCCAACCACACCGCCCGTAGTGTCTCCCGCCATCCGCCGTCACCCCGGAACTACAATATCTCCCATGGCCCTCCACCTCCTCCTCGCCGCCGTCCTCGCCCAAACCGTCCCCACTCCTGCGCGCATCGCCGAACTCGCCACCCAATCTCTCAACACTCTGCAAACCCCCGGCGCCGCCATCGCCATCGTCCGCGGCAACCAGATCCTCTATCTGCAAGGCCACGGCCTGCGTGAACAAGGCAAGCCCGATCCCATCACCCCCGAATCCATCTTCCAGATCGCCTCCACCACCAAGGCCTTCGCCACCACGGCTCTCGCCATGCTCGCCGACGAGGGCCGCCTCCACTGGGATGACCCTGTCCGCAAACACCTCCCCTCGTTCCAACTTTCGGACCCCTTCGCTTCCGAGAACGCCGCCCTCCGCGACATCGTCTCCCACCGCACCGGGCTCGCCCGTCACGACGCCCTCTGGGCACGCACCCCGCTCTCCCGCGCCGAAGTCGTCCGCCGCATCGGCCACGTCAAACTCACCAAGCCCTTTCGAAGCGAGTACCAGTATCAGAACATCATGTTCATCGCCGCCGGCGAGCTCATCGGAGCCGTCACCAACTCCACCTGGGACCACTTCCTTCGCACCCGCATCTTCCTCCCTCTCGACATGCGCAACGCCTCCACCAGCCACGCCACCGCCACCGCCACCGCCGATCGCGCCATCCCCCACCGCCTGCTCGACAACCGGCCCACACCCGGCCAATGGATCAACTACGACAACGTCGGAGCCGCCGGCGGCATCAACGCCTCCGTCCGCGACCTCGCCTACTGGGTTCGTTTCCAACTCACCGGCGGTCTCGACCCCTCAGGCCGCCGTCTCATCTCCTCCGCCGCCCTCGCCGAAACCCACGCCCCTCATACCGTCATCCGCATGACCGAACGCGAGCGCCTGCTCAACCCCGATACGACCCAGCGCACCTACGCCCTCGGCTGGTTCATCCAGCACTACAAGGGCCAAATGTTAGTCGCCCACTCCGGCGTCCTTGAAGGCTTTCGGGCCCTCGTCACCCTCCACCCCGCTTCGAACACCGGCATCGTTGTCCTTGCCAATCGCAACGGCACCAATGTGCCTGAGGCCATCACCAACAATCTGCTCGATGAGATGCTCAACCTCCACCACCGCGATTGGGACGCCCACTACGCCACACTCGCCGCCCGCTTCGAACGCCAGGATCGCGAGCGCATCGAAAAGCGCGATGCCCAGCGCCTCCGCGACACCGCACCCTCCCTCCCCCTCATCGCCTTCGCCGGAGCCTTCAATCATCCCGCCTACGGCGCCGCCCGCATCCGCCTCGAAGACGGCCGCCTCCACCTCGCCTGGATGAATCGTCTCCACGCCCTCGAACACTTCCAGCACGACACTTTCACCACCCGCCAGGGCCCCTTCGAAAACGAACTCATCAACTTCCACCACGGGCCCGATGGCTCCATCGCCGGCTTCACCGTGCAGGAAGTCACCTTCCAACGTGCCGATCCCGCCGTTTCCCACGACAACCTCACCCGCCGCATCGCCGCCGCCATCAAACTACAGCCCGGAGAACACGTCCTCATCCCCTATGAGCCCGGCAACTTCCACCCCACCGCCGCGCTCCTTGAAAGCCACGCGCAATCCATCGGAGCCCGCCCCGAACGCGTCGACATCTCAAAGCCCTTCGCCCCAAGCCTCGCCACCGCCACCGCCTACATCTGGCTCCCCGTCCAGGAAGACGGCCGCCAGATGCTCCCCGAAAACGCCGCCGCCCTCACCGCCTGGCTCGACAAAGGCGGAGCGAATCGGGAAGTTCATTTCCACTGGCAACAAGGCGGCGTCTACGCCGACGGCCTCTTCGGTGAACACTTCCCCGCGCTCGACACACTCTACGAGAAGGCCCTCGACACCCCCGCTCCGGCACTCGCCGCCAGCCAGGATAAGGCCATCGCGCTCCTGGCCTCCGGCCCTGTCCGCGTCACCACGCCGGACGGCACGGACATCACGTTTGAAGTCCGCGGCCGCCCCTTCACCCGGCAGGATGGCGACGCCTCGCCCGAACGCATGAAGCAGGCCCGCGTCCGCATTGATCGGGAGGTCGAACTCCCCGCCGGCGCCGTCCGCGTCGCACCGCTCGAATCCACGGCCAACGGCGTCATCGTCATCCCGGAAGCCCGCTTCGGCTCTGTCACCGCCACCGGCATCCGCATGGAGTTTCGCAACGGCGTCGTCACCGCGCTCTCCGCCGCCGCCAACCTCGCCGCCGTCGAAGCCGCGCTCGCTCAGGGCGGCCCCGCCGCGCGCCGCTTCCGGGAATTCGGTCTCGGCTTCCATCCTCTGCTCGCGCGCCCCGCAGGACGCGTCCTCCCCTACTTCGCTTATGGCGCCGGCATGGTGCGCCTCAGCCTGGGTGATAATGAAGAACTCGGTGGCGCGGTCAGAGGCGGTTTCTGCCGCTGGTTCTTCTTTCCTAATGCCACCGTGGAAGCCGGAGGCCGCAAGCTTGTCGAAAGTGGCCGCCTGGCCAATCATCTGGAGGTGAATCCATGAAGCTGGCTCTGTTGCTCGTTCTTACCGGCGCCCTCGGCGCTCAACAATATGACCTGCTCCTTCGCAACGGTCACGTCATCGATGCCAAAAATCGGATCAATGCCGTGCGCGACATCGCCATCCGGGACGGACGCATCGCCGCCGTGGGGCAGGGAATCGCCGCCTCCTCGGCCCGCCGCGCCGTCGATGCCACCGGTCTTTATGTCACCCCTGGCCTCATCGATATTCACGTCCACGTCTACGCCGGCACCGGCATGCGCAACGCCTACACCGGCGATTGGAGCGTCTATCCCGACGGCCACGCCTTCCGCAGCGGCGTCACCACCATGGTCGATGCCGGTACTTCCGGCTGGCGCAACTTCCCCGATTTCCGCGACCGCGTCATCGATCGCGCCCGCACCCGCATTCTCGCTCTCATCAACATCGCCGGCCGCGGCATGGGTGGCGCCAATGAGCAGGACAACACCGACATGGACTCCCAGTCCACCGCCAACATGGTCCTCCAGCACAAAGACGTCGCCGTCGGCATCAAGACCGCCCACTACCGCGGCCCCGAATGGGTCGCCGTCGACCGCGGCATCGAAGCCGCCCGCCTCGCCAACGTCCCCCTCATGGTCGATTTCGGCGACTTCCGCTCCGAACGCCCCTTCCAGGAACTCGTCACGAAGAAACTCCGCCCCGGCGACATGTACACGCACACCTACCTCGGCGCCGTCCCCATGATCGACGACAACGGCAAGCTCATGCCCTATCTTCTGGAAGCCCGCAAACGCGGCGTCCTCTTCGATGCCGGCCACGGCGGCGGCAGCTTCCTCTTCCGCCAGGCCGTCCCCGCCATCCGGCAGGGCTTCGCGCCGGACTCCATCTCAACCGACCTTCACGTCAGCTCCATGAACGCCGGCATGAAGGATATGACCAACGTCATGTCCAAGTTCCTCAACATCGGCGTCTCCCTCGAAGACGTCATCGCCAAATCCACCTGGGCGCCCGCCCGCCAGATCAAGCGCGAGGAACTCGGCCACCTCTCCGTGGGAGCCGTCGCCGACGTCTCCGTCCTCCGCGTCGAAAAGGGCAGCTTCGGCTTCGTCGACGTCAACGGAGCCCGCATGAAAGGCGCCCAGCGCATCGTGGCCGAACTCACCGTCCGTGACGGCATGGTCGTCTGGGACCTCAACGGAATCACCCGCGACGATTGGGATAAACTTCCCAAACGCTACGAATCCCAAAGCGATGCTGCCTGGGACGGTACCCTCGGCGGAGGCCGCCGCCGCCGATAGGCCGCCAATCCAAAGGAATCACCCACCATGTCCAATCTCGATCTTCTCAATCAGGCGCTCTCCGAAGGCGCCGGCATCGTGCGCCTCGCCCCGTGCTGGGTCCCGCGCTCCTTCCTCATGCCCGGCGGACGCCTCAAACTGGACCCGCGCGACCTCTACGCCCTCGGCGCCCATCGCGGCGGCATCGATGAACGCTGGTTCTCCTCCACCACCAACGCCGCCAATGGCCCTGGTACGCCCCAGGATGAAGGGCTCAGCTACATCGATGTTCACGGCAAACGCGTCCTCCTGCGTGAAGCCATCGACACCATCGGCGACCGCTTCCTGGGCTCCGCCGTCATGGCCCGCGAAGGCGGCTGGAACCTGCTCTGCAAGTTCTTCGACAACCTCGGGCCCATCCCTCACCACATGCACCAGAGCGATGAGTTCGCCCGCCGCGTCGGCCAGAAAGGCAAACCGGAAGCGTACTACTTCCCGCCCCAATACAACTTCAAGGACAACAATTTCCCGTATACCTTCATGGGCCTCGAACCGGGCACCACGCAGGACGACATCCGCCGCTGCCTCGAACGCTGGAATGAAGGCGATAACGGAATCCTCTATCATTCCAAGGCATACCGCCTCCAGCCCGGCACCGGCTGGCAGATCGATGCCGGCATTCTCCATGCCCCCGGCTCCCTCGTCACCTACGAGCCGCAGGTCAACTCCGACGTCTTCGGCATGTTCCAGTCCCTGGTCGAAGGCCGCGCCGTCCCGTGGGACCTCCTCGTCAAGGATGTTCCCCCGGAACACCACCGCGACCTCGATTACATCCTCTCCATGCTCGATTGGGACTCAAACGTCGATCCCGAATTCGCCAAGAGCCGCCTCTTCCATCCCACGCCCGCCGGTGACCCGGCCGCCATGGCCGATGCCGGTTACTCGGATCAATGGGTAGTTTACTCCACCGGTTACTATTCGGCCAAGGAACTTACCGTTCATCCCGGCCGCTCCGTCACCATCGCCGATGCCGCCGCCTACGGCATGATCGTCGTCCAGGGCTGGGGTTCGGTCGGCGCTCACACCGTCGAAACACCGTCCCTCATCCGCTACGGCCAAATGACGCAGGACGAACTGTTCGTCACCGCCGAAGCGGCCGCCAACGGCGTCACCATCGTCAACCGCAGCGCCACCGAAAACCTGGTGATGCTCAAACACTTCGGCCCCGGCAACCCGGACGCCGAGGCTCTTCGCGCAAAGGTGGCCTGACATGCGCGCAGCCACTTTGCTCCTCGCCACCGCGGCCGCGGCCCTCGCGGCGAGTCCCCTCGTCACCATCACCGGCAACGGCAAGCCCGGCTACTCGGGAGATAACGGCATGGCGGCCGCCGCCGCCATCAACAACCCGTATGGCCTGGTCACCGGCCCCGATGGCGCCCTCTACGTCTGCGAAATCGGCAACCACGTCATCCGTCGCATCGACATGAAGACCCGTGTCATCACCACGGTCGCCGGCACCGGCCGCAAAGGCTATTCCGGCGACGGCGGCCCTGCCACCTCGGCCGACCTCAATGAACCCTACGAGATCCGCTTCGATAAGGCCGGCAACATGTTCTTCGTCGAGATGCTCAACCATCTCATCCGCCGCGTCGATGCGCGAACCCGCGTCATCACCACCGTCGCCGGCACCGGCAAGCCCGGCTTTTCGGGCGATGGCGGACCCGCTGTCCAGGCCCAGTTCCGCCAGCCTCACTCCATCGTCTTCGCGCCCGATGGCTCGCTGCTGGTCTGCGATATCGGCAACCACCGCATCCGCCGCGTCGATCTCAAGTCCGGCGCCATCTCCACCTGGGCCGGCACCGGCGACCGCAAGCCAACCCCCGACGGAGCCAAACTCGCCGGCACCCCGCTCGATGGCCCGCGCGCCCTCGATGTCGATCCCTCGGGCAACCTCTACCTCGCCCTCCGCGAAGGCAACAAGGTCTACCGCATCAACTGGGCCACCAGGACCATTCACCACATCGCGGGCACCGGCGAGAAGGGCCTCCGCAATGGCGACGCCCTCCAGGCCAGCCTCTCCGGGCCCAAAGGCATCGCCTGGTCCCCCGACGGCGGCGTCTACATCGCCGACACCGAAAGCCACACCGTCCGCCGCATCGACCTGAAGAAGAAGACCATCGCCACCGTCGCCGGCACCGGCGAGCGTGGCGACGGGCCCGACGGCGACCCCCTCGCCTGCCGCATGAACCGCCCCCACGGCGTCTTCATCGACCGCGCCGGTGTGCTCTACGTGGGTGACAGCGAAGCCCACCGCATCCGCATTCTAAGGCCCGGGAGGAAGTAACAACGGAGAAACCAGGAGAACTTCCACGCTCCAGGGCCACTAACTTTCATGGCCCTGTTTCGCACCCGTAGCGCCGCGGTCTACGGCATCGACGCTCACCTCATCGACGTCGAGGTTGACATGTACCCCGGTGGCAGCAATCGCGACTTCGTCACCGTCGGCATGCCCGATACGGCCATCCGCGAAAGCCGGGAGCGAATCAAGTCCGCCCTGTCGAACTCCGGGTTCGTTTATCCATCCAAGTCGGTCACCATCAACCTCGCCCCGGCCAACGTCCGGAAAGAGGGTGCGGGCTTCGACCTGCCCATGGCCCTGGGCATCCTGGGCGCCATGGGAACGGTCACCTACAGTGACCACTTCCTGGTGGTGGGTGAGCTCTCGCTCGACGGCGCCGTGCGCGCCGTCCGCGGCGCCCTCTCCATCGCCGTGTGTGCCCGTAAACAAGGGATTCCAAACCTGATCGTGCCCAGCGAGAACGCCCTCGAGGCGGCGGTCGTCGACGGCATCAAGGTCTACGGAGTCCGCCACCTCGGGGAGGTGGTCGGCCTCTTCAACCGGCCTGGGTCGCTGGCCCCCGCCTCGGCCGCCCGCCCGGCCACGTCCAGCCAGCCCGGCGACATCCCGGACTTCGCCGACGTCCGCGGCCAGCAGACCGCCAAGCGCGCCCTGGAGGTGGCCGCCGCCGGCTCCCACAACGTCCTGATGGTCGGCCCGCCCGGCTCCGGCAAGACCATGCTGGCCCGCCGGCTGGCCGGGATCCTGCCCCCGCTCGGCTTCGAGGAGGCGGTCGAGACCACCCAGGTCCACAGCGTGGCCGGCGTGCTGCCGGAGGGTGCCGGTCTGCTCACCCGCCGCCCCTTCCGCTCGCCCCACCACACGGTCTCAGATGCCGGCCTCATCGGCGGCGGCGCCGGCATGGCCCGCCCCGGCGAAGTCAGCCTGGCCCACAACGGGGTGCTGTTCCTGGATGAGCTTCCGGAGTTCGCCCGCAACGTGCTGGAACTCCTGCGCCAACCGCTGGAGGAAGGCTCGGTCAGCCTCGCCCGGGCCAACATGACCCTCACCTTCCCGGCCCGCATCATGCTGGTGGCGGCCATGAACCCCTGCCCCTGCGGCTTCTTCGGCGATACCACCCGCGAGTGCCGCTGCACCGGCGCCATCATCCAGCGCTACCTTGGCAAGATCTCCGGCCCCCTGCTCGACCGCATCGATCTCCACGTCGAAGTCCCCGCCGTTGCCTACAAGGAACTGCGAGGCCGCGAATCCGGAGCCTCCTCCGCCGAGATGTCGGAACGGGTCCAGGCCGCCCGCGCCATCCAGGCCGCCCGCGGCTTCACCAACGCCGGCATCCCCAGCCACCACCTCCGCGATCTGTGCGCCCTCGAGGATGCCGGTGAGCGAACCCTCGAAATGGCCGTCCGCAAGATGGGCCTCTCGGCCCGGGCCCATGACCGCATCCTGAAGGTAGCCCGCACCATCGCCGACCTCGCCGCGGCGCCCGCGGTCCAGGCGCGCCATATCGCCGAAGCAGTTCAGTACCGCAGCCTCGACCGTTCCTACTGGAGCTAGCGCAACGTGGACCAGACGCCGGTGCCGTTGCAGATGACTTCCACGAAACTCGACAGTCCCGTTATCACCCCTGCCGGTGCGAACCCGTTGCGGTGGATCAACTCGCCTGGCTTGGCCGCCAGCACGAACCGGTTGGGAGGCAGTGCGCCCAACTGCATGTTCACGGCGAACACCGTGATGCGCCGCCCCGCGGCGGCGGGCGAGTTGCATGTCGGCAGATTCAGTGTGCCGCCGGCCGATGTGACGTTGTCGTAGTAGAAGACCATCGCAGTCGAACTGTCCGCGATGACGCTGCCATTCTGACGGATGGTGGTGTCGATGGGAAATACCCCGATCACGGGGCCCGGGATGCCCTGGGGCCCGACGGGCCCGGGCAGTCCTGTAGCTCCCGTAGGTCCGGCGGGTCCTATGGCTCCGGGCGGCCCTTGGGGTCCGGCTGGTCCGGTTGTTCCCGTGGCTCCGGGCGGCCCTTGGGGTCCGGCTGGTCCGGTTGTTCCTGTGGCACCGGGCGGCCCTTGGGGTCCTGCCGGTCCCGTTGTTCCCGTAGCTCCGGGCGGCCCCTGGGGTCCGGCCGGTCCGGTTACTCCTATGGCTCCGGGCGGCCCTTGGGGTCCGGCCGGTCCCGTTGTTCCTATAGCTCCGGGCGGCCCTTGGGGTCCTGCTGGTCTCGTGGTTCCTGTGGCTCCGGGCGGACCCGGGATGCCGGCAGGTCCTGGCGGTCCCGCTGCACCCGCGGCCCCGGTGAGTCCCGGCGGTCCTTGCGGACCGGTGCCACCCTGCACCAACTGATTCCAACTGGTATCGCCCGGTGTTGCCGGGGGCACGACGCAGGCTTCGGACGCGCAGACGAAGCCGCCGCCGTTCAACTGGATCACGTCGCCGCGGCCATAGGTGACGCCTACCGAGAAGTTCCCTCGCCAGCGCAGGCCCTCGAGGCCCTGTGGACCTTGGGGGCCCGAGGGACCCGCCGGTCCAGGCAGGCCCTCCTGCCCGGGCGGACCCTGCGGCCCCGCCGGGCCCGTGGCGAAGTCCACCGTGGCCAGCTTGACGAAGTTGGCAAGGGGCTCCACATACCGTTCCGTGTTCGGCGGACGGAAGAACACCGAACTGGTGTTCACCGTGGTTCGAGATGCCACCTGGGCCACCAGGTTGATGCTGTCGCCGTAGGCGAAGGCCTGCGGCGGCCCGTCGTATCGCACCAGGATCTGGTTCGCGCTCTCGCCCCGCGTGACGTTGAACTGAACAGCGTCGGGTCAAGCGACCCGGAGTGGACTGCCACGGTTGCGGGCAGGCTCAGCAGCCGGCCTTCACCCAGCTCGAATGCCATGGTGAACGTGTCGCCGGGCTGTATGGGCTGGTCGGAGTCACGGTTGACGTTGGTGAGACTGATGAAGACACGGGGCGTACCGCCCAGCGGCAAGAGATTGGGCGACACCGAGTACTGCAAGGCAATCCTTCGGGCCGGGGGAACGGGGGGCTCCTGTGCGCAGGCGATTCCGGGGGGAAGCAACAGAGCCAGCCGTAGCAGGCACCTTCCGAGCATGGAAGCTTCCATAGTCTACATAGCGTATCATCTATCCCCCGTTACCTCGCGTATCTTGATACCATCGCGGTCAATGCACAGACTGCTTTGCCTTTTCCCGCTGGCACTCGCGGCGCAAGCTCCGGGGGCCCTGGATGCCCGCGTCGAACGGCTGCTTCGCGACATCCTCATCTTCGATGCCCACATCGACACGCCCCGCTACTTCCTTGACGAAGGCTACCGTCTGGCGGACGAGCACGGCTACTATGAGCTCGACCTGCCGCGCATGCGCAAGGGGCGCATGGGGGCGGTGTTCTTTGGCGTGTTCGCGCAGCCTCAGGATTATCCCCAGGCGCAGTGGATGCCACGTTCGATGGAGGTGCTGGACGCCCTGCATGAGGAACTGAAGCGCGTTCCGCGCGATGTCGAATTTGCCCGCACCTCGGCGGACGTCCTGCGGATCCACAAGGCGGGGCGCATCGCGGCGCTTGCCAGCCTGGAAGGGGGCCACCTGTTCCATGACAGCCTTCCTGTGCTGCGCCAGTTTGCGCGGCTGGGCATCCGGTACATCACGCTGGCCCATTTCCGCAACAGCATCTATGCGGATTCGATGACGGACACGCCCCGCCACGGCGGCCTCTCCGAAGCGGGACGCGAACTCATCGGCGAGATGAACCGCCTGGGCATGATTCCCGACGTCTCGCATATCTCCGACAAGGCCGTTCTCGACACGGTGGCGGCCAGCCGCGCGCCGGTAATCGCTTCGCACTCCTCGGTGAAGGCTATCGCGCCCATTCCTCGCAACATGCCCGATGAGATCATCCGGGCCATTGCCTCCAAGGGTGGTGTCATGTGCATCAACTTCCACGCGGGCTATCTTGACGAGGCTGCCTACGACGTCTACATCCGGAACCGCGAGGCGCGCGACCGGGAGATCAAGACCATCCTCGAAACGCGGCCCAAGGACCCCTCGCGCTGGGAACTGATCCGGGGCGTTCAGAAGAAGTACTTTGAGAAGATGCCCAAGGTTCCGCTGGCACGGCTTGAGGATCACATCGACCATGTAGCCCGGCTGGTGGGCGCCGACCATGTTGGTCTGGGCTCCGACTTCGACGGCGTCTCCGGCATGGTGCCGGTGGGCATGGAGGATGTCTCGAAGTATCCGGCGCTGGTGCGGGCGCTGGCGGAGAAGGGATACTCCGATGCGGACATCCGCAAGATCATGGGACTGAACCTCATCCGAGTGATGAAGGCCAACGAGGAGGTGGCCGCACGATGACAACCTGGAACTCAATCCGCCGCCGCGACTTTCTGGCCGCCGCGGCCGCCACGCCAGTGGCGACGGCGCAGACGGCTCGCAAGAAGATCGCCTGCCTGTCGAGCACGTACCATGTGCGTTCGCACTCCGACAACTTCATCACGAGGTTTCTCGAAGGCTACTGGATCGGCGAGAAGTACCATGAGCCTCCGTTCGAGGTTGCCTCGCTCTGGATGGACCAGATTCATCCGGCCGACATTGGGAACCGCCTGGCCTCGGCGTACCGCGTGCCGGTGGCGAAGTCGATTGCCGAGGCGGTGACTGTTGGCGGCGCCGGGAAGCTGAGCGTGGACGGCGTGATCCTGGTGTGCGAACACGGAAACTATCCCCACAACGAGAAGAACCAGCAACTGTATCCGCGGTTTGAGTACTTCGAACAGGTGGTGAAGGTGTTTGAAGCCTCGGGCCGTTCATGCCCGGTGTTCGTGGACAAGCATCTCTCCTATGACTGGGCCAAGGCGCGTCGGATGTACGACTGGTCGCGCAAGCTGAAGTTTCCGCTGATGGCCGGCTCCTCGGTTTCGGTGACATTCCGCCGGCCGAGCTTTGACCCGCCGCCGGACAGCGCCTTCGAGAGCGTTCTGGGCGTGGGCGGCGGCTGGGTGGCCGACGGCGGACTGTTCCACATTCTGGAGGCGATGCAGGCCATTGCCGAGCGGCGCAGGGGCGGCGAGACAGGCGTGCGTTCGGTGCAGTTGCTGAAGGGCGCCGAGGTGTGGCGCGCGGCCTCCGAGAAGCTGTGGGACCGTTCGCTGCTGGACGCCGCGCTGGCGCGGGGGCGGCAGGTGGAACCGGGCAAGCCGGAGGATGTGAAGGAGCCGGTGCTGTGTCTGATCGAGTACCGCGACGGGTTCCGGGCAGCCGCACTTGCCCTGGGCGGCAAGGTGAGCGAGTACCTGGTTGCCGCACGCACGCGCGGAAAGCCTGAGCCCGAAGCGGCGCTCTGCTACATCCCCATTGAGAACTCGAACAACTTCAGCATGCTGGTGCACGGCATCACGCAGATGATCGCCACCGGCTCGCGGCCGTACGCGGTGGAGCGAACGCTGCTGACGACGGGCGCGCTCTCATTCCTGATGGAGAGCGGCCATCGGGGCGGCAAGAAGATTGAGACCCCCGATTTGAAGATCGCCTACAAGGCGCCGGTGAAGAGCTACTTCGCGCCGGGGGAAGGGTCCTAGCGATGATCGACGTACGCCAACCATCGTTCCTGAAACTGATCCGGCAGGATGCGCCCATTCGCAAGATCGCCGATGGCTACCGGTTCACCGAGGGGCCTGTGTTCAGCCGCCGCGGGTTTCTGTTGTTCAGCGACATCCCGAACCACCGCATCATTCATTGGCGGCGCGGGGCGGCCACGGTGTTTCGCGAAAGCAGCAATCGCGCCAATGGCCTGACCTTCGATCACCAGGGGCGCCTGCTCACCTGCGAGGCGGGCCGTGTGACGCGAACGGAGAAAGACGGCACGATTACCGTGCTTGCGGCCGGCGGCCTTGAAGGGCCGAACGATCTGGTCTATGCCATCGACGGCAGCATCTACTTCACAGACCTGCCGAAGGGCCGCGTCTATCAGATCACGCGGCAGGGCCAGACCCGCGTGGTGGCCCAGGATTGCGTCGGCCCGAACGGCGTGACGCTGAGCCCCAACCAGCAGCGGCTCTACGTGGCGGACTACCGGGGCAAGGCGCTGCGCGAGTACCCGATTGCGCCTGATGGATTGCTGGGCGCGGGGAAGACCGTGGCCGCGGTTGCCGCGGATGGGATCAAGACCAGTGAAGACGGCGCCTTGTGGCTGGCGACGGCAGAGGGCATCCAGGTGATGGACCCGGCCGGAAGCCTGCTGGGTGTGATCAAGACACCGGAAGCGCCGGCTAATCTCGCCTGGGGTGAGGGATTCCACGGCCTCTACATCACGGCCCGAACATCGGTGTACCACGTGCCGACGCTTGCGCCCGGCACACGCACGTACTGAGGGGAGAGAGCCATGAAGGAAGCTATTCGTTGGCGGGTATTCCGAAAGGTGTGTGGATTGTGTCTAGCGTTGCTCAGTCCGCTTCTCGCCCAGCATACTGCTGTCCCGGCGAGCACCGGAGGATTCAGCCAGGCGCAGGCGCAACGCGGCGAGAAGCACTACGCGGCGCTGTGCAAGAACTGCCATGGCTCCGATCTTGCCAACGGCGTGGCGCTACCGCTGGCGGGCGCGTCGTTCCTGGAGAATCGGGGGGCCAGGCAGCCCTACTGGCTTTGGCGCAACGTTCAGAGGATGCCCCCCGGCGGGGGTCTTCTTCCCGCCGGTCAGGCGCTCGACGTGACTGCCTACATCTTGCAATACAACGGCCACTCGCCGGGTGACGAGGAGTTAAAGGAGGGCGCGCCGTGGATGACGACGGGCAGCGTAGCTCCCCCCGCCGGTTCCAAGGGCCGGAACTTGACTCCTCCCGCTTTCATCCCCGGTGAGCCAAGCGCCACTCCGCGTCAGGGCGCCGGGCCATCCCAAGCGGAGCTGAACAACGCTTACTCGTCGAAGAGCGATTGGCTGTATCACACGCACGACTATTCCGGAGCGAGGTTCGTGCAGTCGGCGCAAATCACGCCGGCCAACGCCGCCCAACTGCGTGTGGCCTGCCTCTTTCAGTTCGGCGAACAGAGCAATTTTCAAACGGGGCCCATCGTCTATCAGGGGCGCATGTATCTCACTGGACTCCGCACGACGGCGGCCATCGACGCCCGCAACTGCGAATTGATCTGGAAACACGAATGGGTGCCCCGCGCCAAGGAAGCCTGGCAATTCAATCGGGGCGTGGCCATCAAGGATGGCTACCTGGTTCGCGGAACCGTGGACGGCTACCTGGTAGCGCTCAGCATGGAATCCGGCAGCTTGATCTGGGCCCGGCGTGCCGCCAACTCGAGTATCGGAGAAGCCTTCACGATGCCGCCGGTGATCTTCGAAGACAAAATCATCGCCGGACCCGCCGTCAGCGAGGCTGGGATTTCCGGCTGGGTGGGAGCCTTCCGCCTCACCGAC